>JAHECB010000175.1 GCA_024641925.1 Betaproteobacteria bacterium
CAGCCTTCTTGAGCACCTGCTTGCGCTGGTGCAGTTCTTCCAGCAATACCGGCGTGGTGACCTGGAAGGCGTCGTGTGCCCCGCTGGGCGCCAGACGCTGCTGGATACCGATCTGCGCCTGGCTGATGGCGCGCTCCAGACCCACCGACATGGGTATGGACATGGGCACCGATACAGGGCCGCCCAGGCGTTGCGCGCGAGAACTGGCACTGAAGTCCGGCACGTGGCGGCCGATCAGCCGGTTCAAGCGGCCCATCACCGCTTCCGCGTGTTCACGCCCCCGTGCCAGCGGCGCAGAGCGTGTCATCAATCGGGTTTCGTCCCCTACACGCGACATGCCACCCTGGCTGTCGGTGCCCTGCCAGCCCCCGAGCTGGCGGCCGGCGGGCACGCTGGCGCCCAGCGCAGCCGCAAAAATAGACGAACCCGGTGCCGACAGGGCCGGCGCGTCGCCCGGGCCCAGACCCATGAAACTGCTGCCCGCCTGCCAGGCCATGGCAGCGTTAGGGTGGGTTCGTGAACGCCGGATGAAGGGGCGCAGATCAACCTCGGGCAGCACGCCCTGCGCAGCCATCCACCGGTTGGCCTCGTGATAAGACTCCTCGACCAGCAGCGCAAACTCCTCATGCAACGTCAGTTGCACTTCGCGCCAGCCCACCAGATCGAGCTTGGCTGCCAGCCAGGCGTCGAAAACGATGCGGGCCAGCACATGGGCTCGCAGCATGTCGTGGGGATCAAGTTCGGTTCGGCCTTCCAGGTGCGCCACACGGGAGCGCAGATCGGCGAACTCCCATGAGGCGCGGTCCATGATGGCCAGCGCCAGCCGGGATGTGACGATTTCCAGGTCGATGGTGTCGTCCGACACCAGACTCAGCGTATCTCGATCGGCATCGGCAAGTTGGCCGCCGCCTACCGGGCGGTGAGCCGAACGGCCCACGGTCAGCAGTTCCCGCAAACCGTTGACGATGCCACGGTGCCAACCCTGTGCGCCCGTCTGCAGGCTCTGCATCAGGTCGCGTCGGCGCTGGAACACCGCATGCTCGCTGGGTTTGTCCAGCAAGGCCCTGGTGCCGTCCAGTACCGCCTGCACCAACGGCGTCAGGCCCTTGACCAGTTCTTCGATGTAGAGCCGCCGGGCCTGGGTGGCTATGCTGTCAGGCGGCGCACGAGTGGCCATGTCAAGGAATTATTCACGGTTAGCGGTGTAAAAAGCCACTCTACACCACCGCCCCGGCATTCGGGTCATTCGGGTCCAGATCCTTGCCGCCGCCACTCTTGACCAGATCTTCGCGCTTGACACCCAGCCACATGGCGATACCCGCGGCCACGAAAATCGACGAGTAGATGCCGAACAGGATGCCGATGGTCAGCGCTACAGCGAAATAATGCAGTGTCGGCCCGCCAAAAAACAGCATCGACAGCACCATCATCTGCGTGCTGCCGTGCGTGATGATGGTGCGACTGATGGTGCTGGTGATGGCGTGGTCGATGGTTTGCGGGGTCGTGAGCTTGCGGAATTTACGGAATGTTTCACGGATTCGATCGAAGATCACCACCGATTCGTTCACCGAATAACCCAGCACGGCCAGGATGGCGGCCAGCACGGCCAGCGAAAACTCCCACTGGAAGAAGGCAAAAAAGCCCAGGATGATGACCACGTCGTGCAGGTTGGCCACGATGCCGGCCACGGCAAACTTCCATTCAAAGCGCATCGACAGGTAGGCCATGATGCCCAACACTGTCACCAGCAAGGCCCAGGCGCCGTTTTCGTAGAGCTCTGCGCCCACCGACGGCCCGACAAACTCGCTGCGGGCCAGCACAAAGGGCTCGGTGCCGTTGGCCGTGGAGCAGGTGGGGCGGCTGATCTGCTCGCCTTGCGGCGTCACGCCCTGCTTCGTGCCCACCGTGCCGCTTTCGGCCTTGCACAGCGCGTCAAACACCAGCGGTGCCACGTCGGCCTGTTTGGTGCCTTCACGCACCGGCAGGCGGATCAGCACATCGCGCGAGGTACCGAAGTTCTGCACCTGGGCTTCGCCAAAGCCCAAGGAGTCCACCGTATCGCGGGTGCGGCTGACGTCAGCCGACTGCGCGTACGACACCTCCAGCAGCGTACCGCCGGTGAATTCGATGGACGGGTTCAGGCCCTTGGTGACCAGGAAAAACACGGCCAGGGCAAAGGTGATGAAAGAAACCCCATTCAGCACCAGCGCATGGCGCATGAACGGGATGTCTTTTTTGAAGCGAAAAAATTCCATGGTTTGCTCCGTGCGCCGCCGTCAGGCCTTGGCTTTGTCCACGGCAACGGCCGTGGATGCGGTGGCCACCGCGGTGGATGATGAATCCGGGCGCCAGACCTGCCCGATGGACACACCCTTCAGGCGCTTCTTGCGCCCGTACCAGAGGTTGACCAGACCGCGCGAGAACATCACAGCGGAAAACATCGAGGTCATGATGCCCAGGCAGTGCACCACAGCAAAGCCGCGCACCGGGCCCGAGCCAAAGGCGAGCAAGGCCAGGCCGGCAATCAGGGTGGTGACGTTGGAGTCCAGGATGGTGCCCCAGGCCCGCTCGTAACCCACGTTGATGGCCGCTTGCGGTGCTGCACCGCTGCGCAGCTCTTCGCGCACACGCTCGTTGATCAGCACGTTGGCATCGATGGCCATGCCCAGCGTCAGCGCGATGGCCGCCATGCCCGGCAGCGTCAAGGTGGCCTGCAGCATGCTCAGCACCGCCACCAGACACAGCAGATTGAAGGCCAGCGCCACGGTGGAAAACACACCAAACAGCATGTAGTAGGCACACATGAAGATGGCGATGGCGATGAAGCCGTACTTCACGCTGTCAAAGCCTTTTTCGATGTTGTCCGCACCCAGGCTGGGGCCGATGGTGCGCTCTTCGACAAACTCCATGGGTGCGGCCAGCGCACCGGCGCGTGTGAGCAGCGCCAGGTCGGCGGTTTCCTGCGGCGTGAAGTTGCCGGTGATCTGGAAGTCGGTGCCGAACTCGCCCTGAATGGTGGCCACCGAGATGGCCTCGCCCTTGCCCTTTTCGTACAACACGATGGCCATGGGCTTGCCCAGGTTTTCGCGTGTGGCGTTGCGCATGGCGCGGCCCGCCACATCATCCAGCCGTACCGACACCGCCGGCCGCTGGTCGCGGTCCAGCGTGGCGCTGGCCTGCTTGAGCTGGTCACCGGTGGCGATGACGTCACGCTTCAGGCCGATAGTGCTGGGCGCGCCCTCAAAACTGCGCCGCTGCGGCACGGTTTCAGCCGCCGCGCCGGGGCTGGTTTCAACGAGCCGGAATTGCAGTGTGGCGGTGCGGCCGATGATGTCCTTGGCACGCGCCGTGTCCTGCACCCCCGGCAGCTGCACCACCACGCGGTCGATGCCCTGCTGCTGAATCACCGGCTCGGCCACGCCGAGTTCGTTGACCCGCTTGTGCAGCGTTTCCATGTTCTGCAGCAGTGCCTGCTTGCCGATGTCGTTGATGGCCTTGGGAAGCAGCAGGCCGGACAGCTTGACACCGTCGGCCACCGGTTCACTGGTCCATTGCAGCGAGGGCAGGCGGTCGGACAGCAGGTCACGCGCCGAGGTGGCCGCGGCGGCGTCCGGCAAGGTGACCGAAATACCCGAACTCTCGCGTGTCAGGTTCGCAAAGCGGACGCGCTTTTCGCGCAGCGCGTTGCGCGCCTCGCTGGAATAGGTGTCCACGGCCTGCTTGACGGCAGCCCGCATGTCCACTTGCAGCAGAAAGTGCACACCACCCCGCAGGTCCAGCCCCAGGTACATGGGCAGGGCGTGCAGCTTGGTCAGCCAGGCCGGTGAACTGGACAGCAGGTTCAGCGCGACGATGTAGCGGGCATCAGCAGGGTCGGGATTCAGCGCCTTGGCAATCGCATCCTTGGCCTTGATCTGGGTGTCGGTGTCCTTGAAACGTGCCCGCACCGAGTTGCCGTCAAAACGCACCCAATCGGAACTGACGTTGGCGGCGGTCAGCGCCTTGGAGACCAGTTCTACCGTGCCAGCGTCGACACGAACCGTCGATCGGCCGCTGGAGACCTGAACGGCCGGCGCCTCGCCGAAGAAGTTGGGCGCGGTGTACAGCAGCCCGACCAAAAAGGCCACGCCAAGCAGCGCGTACTTCCACAAGGGATAGCGGTTCATGAACAATTCCTAAGGAAACTGACGTACCCGTTCAGGACCGGTACGCAAAAAATGGCGCCTGGATGCTGCAGGCCGGTGCTGTCAACAGCAGGCCGCAGCCAACCGACCCTGCAGCCGACGCGGCATCCGCTTACTTGAATGAGCCCTTGGGCAGCACCTGCACCACGGCGCCACGCTGAACCTGCACTTCAACGCCATTGGCCACCTCAACGTGCATGTAGCTTTCGCCCAACTTGGACACCTTGCCCAGCATGCCGCCGGCGATGACCACTTCGTCGCCCTTGGCCAGGGCTTCGACCATGGCCTTGTGTTCTTTCTGCTTCTTCATCTGCGGCCGGATCATGATGAAGTACAGCACCACGAACATCAGCAGCAGCGGCAGCATGCTGAGCATGGTGGATTCGGCCCCACCGCCGGCGGCGGCAGGCGCGGTTTGTGCGAAGGCTTGAGAAATGAACACGGTGAACCGTCCTGTGGCGTAGTGAAGGTTGGGCCCAGGCGGCAACAGCCCCCGGACAACCCGCCATTTTACGGCCCACCCGGCAAGGGCCTGTGACTTGCTGGTCCTTACCCGAATTCTTCGGGTTTACACCAGCACTTCAACGCAGCGTGGATGACCCAGAAACGCCTGGGGGCTGGACGAGGCACCATAGGCGCCCGACTGGTAAACCACGACCAGGTCACCGATCTGGGCCCTGGGCAGGTCCATGCGGTCGGCCAGCAGGTCCAGCGGCGTGCACAAAGGCCCCACCACCGATGCCACTTCGCGTTCGGCGGCCGACGCCCGGTTGCCGATGGTGACCGGATAATTCTTTCGCACCACCTGGCCAAAGTTGCCCGACGCCGACAGATGGTGGTTCAGGCCACCGTCCGTGACCAGGTAAACCTGTCCGCGCGAAACCTTGCGGTCCACCACCCGGGTGACGTAGACGCCCGCTTCACCCACCAAATAGCGCCCCAGTTCGATGACCAGGCTGGCCTGCGGCAATTCGGTCTGCGCCTGCGCCTGGATGGCGTGCAGATTGGCACCAATAGGCCCTAGGTCCAGCGGCAGTTCGCCCGGAAAGTAGGGAATGCCAAATCCGCCTCCCAGGTTCAGGAACTTCACTGGGGTGTGGGCGTGCTGGGCCAAACGGACGGCCAGGGCAAAACTCTTCTGCTGCGCCTCGCAGATGGAGTCGGCGCGCAGGTTCTGCGAGCCCGCAAACAGATGAAAGCCCTCAAACGCCAGGCCCAGTCGGTGCATCTCGGCCAGCACCTGAGGCACCACCTCGACGTCAACACCAAACTGCTTGGGGCCACCGCCCATCTTCATGCCCGAGCCCTTGAGCTCGAAGTCGGGGTTGACACGCAGGGCCACCCGCGCGGGCACACCCAGCGCCTGGGACGCCGCAGCCAGGGCTGGCAGTTCACGCAGGGACTCCACGTTGACCAACACACCGGCGGCCACCGACTGATGCAGTTCGATGTCGCGCTTGCCAGGCCCGGCAAAGCTGATTTCGGCCGGGTCGGCGCCGGCGTCCAGTGCCACCTGCAGTTCACCGGCCGACGCCACATCAATACCGTCCACCAGGCCGGCCATCAGGCCCACCACGGCCGGCATGGGGTTGGCCTTCATGGCGTAATGCAGTTTCACCTGCCGGGGCAAGGTCGCTTTCAGCAGCGCCACCTTCTGCCGCAGCAGGCCGCGGTCGTAGGCGTAAAACGGCGTCTGACCCACGCGGGCTGCAACCCGGTCCAGCGGCATACCGCCCACCATCAGTTGTCCGTTGACGATGGCGAATTGCGACATGGGCGCATGCGCGGGCGCCACACGCACTGGCCGCGGCAGCGTGGACTCGGTAGGGGCTTGGTTTTCAGCAGACAAGGTGAAATCCTAGTTGGAGGTCAAAGCGGCAAGGGCGGACCCAGCCCGGCCTGTTGATCGGTCTGCAGCCCAAGCCACGGCTGCGCGCACAAGCCAGGGAACAGTGTTCGGCGACAAACCAGGCCTGATTCATGGTGACACCTGTTTGGGCACGGCCGCATTGGCGGCCAGCGAATCCATCCAGGCACGCACATGTTCGCTGAACTCCCGTGACGACGCGGCGCTGGACAACGTGTGATCAGCCCCCACCAGCGTCCAGCGCTGCACACCAGGGCGCGTGGTGCATTGGCGCCAGGCGGGTTGGCTGTCGGCCACGCCAGCAAACTCCTGTGCCGTCAGGTCCTGGTCACTCAAGGCCAGGGCCACCGGACCCTTGAACTGCGCCCAGCCCTGCAACATCGCCGTGCGGAAGTCGACCTTGCTGTCGGAGCCGGCAGCCGCGTCGCTACCGCGTGCTGTTTTGACGGCGGACCCAAAACCCCGCAGCGCCTGCACGCCCACACCACCTGCCAACAGCTTGCGCCAGAAGGCCTTGCTGGTGACACGTTGCCAGTAGTAGTGCTGCACGTGGGTCTTGGCCAGCGACTGCTCAGACCGCAGCCAGGGATTGAGCAGGCACAACCCGGCGATGCGTGGGTCGGCCGTCTCGCGCATGTAAATCAGGGCTGCGGACGCGCCATCACACAAGCCCATCAACACCACGCGCTGCAGCTGCGGCACCTGCTGCACCAAGGCATCCAAGGCTGCAGCGATGTCGTCGGACAAGGATTCGAAGTCGCGCTGCGCGCCACTGCTATCGCCCATGCCGCGAACGTCAAAGCGCATGACCGGGTGGCCGGCAGCCGCCAGCTCACGCGCCAGTGTGACGAACTGCCGGTGCGATCCGGCGCGATATTGCGGGCCGCCGACCACGATCAACATGCCCAAACCGGGTACGGCCCAAGGCCTCGGGGGCATGGCCAGTACACCCACCAGGCGATCGTCGCCACACCTGAAGTTGAGTGCCTGCTCCATCGGCTTCACAACTCCGCCGCGGCTCGGCCGTCGTCAGTCTGGCTGGGCACACCAGCCGCCGCCAGGGCCTGCAGCGTCGCGGGCACCAGTTCGGGCGCGTCTTCAATTTCCGTGGTTTGCCAGAAGGTCGGCCCTTGCACGGGCGCATGCCATACCGTGCTGCCCGCCGCACGCCAGCGCTCCAATGCGGCCAACACCACGGGCGTGGGCTCCGCAATCTGCGGCGCCACGTCCAACCAGGCTACTGAAGTAGCCGTCGAGGGCGGATGGAGTCGCGCCGCCGCCAGGCCTGACGCCAGTTCAGGATTCACGCTGTAACCCGCCACTTCAACCGCCTGGCCTGCAGCCAGCCGCTGTCGTGCGCTAGGTTTGCCGTCAGCGGCCGACTTGCCCAGCAGGGCTGCAGCAACCTCCAGGCGCAGGAACTGCTGCAAGGCGGTCTGCCCATTGGCCACGGGCTGCCACAACAACAGTTTCCAGGCTCCCGGCAATTGCGCCAGGGCCTGGGTCGCCAGCAGGCAGCCCACTCGGTGGCCCCAGAGCCAACAGGCCTCGGCAGGCGCAGGGGGAAGCTGCGGCCACTGCTGTGCCCATCGGTTCCGGGCCCATTCACAGGCGGCGGCAACGTCTTCAAGCCAAAGGTCCCAGGTGGCTTGTTTGAAGTCAGCGGGGCTGTCGCCGCAGCCTGTCAGATCAAACAGCAGCACCGCGTGGCCGGCAGCCGCCAACGCACGGGCCTGCAGCGCCACCATGCGCCGCGACTTGTTCATCTCTTCGGCAAAGGCGTGCACGTGCACCACCAGCGAATGCGGTTGCAATTGCGTGGGGTAGTGCCAGACGCAGAAACGCGCCGTGCCAGCGCCGGCATTTGAAAAACAGGCCTCGAAAGCGGCGGGCATCAGACTATGGACCAGACTTCAGGTATCCGACCGTGGGCATCAAGTGCCTTTCACAGCAAACCGCTGACAAAGTCCACCAGGCTGCCAACGGACTCGAATGTGCTGCCATCAATTTCGTCGTCGCTGACGGCAATGCCCAGACGTTCTTCCAGCGTCGTGATCAGGGTCACCACGGCCATCGAATCCAGTTCGGCCATGGCGCCGAGCAAGGGTGTGTCGCGGTCAAACCCGGCGCTGCGCCCGTCCAGGCTGAGCACATCGTCTAGAGCCTGCAGGACTTCTTTCTGTACATTCATTTCAATGGCCTGGGTTGTGCGGAACTGCGCCAGTGACAAAGCCGCAAAATTTTAGAGGGACCCCGGTTCCACCCGGGAGAGCCAACAGAGCCGGGCGAGACAAAGGCCCGATCAAGCACTCGCCAACTTGAAGTTGGGCGCATGTTCGCGCAACCACAGCTCGGCCATCATCAGGATCCACACCATGGTGCCGTAGTAATGCGGGTGCTCGGGCATGCGCTCGTCCATCAGCGTCTTGACAAAGCCGGGCTGCACCACACCCCGTGTGGCAAAGCTGCGCATGGTGTCGCTGGCCAGATCACGAAGAGCCTGGTTTTTCATCACCCACACACCGAAGGGCAAACCAAAACCCTGCTTCTTCTTGGTGATGATTTCATCAGGCAGGAAGCCGCGCAGTGCTTCCTTGAAGAACCAGCGCAGTTGCCGGCGATTCAGCTTGTAGTGCGCGGGCAGCCGCATGGCAAAGGCCAGCAGGTCATCGTCCAGCATCGGAAAACCCGTCTGCAGGCCGGCGAGCGTGGATGAACCGCGCACCTTGGGCAGGTCAGCCTCGGCCAGGGTGTAGCGCCAGTCGTAGGCCAGGTGCAGGTCAACTTCATGAGCGCTTCGGCCCTCGGCCCACACCTGGGCCTGCTCGACGCCCACACGCTGCGTGTCCACCTGGGCCAGGAAATCTGGCGTCAACACCTGCTCGTAACCCAGCCGGCGCACCAGGTTGAAATTCTGCAGACGCTCGGGCAATGGCGTGTTGGCCTGGCGGATGTAGCCGCTGCCCTTTTTCAACAAAGGCGTTCGCGCAACCGCATCGATGCCAAAAAATGGCTCCATCACGCCCTTGCGCAACCAGCCCGGTACCTGCTGGTAGATGCCGAAGACTTCCTGCTGGGCATACCGTGTGTTGCCCCCAAACAGCTCGTCACCACCGTCACCGGCCAGGATGCGGGTCACGCCATCTTCATGCGCCATCTTGGCGCAGTGATAGGCCGGCACGACGGACGAGTTGCCAAAGGGTTGGTCAAAAGACGCTGCCACCAGACCCATGCTGCGCACCAGGTCGTCGGGTGTGACGTAGTACTCGCGGTGCTGAACGCCGAAGCGCTGGGCGGCGATGCGCGCAAATTCCATCTCGTCGTACCCCTCGGCCTCGAAGCCGATGGAGTAGGCCGTGGCATCGCGCCCGCCCAGGGCCGCGATCATGCCGGTGACGGTTGAGCTGTCGGTGCCCCCGCTGAGGAAACACGCCGGTTTGCCGCCGTCCAGCTGGCGGGCCACGGCAGCTTTCAACAGGTCCAGGAACTCGGCCTTGAGCTGGCCGAAATCCGGCTTGTCCGGCTCGGTGAAAGTGGGCGTCCAGTAGGGCTGTATGTCGAGTTGCCCGTTGCGGAACTCCGCAGTGCGGCCCGGTGGCAAACGGTGCACACCCTTGAAGACGGTGCGCGGGGCCGGGATGATATGAAAGTACAGGTAGTCAAACAGCGCCTGCGGCTCCAGTTCCGGGTTGCCACCCACCAGCTGATCCGCTTTTTCGGCAAACTGGATGTCCTGCCCGTCCACGCGGTAGCAGATGGTCTGCATCGCGAAGCGGTCAGTGGCCAGGAAAACGCTGCCGTCAGCCCGGCGTTGACCGACGGCAAAGTCACCACCCACACCTGCAGCTGCTGCCCGGCCGGATGCGGCCAGGCCCTGCCAGTCCTGCGCCGGCTGGGTGCTGGCCGCCCCAGCGCCCGGGAAGCGAGGTGCGCCAAGGAAAAGGTCGTTGCTTGCTGGAGTCATGTCGGATTGGGACCCGGGGGGCTGCGCTGCGGCTGCACGCCAAGGCCAGTGGCCGGGTTGGCGGGCCGAGCCTGACAAAAAGTTTGACGCTGTCTGGGCTTGCGCCATCGGCGCATGGCACAAAGGCACACAGGCCCGAGCCAAGCACCACGGATGAATGCCAACGATTCTAGGGTCCGAGTGCACGGGACATGACCAAGCTTGTGTGCTGAACTGCGCAGGGCATCACCTGCAAAACGCAGCTTGGGCAGGCTGGCGTGACATACTTTTGCGCTGCTGTCCCTGACTGCCCCCTTCTGCTCTTGCCAGAGCGGCTGCACTGTGCGAATTGCGCCCAGTCCACCCACGAACAGTCACTCCCGGCGCCGCCGAACCGGCCACACCCGCCATCACACCTTGCCTGTCCATGCCCGA
>JAHECB010000176.1 GCA_024641925.1 Betaproteobacteria bacterium
TGCATGGCCTTCTGGCCCGCTTCGCCGGTGACCAGCCCGACCACCATGGCGCCCAGCAGCAGCAGTTGTGCGCCGTCGGTGAACGATTCGTGCAGCACCTTGCCGATGCCGTTGGGCGTGGCGGTCACAGGAGCGCCCTGCTGGCGGCGGGCGAAGTTGGCCAGCACCACCGCCATCACGATGGCCGGCGACTCCATCAGCGCCATGGCGGCCGCCATGTGGCCGCCATAGGCAATACCCTGGGTTTCCAGGTACTGCACCGCGGTGATGAAGGTCACCGCGCTGACGGAGCCATAAGTGGCCGCCACCGCGGCAGCGTCAAAACGCGACAGACGCCGCACCAGCAGCCCGTAGCCGATGAGTGGCACCACAACGGCCATGACCAGCGCACAAACCAAGCTGACCGCCACTTCCGCGGTCAGTCCCGACTTGGCCAGCGCAAAACCGCCTTTCAGGCCCAGGGCCATCAACAGGTACAGCGACAAAAAGCGCGCAATTTGCGGCGGGATCTCCAGGTTGGAGCGCAGCGTGCCGGCCATCAGGCCAAAGACAAAAAACAGGATCGCGGGGTCGAGGAAGTTTTGCATGGTGACCGGGATGGTTCCGTCAGCAGGGCATTCCAACAAGTGATATGTTCCAATCAAACATATCGCAAACTCCAATGAATAACGTCATCCATTCGACTGGGCTGGACCGCGCGCCGCGTGCCAGCCTGGTCCAGCTTCGAAGTTTTGAGGCCGTGGTTCGGCTGGGCGGTGTGGGCCGCGCTGCACGTGCCCTGCACCTGGCACAGCCCACGGTGTCGACGCAGCTCAAGGAGCTGTCGTCTGCGCTGGGCCTGGTGCTGCTGGCGCCGCAGGGGCGGGGCCTGGAGCCCACCGCGGTGGGTCAGCGGCTGGCGCAGGCGGTGCGCGAAATGGGGGCTGCCTGGCAGTCGTTTGAAGACGATGCCGCCGCCTTGCAGGGGCTGCATCGCGGGCGGCTGCGCATTGCCGCGGTCACCACCACCGAGTATTTTTTGCCCGACCTGCTGGGCCCGTTTGCGCGGCAGTACCCGGGCATTCAGATTGAACTGGCGGTGGAGAACCGCGATGCCGTGGTGGCGCGACTGGAGCGTGGTGATGACGAACTGGCGGCGATGATGCTGCCACCGAACCACCTGCCGCTGTCACGCTGGCCTTTTCTGGAAAACCCCTTGGTGATTGTGGCGCCCCTGGGGCACGCCCTGGTGGCCAGGCGCCGGCTCAAGCTGGCCCAGTTGACCCGTGAACCGCTGCTGGCGCGTGAAGCGGGCTCGGGCACACGGGCCGCCGCGGAGCAGGCGTTTGAGGCACAAGGTGTCCGCTGGCCGCCGCGCATGGCGCTGGGCAGCAACGAAGCCATCAAGCATGCGGTGCGTGCCGGCCTGGGGCTGGCGGTCTTGTCACGCCACACCCTGGCCCAGGACCCCGCCGACAACGGTTTGGCCGTGTTGCCGGTGGTGGGCTTTCCCTTGCGGCGTCAATGGCATCTGGTGTGGCGGCAGGACCGGGTGCTGTCTTTGCCCGCCCGCACCTTGCTGGACGACCTGCGTGCGCGTTTGCGCGTCAAAACGCAGCCCAAGGCCTGGCCCACGGCCTGAACAAGACGAAAAGGTCTTGTGGCGGGCCGGCTTGCTGGCTTGCCCGGGCTACAGTCGCTCCGCCGCCTGCTGGGCCCACTGCGGGGGCTTCCAAGGCCGCTTGGAATTTCAATCCACCTTTGCACACCACCGGGTTCATGGACATGACACGTTTTGCAGCCCCGTTTTGCCTGGCCGTTGCGACCCTGTGGCTGGCCAGCTGCGCCAGCGTAGCGCCCCCGGCAGGCCCGCCCAGCCGCAGTCTGGACACACCGACGCCATCGGCCGCCACCACCGCCCACCCCTTGGCCACCGCAGCCGCCTTGCGCATGCTGGATGCGGGTGGTTCATCCATTGATGCGGCCATTGCGGCGCAGATGGTGCTGGGCCTGGTGGAGGCGCAGTCGTCGGGTATCGGCGGTGGCACGCTGGTGCTGTACTACGACGCGGGCAGCAACAAGCTGGAAACTTTCGACGGCCTGTCTGCCGCGCCGGCCAGCACCACAGCGGCGCTGACGGTGGGCACCGACGGCAGCGTGCTGAAAAGCGCCGACGTGCAACGCGGCGGCCGCAGTGTGGGCGTGCCGGGCACTTTGCCGGTGTTGAAGCAGATCCACGCGCGTTTTGGCAAATTGCCCTGGGCCACGCTGTTTGCACCGGCCATTGAATTGGCGGAATCAGGTTTTCCGATGGCGGCCTATATGCACGGTGTGTTGTCCGCACCCACCGCCGCAGCAGACCACCCCGATTTGTTGCCCATCTTTTTTGACGCACAAGGCCAGGTGCTGCCCGTGGGTGCCCTTGTGCGCAACCCGGCCTATGCCCACACGCTGCGGCGTGTGGCGGCCGAAGGCCCGGCATCGGCCTGGGGTGAAAAAGGTATCGACTTTCTGGCCTCGGTTCAGCGCGGGCCGCAGCCTTCGCTGATCAGCGCTGCCGATCTGGCCAACTACCGGCCCGAAACGCGCGACGCCTTGTGCGCGCCGTTTTTGGTCTACAAAGTCTGCACCATGGCGCCGCCGTCATTTGGTGGCGTGGTGGTGCTGCAGGTGCTGCAGATGCTGGAAAGCCGCACAACGGCTGCGGGCACGGCCGGCCGGTTCGACTTTGACAACAGCGAGTTTGTTCACTTCTACGCGGAAAGCGGCCGCCTGGCGCAAGCCGACCGCCGCTTCCACGTTGGCGACCCGGCCTTCACGCCCGTGCCCAGTGCAGACCTGGTGGCCGCCGACTATGTGCGTGCCCGCGCGCTTGAGATTTCGCCGGCCCGCACCACGCCCACAGTGGGTCCGGGCACTGTGCTCAAAAAAGCGGCACAACTTGAGCAGGCACCCGAGGCCGCCGTGGCCGACGCCACCAGCCAGTTGGCCATCGTCGACAAGGCCGGCAGTGCATTGGCCATGACCACCACCAACAACCTGAACTTCGGTTCGCGCCTGGTGGCCGGTGGTGTGGTGCTGAACAACGCCCTGACCAACTTTACCGGCGTGCCCCGGCCCGGCCAAGCGGCGCCCAACCGCATGGAAGGGGGCAAGCGCCCCGTGACGTCGATGGCGCCCACCATCGTGTTCGACCGCGCCGGGCTGCCGGTGGTGGTGGGCGGTTCGGCCGGTGGTGGCCAGATCGTGGACTACATCGCGCAAGCCCTGGTGGAGATGCTGGCCAACGGCCGCACACCGGCCCAGGCGCTGGCGCGTGGGCATGTTTCCACCGCCATCACCGGCAAGCTGCAATTGGAAGCGGGCACACCGGCGGCGGCACAGGCGGATGCCTTGCGCGCCAAGGGGCACAGCGTTGACGTGGTGCCGCTGCCCAGCGGGCTGGGCTTTTTGCAGCGGCGCGGCGACGGCTGGATCGGCGCGGCCGACCCGCGGCGCGACGGCGTGGC
Source organism: Betaproteobacteria bacterium (assembly GCA_024641925.1). Taxonomy (GTDB): domain Bacteria; phylum Pseudomonadota; class Gammaproteobacteria; order Burkholderiales; family Burkholderiaceae_C; genus Rubrivivax. Next base: position 3,489 of record JAHECB010000176.1, read on the forward strand.
GCGGGGGCAGTAGCGGCTGGGTCCACCCGCCCGGTTGAGCGGGGGCCCACACCCGCAGCCAGCGCCAAACGCACTGGGGCAATGCCTGTCAGCAAGTCTGGCTGTGGCTGCAGCGGCTGCACGGGCGCGTCAGCTCACCCACTTTCAAGGCCATTGCAACAACGTCGTCGCTCCGGTCAGTGCGGCCGGACCGGCAGATCGGGGCAACCTGCACCTGCCGGGGATGGCCCGCGTGATGTCTTGGGTTGACGCTTGAAGTCAGTGGCCTGAACACGGCCCTGAATGCTCAGCTTATCGGGCCATGCCCCGCGTTAGGCCATTTCTAACATCCACAGGATCGTTCGTCGACGCATGGGTGCCGAAATGGGCCGCATCCGCACGAGAACAAGCTATGAATTCCGGCCTGTCAGGGCATCCGGCCCCGCATGCCGGCGCTCTGGCGCGCGACGAAAGAAACCCCGTCTTACCGGGCGGCCTCTGGAGCCGCCACGGTGGGACAAGGAGAAGCTGTTGAACGGCCCCCGTCAAGATTTCGCCCCAGCGACGCTGAACGCATCGCCATCCCTGATCACGCCCGTGGTCGCTTCCTGGCGACGTCGCCTGGCACAAAGTGGCCGGGCCCTGGGCGCCGCACTTTTGCTGGCGCTGCCCATGCTGGCTCACGCCACCGCCGACCCGCAGATCTCGTCGTTGGTTGACAACCCCGATCCCGTGTCTGCCGGCAGCCCGTACACCTACACCGTGGTGGTCGACAACAACGATGCCGACTCGGCACTGAACACGCGTTTGCAATTCAGTGTTCCCAGCGGCGCCGCCTTCGTTTCGGCCACACCGGGGTCACAGAACTGTGTGGCGCAATCGGCCACCTTGGTGGAATGCAGCTTGGGCACCCTGGGCGGGCTGGGTGCCAACAGCCGCACCATCGTCTTCACCTGGCGGGCCACGGTGGCCGGGCCGGCCACCATCAACGCCACCGCCACCTTGTTATCCGACAACGACAACAATGCCGGCAACAACGTGCAAAGCGCCATCACCACCGTGATCAATGGCGCCGATCTGGCGCTGGCCATGAGTGCTGCGCCCGAGCCCGTGGTGGGCGGCGCCAACCTCACCTACACGCTGACTGTCAGCAACGCGGGCCCGAATGACGCCGGCAAACTGGTGCTGACCGACAACCTTTCGCCGTCCACCAGCTTTGTCGCAGCCAGTGGCAGTGGCTGGAGCTGCAACAACAGTGGCGTTGTCGTCACCTGCACACGCAATGGCCCCCACGCTGTGGGCGCGGCCATCCCGGCGGTGTCGATCGTCGCCAAGGTGAATGCCGGTAGCGGCTCGGTCACCAACAGTGCCAACGTGGCCCCGGCCAGCGGCGCGCCAGCCGACCCCGACAACAGCAACAACACCACCACCGCCACCAGCACCTTGCTGCCCGGCGCGGACATCAACATTGCCGCCAAGACCGTGACTTCGGCCACGCCGGCCATCGCCTCGCAGAGCGTCAGCTTCCAGATCCAGCCGCGCAATGACGGCCCTTCCGTCGCCAACAATGCGGTGGTGACGGACAACCTGCCCGCAGGCTGGACTTTTGTTTCCGCCAGCGGCCCCAACTGGACTTGCAGTGGCAGCGCCCAAACCGCCAACTGCTCGCGTGCCAGCTTCCCCGTTGGCGCCACCGACAACATCACCGTAGTGGCCACCGCACCGGACGGCGCCACCGTCGGCCCCAGCGGCACCCCCTACACCAACCAAGCCGTCATCAGCGCCAGCAGTACCGACCCGGTCGTTGGCAACAACACCCGCACGGCCAACGTCACCGTGCTGCCCGACGGCGCCGATCTGCGCCTGACCAAGACCAAGTCGCCCAACCCGGTGGCGCAGGGCAGCAACCTCACCACCACCCTGACCGTGACCAACGGTGGCCCGCGCACAGCCACCGGGCCGCTCAAGGTGGTGGACGTGCTGAATGGTGAAACCTTCGTCAGCGCCTCGCCCGCGGCCTGGGTTTGCAGCGTCAGCGGTGCCGTGGTGGAGTGCACACACGCCAACGCGGCCGGCCTGGCAGTGGGTGCCTCGCTGCCTGCCTTGACCCTCATCACCACCGCGGTCAACAACGGTCTGCTGACCAACCAGGCCTGTACGGGCAGCAGCCTGCCGCCGGGTGCCGGCACGGCCACCACGTCGCCGCCGATCGAAGGTGACGCCAATCCCGGCAACGATTGCGCCTCGGCCACGGTCAGCTCGACCACCACGCAGCCGGACCTGAGCATCAGCAAGCTCGCCAGCACGCCCTCGGGCGGCGACAAGACGGTCTCCACCAGCGAGACCTCGGTCACCTACACCCTGGTCGTCACCAACACCTCGGGCTCGCCGCAGGGCGCCACCGGTGTGCGCATCGTCGATGGCGTCCCGGCCTACATCAGCGAGCGCACCACGGTCAATGCGGTCACCGCCACAGCGTCCGGCGGCAGCAGCGCCACCTTCAGCTGTGCCGAGAACACGGGGCTGGTCACCTGCAACCAGACCGGCGGCGTTCTCGCGCAAGGCGAAACCGTGACTGTGCCCATCACCGTCAACCGGCCGATGAGCGACGGCACCTTCACCAACACCGCCACCGTCAGCAACACGGTGGAGGGCGACCCCAACAGCGCCAACAACCAGGCCTCGGACACCGTCACCATCCTGCCCATCGCCGACGTGCAGATCACCGGCAAGACGGTCAGCCCAGGCAGCATTCGCGCCGGCGAAACCGCCACCTACGTCATCTCGTACCGCAACAACGGCCCGTCGACAGCCATGGGCGTGGTGTTGAGCGACAGCTTCAGCTTCGGTGCTGGCGACACCGGCCTGACGGTGAACTCGATCACCTCCACCAAGGGCGGTTCGAGCTGTTCGATCGCCGACGGCGCGGTGGTCAACCCCGGCGCGCCGGGCTTCAGCTGCACCGTCGGTTCGATGGCCGATGGCGAGGTGAACACCATCACCCTGGTGGTGCGGGCCAATTTCATGGCCGGCAACCCGGCACGCAGCTTCAACAACACCGCCGCCATCACCACCACCTCGGTCGAAAACCCGGCGGGTGGCGACAACGGCAACAACAGCCAGAGCGCGGTGCTGAACATCACCGCGGCGGCGCTGGATCTGCTGGTCAACACCACCGACCTGGCCGACCCAGTGGGCTTCACCAGCGGCGCCACCTTCATCAGCTACCGCGTGCGTGTCACCAACAACGGGCCGTCTTATGGCACCGGGGTGCGCATCGAAGAAACCCTCACGCCGCCGGCGGGCAAGCGCGCGCGCTTTGTCTGCGACACCACCACGCTGGGCGGCAGCACCTGCAACCCCGTCGCCCTGTGCTCGGTGAGCAACACCACCTCGGCGCCGGGCACCGCGATCCCGATGTTTACCTGCTCGGTTCCGGCAGGAACCGCCAGCGCCGGCCCGGCCATCGGCGAGCTGGCCTCGGGCCAGAGCAAGGACATTTTCCTGCGCGTCGAGGTGCTGGATCAGCCCAGTCCCACTGGCGACATTTTCGACAGCAGCGCCGTGGTCAGGGCCAACGAGCCGGATTCCGCGGCCGCCAATGACAGCGAGTCCGAAGCCACCACGGCGCGCCAGCGTGTTGACCTGCGTGTCAGCAAGAGCGCCAGTGCCAGCCCGGTGTCGATGTACCAGCCCTTCAACTGGACCATCACCGTGGTCAACAACGGCCCGGGCAATTCGCTGCAGACCGATCTGAGCGACACCCTGCCGGCCAGCGTGCAGGCCACCGGCCCTGTCACGTTCACCAAAACACTGCCCGCGGCCAGCGGCAACTGCACCCAAGCGGGTCAGGCCATCAGCTGCGCGCTGGGACAGCTGGACGCCACGGGCTCGGTCACCATCACGGTGCCGGCGCGCTACACCAGCTACCCCGTTGGCGGCACCGCCACCAACAACGCCACGGTCGACACCAACCCGCTCAAGACCGGCGGCGTCGACACCCCGGGGGGCAACAACGTCGGCAGCTCGGTGATGTCGGTCAGCAAATCGTCCATCGCCGGCCTGGTGTTCGAAGACCGCGTGCGTGATGGCGCCAACGCCGGTACGCCGCAATCCGCGGCGCTGGAGCCACGCATTCCGGGCGTGACGATCACGCTCACCGGCACCGATGCCTACGGCAATGCCGTCAACCGCAGCATTACCACGGCGGCCGACGGCAGCTATCTGTTCGACAACCTGGCGCCTTCGGACGGCAGCGGTTACACCCTCACCGAAACCCAACCCGCGGGCTACCAGAACTGCCCCGCGACGCCACCCATGGGCAGCGTCGGCGGCAGCTACAACTGCGGCGGCCAGACCGGGGATTCGGTCTACAGCGTCGTGGTGCTGCCGGCCGGCACAGCGGGCGTCAGCTACAACTTCCCGGAGATCCGCCGGGTCACGCTCGGCGCTTTTCTGTACATCGACAACAACGCCAACGGTGTGCGCGATGCCGGCACCGACACGCCCATCTCCGGCGCCACCGTGCGCCTGCTCGACGCCGCTTCGCTGGCGCTGGTGGCCACCACCAGCACCGACGCCTCAGGCGCCTACAGCTTCGCCGGGCTCGATCCGCTGCGTGGGTACGCGCTGGAAGAACCACAACCGACCAACCCGCCCGGTCTGGGCCAGGGTCCGATCAATCCAGGCCTGATCGGTGGCGTTTTGTGCACCGGCACCTGCCAGAGCACCCGTGACGATCCGGCATCCGGCTCGGACCTGGTCCGCTACATCGACATGAGCAGCGGTGTCGACGGCACGCAATTCAACTTCGGCGAGTTCCTGCTCACCAGCATCAGCGGCAGCGTCTACCTTGACCGCAACCGCAACAACCTGCCCGACGGCAGCCCTACCGACGCCCCGATGTCCGGCGTCACGCTGCGTCTGGTGCAAGGTGCCAACTGCGCCGCCGGCACGGTGCTGCAGACGGTGACAACCGACGTCACCGGCAACTACCTCTTCACCGCCGTCACCGTGGGCGGCAACTACCGGGTGTGTGAAACCCAGCCCGCCGGCTACGCCCAGGGCATCGAGAACCCCGGCAGCGGCAACAGCAGCACCGGCGCCGATGTCATCGTCGTCAACAACCTGGCGGCTGGGGGTTCCAGCGGCAACCACTTCGCCGAGCGCGCCGGCTCCATCGCCGGCAGCGTCTACCTGGACAGCGACAACAATGGCAGCCGCAACGGCGCCGACAGCGGCATCGCCGGCGTCAGCGTCGACTTGAGTGGCAGCGATGTCAATGGCCAGGTGGTGAACCGCAGCACCACCACCGACGCCAGCGGCAACTACCGCTTCGACGACCTGGTGGCCGCCGGTGCCGGCGGCTATACCTTGACCGAGCAGGCCGCCCAGCCGCTGGTGCTGGTGGCCGGCAACCCGGTCGCCACCCTGAACGGCCGCACCACGGCCGGCACGGTGGGCGCCAGCCCGCTGGGCAGCGCCAGCGCCGTGACCACGCTGCCCAGCGCCATCACCAGCCTGACGCTGGCGGCGGGCGCGGATGCGATCAACCAGAACTTCGGCGAGATCCTGCCCGTGGCCGTCAGCGGCACGGTGTTCATTGACCTGAACAACAACGGTGTCAGGGATGGCGCAGGCGACATCGGCCTGAGCGGCGTCACCATCCAGATCACCGGCACCGACGACCTCGGCGCGGCGGTGTCGCGCAGCATCGTGACCGGGGCGGACGGCAGCTTCAGCGCGGCTGATCTGCGCCCCGGCACCTATACCTTGACCGAACCCAACCAACCTGCCGGCACCCGCAATGGCCAGACGGTGGCCGGCAGCAGCGGCGGCAGTGCCACCGCGCCCAACGTGCTGCCCAGCGGCATTGCCAACATCGTGCTGAGCACGCCGGGCAGCAGTGCCTCGGGCAACCATTTTGGCGAGATCGCCAGCACCGGTGCCCTCACCGGCAAGGTCTGGCTGGACAGCAATGCCAACGGCCTGAGCAACGGCACCGGTGACAGCACCGAGGTCGGCATTGCGGGCGTGACGCTGACGCTGACCGGCACCGACCTGGGCAACAACCCGGTCAGCCTGAACACCGTCACCGATGCCGCCGGCAACTACGCCTTCACCGGCCTGTCGCCCGGCAACTACGTGGTCACCGAGCCCAACCAGCCGGCCGGCACCGTCAATGGCCTCACCCGCGCCGGCAGCGTCGGCGGCAGCGCCACCGCAGCCGCCAGCGCGCCGTCGGCCATCAGCGCCATCGCCCTGGGCGTGGGCCAGTCCGCCAGCGGCTATGACTTCTATGAAGTTCCGGGCGGCCAGGTCAGTGGCCGCGTCTACCTCGACCCCAACAACAACGGCGTGCTCGACAGCGGCGAGGCCGGCCTGGCCGGCGTGGTGATCCAGCTCACCGGCACCGATGACCTGGGCCAGGCGGTCAGCCTGAGCGTCAACACGGCCGCCGACGGCAGCTTCAGCTTCGCCCATCTGCGCCCGGGCAATTACAGCCTGGTCGAGCCGACACAACCGCTCGGCACCGTCAACGGCATCACCGGCGCCGGCAGCGGTGGCGGCAGCGCCAGCGCGGTGGCCACGCTTCCTTCCAGCATCGGCGGCATCACGCTGTTGCCTGGCAGCAGTGCGGTCAACAACCTGTTCGCGGAAATTGCCCACTCACCCGATCTGCGTGTCGCCAAGCACCACCTGCCGGCAAGCTTCACGGTCGGCAACGAAGGCCGCTACGTCATCCAGGTGCGCAATGCCGGCGAACTGCCCAGCAGCGGTGAAATGGTGGTGAGCGATCGCCTGCCCGTCGGCCTGACGCTGGCCGCCACGCCCACGGGCAGTGGCTGGGTGTGCGCCGGCGCCGCCGGTGCCAGCAGCTTCACCTGCCGCGGCAGCACGGTG
>JAHECB010000177.1 GCA_024641925.1 Betaproteobacteria bacterium
AGAATGCGAAACCGGTTACGCCACCGACAAGGGCGTGGAGTGCTACGAGCGGCTGAAGGGAAAGAACGGTGGCGCCACCGTGTTCCAGCCCTTGTCCACCGGCATCACCTTCGCGCTGACCGAAAAAGCGCCCAGCGACAAGATCCCGCTCATCACCTCGGGTTACGGTTTGGCCGCATCGGCTGACGGCATGGCCTTCAAGTGGAACTTCCCACTGCTGGGCACCTACTGGACGGGTGCCAGCGTGCTGGAGCAGCACCTGAAAAAAGCCAACGGCGGCAGCCTGAAGGGCAAGAAGATCGCCCTCGTCTACCACGACAGCCCTTACGGCAAGGAACCGATCCCCTTGCTTGAGGAACTGGCCAAACAGGACGGCTTCAGCTTGCAGTTGCTGCCGGTGGCGCACCCCGGCATCGAGCAGAAAGCCACCTGGCTGCAGATTCGCCAGGCGCGCCCCGACTACGTGTTGCTGTGGGGCTGGGGCGTGATGAACTCGGCCGCCATCAAGGAGGCCGTGGCCACGGGCTATCCCCGCGACAAGATGTTTGGCGTGTGGTGGTCGGGTGCCGAGCCTGACGTGAAAGATGTGGGCTCGGCCGCCAAGGGCTACAACGCACTGACCATGCAGGACGGTGCCGATGCCAACTCCAAGATTATCAAAGACCTGCTGTCCATGGTGCACGACAAGGGCCAGGGCACAGGCCCGCGTGAAGAAGTGGGCCAGGTGCTGTACACCCGCGGCATGACGGCGGCGATGCTGGCTGTCGAAGGTGTGCGGCGTGCCCAGGAACGCTTTGGCAAAGGCAAGACCATGACCGGCGAGCAGGTGCGCTGGGGCCTGGAGAACCTGGCGCTGACACAAGCCAAGCTGGACGGCCTGGGATTTGCCGGCGTCATGAAGCCGGTGTCCACCTCGTGTGCTGACCACATGGGCGCCAGCTGGGCCCGCATCCGCACATGGGACGGCGCCAAATGGAACCTCACGTCCGACTGGTACCAGGCCGACGAGACCACGCTCAAGCCCATGGTCAAGGCCGGGGCCGACAAGTACCTGGCCGACAAGAAGCTGACGCGTCGCACACCGGCCGATTGTCAGAACTGATGTCAGAACTGAAGCCGGGACTGATACCGGTCTGATGCACGGGCCCCTGGTGGGGCTTGTGCCGGGCCTCGCAAAGGGGTCCTCACTTCAGCGTCGTTGACGACGTTGGCGGCGCTGAAGTGAGCGAATTGGGGCAAAGAGGACAAGGCATGTCGAACATCCTGTTGAACGTCAACGGCATTGAGGTCATCTACAACCACGTCATCCTGGTACTCAAGGGCGTGAGCCTGCAGGTGCCCGAGGGCGGCGTGGTGGCTTTGCTGGGCGGCAACGGCGCGGGCAAGACGACCACGTTGCGCGCGGTCAGCAACCTGCTCAAGGCCGAACGTGGCGAGGTCACCAAAGGCAGCATCGAGTTGCGTGGCGAACGCATCGAAAAGCTCAGCACCTCGGACATGGTGCTGCGCGGCGTGGTGCAGGTGATGGAAGGGCGGCACTGTTTTGCCCACCTCACGATTGAAGAAAACCTGCTGACCGGCGCCTACACGCGCCAGGACGGCAAGTCGGCCATCAACCAGACCTTGGAGAAGGTCTACAACTACTTTCCGCGCCTGAAAACACGCCGCAGCAGCCAGGCCGCCTACACCAGTGGCGGCGAACAGCAGATGTGCGCCATCGGCCGTGCGCTGATGGCCAACCCCAAGATGGTGCTGCTCGACGAGCCCAGCATGGGGCTGGCACCGCAGCTGGTGGAAGAGGTGTTCGAGATCGTCAAGGACCTGAACAGCAAGGAAAACGTGACCTTCCTGCTGGCCGAGCAAAACACCAACATGGCGCTGCGTTACGCCGATTACGGCTACATCCTGGAAAACGGTCGCATCGTGATGGACGGCGAAGCCAAGTCCCTGCGCGAGAACGAGGACGTGAAGGAGTTCTACCTCGGCATGGGCGGCGGCGACCGCAAGAGCTTCAAGGGCGGCAAGAGCTACAAGCGCCGCAAACGCTGGCTGTCCTGAGCTGGCCGGTACGCCATCGACATGACCGACGACCTGCTCGACGGCTTTGCGCCGCCCCCCTTCAAGGCCGACGCCGCGCTGTTGCAGATCAAGCGCTCGGCGCGCGACCTGAAACTGTCTGAACATGGCGCGGGCTTTGAGTTGCGTGGCAAGCCCATCCTTGAACTGGAACTTGACGGCGCGGTCATCCGCGTCCGGATCGCCCGCAAGCTGGCGCTGACACCGCAGTGGGACACCGTCACGGTCGCGTCCAGCGGGGCGCAGCGAAAGCTGCTCGACGAACTGAAAAAGCGCCTGTCGACCTGGGACCAGGAGGATTGAATTTGCTGGCCGAACCCGAAGTCCCGCCCCTGCGCCCATCCGCAGCCCCTGAACCACCCCCTAGCGACCGGCCCATGACCACCCTCCCCTACGACCCACTGGAAAACCGCCCAACCGCCGAACGCGAAGCCGCCCTCCTCCAGGCCCTGCCCGCCCAGGTTCGTGCCGCACAGGCCGTGCCGGCGATGGCGGAAATTCTGGCCGGGGTGCAGGCCGATGACATCAACAGCCGAGCCAAGCTGGCGACGCTGCCCGTGACACGTAAGCACGAACTCTTCGACAAGCAGAAGGCCCGTCAGCATGGCAGCGTGTTTGGCGGGTTTTCCGCGCTGGGCTGGAACAGCCAGCGCGCGCTCCGGCCCGCGCGCCGCGTGTACCAGTCGCCCGGACCCCTCTACGAACCCGACCCGGCCAGCAGCGACTACTGGCGCACCGCGCGCGCCATGCATGCCGCGGGCTTCGTCAGCGGCGACCTGGTGCACAACAGCTTCAGCTACCACCTGACCCCCGGCGCCTGGATCATGGAAAGTGGCGCGCTGGCACTGGGCTGCACGGTGTTCCCCGGCGGTGTGGGCAATACCGAATTGCAACTGCAGGCCATGACCGACCTGCGCCCAGACGCTTATGCCGGCACGCCCAGCTTTTTGCGCATCCTGCTGGAAAAAGCCGCCGAAACCGGCGTGGCCTTGCCCAGCCTGAAAAAGGCCCTGGTCAGCGGCGAAGCCTTTCCGCCCAGCCTGCGTGACTGGCTGGCCGAACGGGGCATCACCGCCTATCAGAGTTACGCCACCGCCGAGGCCGGTGTCATCGCCTACGAAACACCGGCCCGTGAAGGCTTGGTGCTGGACGAAGCGGTGCTGCTGGAAATCGTGCGACCCGGCACCAACACGCCCGTGCCCGACGGTGAAGTGGGCGAGGTGGTGGTCACGGTGTTGAACCCCGACTACCCGCTGCTGCGTTTTGGCACTGGCGACCTCAGCGCCGTGCTGGCCGGGCCCTGCCCCACCGGTCGCAGCAACACCCGTATCAAGGGCTGGATGGGCCGCGCCGACCAGACGGCCAAGGTGCGCGGCATGTTTGTGCACCCCAGTCAGGTGGCCGAGGTGCTGAAACGCCACCCGGAATTGCACAAGGCGCGCCTGGTGGTGGAAGGCGAAATGGCCAACGACCGCATGACGCTGCACGCCGAATGCCAACAGGCCGACGAAGCGCTGAAAGCCGCTGTGACCAACACCGTGCGCGACGTCACCAAGCTGCGTGCCGACATCGTGCTGGCCGCGCCGGGCAGCCTGCCCAACGACGGCAAGGTGATCGAGGACAAACGCAGCTACGCGTGAACGGCCAGGCCGTGACGCATCTGCTGGTGCTGGACAGCATCACCGAAGCCGTGGGCTGCGGCGCCGGGTGCGTGGTGGTCACGGGTTCACATGGCGGTGTCAGCGCCGGGCGTTTTGCCCTGCAGGCTCAGGTGCTGCTCGCCGTGTTCAACGACGCCGGCGTGGGCAAGGACAACGCCGGCATTGCGGCGCTGCCGCTGATGCAGTCGGCGGGTGTTGCTGCCTGCACCGTGGCCCACGACACAGCCTGCATTGGCCAGGCGGCTTCGACGCTGAACGATGGTGTGGTTTCGTTTGCCAACGCCGCAGCCCAGGCCTTGGGGGTGCGCATCGGCATGCGCTTGCAGCATGGCCTGGCGCATGGCGTCATCACCGGTCCCGCTTGAACGCAGCCGGCCTCAGCGCACCGTGATCGGAATCGTCACCGGTCCGTCGTTGACCAGGTGGACCTGCATGTCGGCGCCAAATCGCCCCGCTGCCACGTGGGGGTGGGCATCACGCGCCATCTGCAGCATGGTGTTGTACAGGTGTTGGCCCAGAACCGCGTCGGCAGCAGCGGTGAAGCTCGGCCGGTTGCCCGCAGACGTATCCGCTGCCAGGGTGAATTGCGACACGATCAGCAAACCGCCGCCCACGTCTTGCACACTGCGGTTCATCTTGCCGGCGTCGTCGGCAAAGATGCGCAGTTTCAGCAGCTTGTTGACCAGCTTCCGCGCCAGGGCCTCGGTATCTGCCGGCTCGGCACAGACCAGCACCAGCAGGCCCTGGTCGATAGCGCCCACCCCATCGCCGGCCACTTCAACACGTGCCTGCAGCACCCGCTGCACCAGCGCAATCAAATCAGGTCCTTGGGGTCGTCAAAGTGGGCCTCCACATCCGAGGGCAGCAACTGGATGGTGGCGCGCAGCCCGGGCACGGCACTCATCAGCGCCTGTTCAACACTGGCGCGCACCGCCGCGGCACGCCCCAGCGACCACGACGGCGGCATGTGCATGTGCAGGTCCACAAAACGACGCTGGCCGGCGCGACGCGTGGTCACATGGTCGAAGCGGATGGTGTTGTGTTCAAAACCGGCCAGGACTTCCTGGATGTCTTTCAGCGCCTGCGGGTCCACAGCTTCGTCCATCAGGCCACCGGCTGACCGCCAGACCAGGGCTGCGCCTTCACGCAGGATGTTCAGCGCCACGGCGATGGCAATGGCCGGGTCCAGCCACAACCAGCCGGTGGCCTGCACCGCCAGCAAGCCCACCACCACGCCGGCGCTGGTCCAGACATCGGTGAACAGGTGGCGCGCGTCGCCTTCCAGCGCCATGCTGCGGGCCTCGCGGGCTTTGCGAAGCATGCTGTAGGCCAGCACACCGTTCATGGCCGAGCTGACCACCGACAGCGCGATGCCCAGCCCCACGTCCTTCAGGGGCTGCGGGTCGATGAACCTGTGCACCGCAGCCCAGATGATGGCCAGGGCTGCCGCAAAAATCAGCACCCCTTCAAAACCGCTGGAGAAGTACTCGGCCTTGTGGTGACCGTAGGGGTGGTCGTCGTCGGGCGGCCGCGCCGCGATCGTGACCATGGCCAGGGCGAAGATGGCACCGGCCAGGTTGACCAGGGATTCCAGTGCGTCGCTGAGCAAGCTGACGCTGTCGCTGACCCACCAGGCGCCGGTTTTCAGCGCAATGGTGGCCAGCGCCACCGCAATGGACAGTTTGAGGTAAGCGCTGACCTGCATCGGCTGGCGTGCGATCAGGTGCCGGCGCTGAGGGTGACACGCGCGAACTTGCGCTTGCCCACCTGCACCACACACGTGCCCGCATCCACCTTCAGCGACTTGTCGCTGACCACCGCGCCGTCGATGCGCACGCCGCCTTGCGCCACCAGGCGCAAGGCCTCGCTGGTGGACGGCACCAGGCCCGCCGCTTTCAACAAGGCGCCTATGGCCATGGGCGCGCCTGCGAGCTGTACATCGGGCATTTCATCGGGCGCACCACCCGCCGCCCGGCGCTGAAAGTCCTCGTGCGCTGCCTCGGCGGCCGCCGCACTGTGAAACCGGGTCGTGATCTCCTTGGCCAGCAGCACCTTGGCGTCCTTGGGGTTGCGACCCGAAGCCACCTCGGCCTGGAGCTTTTCGATCTGCGCCATGGGCTGCTGCGACAGCAGGGTGTACCACTTCCACATTTGCACATCGCTGATGGACAGCACCTTGGCAAACATGGTGTTGGCGTCGTCGGTGATGGCCACGTAGTTGTTTTTGCTCTTGCTCATCTTCTCGACGCCGTCCAGGCCTTCGAGCAGCGGCATGGTCAGGATGCACTGCGGCTCCTGCCCGTATTCCTGCTGCAGGGCCCGGCCCACCAGCAGGTTGAACTTCTGGTCGGTGCCGCCCAGTTCCAGGTCGCTTTTCAGCGCCACCGAGTCGTAACCCTGCATCAGCGGGTACAGCAATTCATGCACGCTGATGGGACTGCCGGCCTTGAAGCGCTTGGTGAAGTCGTCGCGCTCGAGCATGCGCGCCAAGGTGTATTTGGCGGCCAGCTCGATCATGCCGCGGGCGCCCAAGGGATCGCTCCATTCGCTGTTGTAGCGAATCTCGGTTTTGGCGGGGTCCAGCACCAGGCTGGCCTGGCGGTAGTAGGTCTGGGCGTTGGCTTCGATCTGTTCGCGCGTCAACGGCGGGCGCGTGGCGTTGCGACCGGACGGGTCACCGATGGTTGAAGTGAAGTCACCGATGAGAAAGATCACGGTATGACCCAGATCCTGCAACTGCCGCATCTTGTTCAGCACCACGGTGTGGCCGATATGGATGTCAGGAGCCGTCGGGTCCAGACCCAACTTGATGCGAAGCGGCTGGCCGCTGGTGCTGGAGCGCTGCAGCTTTTTCAGCCATTCGATCTGGGGCAACAACTCGTCACAACCTCGCAGCGAAATCGCGAAGGCCTGCTGCACGTCCGCACTGGCGGCCGCCAGCGCAACTTCAAGCTTGTCGGCAGCGGGTCGTGCCGGGTGTTCTGGGTTCATCGTCATCACAGTTTTTTGGACACAAGCCGTACCCGACTGGGCAAGGGCTTACGTGTTTTCCACGACCGCCAGGCCCTGGGCTTTTGAGCGAGCTCGCCTATACTCGGTCACTCGAATAAGTCACGAATCCCGGCTCAGTTCTGGCGTTCGCTGCTTGACAAACCCACCGGGGCCAGCTTCTTTCTGCTGCTGCCGTCCGCAGATGGTTGTCATCAGCGCCCATCAGTTCTTAACAGCTCACTTTGGGGGCCGCTCAGGCCGGGACACCATGGATTCTAGGCGCTGCCTGTTCACCGACGGCGCCTGTTGGCCAGACAAGGGCGACGCCACCGAGTCGACCCTGACCAACTTGACCAAACTGGATTGCAGCACGTGAAAAGCTCAACGCTACAGGCTCTTGAAGGACTGCAGGCTGCAAGCCGACAGCACCGCTCCAGCATCTTGTGGGCCACGTGCGCCCTGCTCGCAGGCTTTGGGGTCACTGCCGTGGCCGTGGCGCCGCTGGTACCCGAACCCGAGGCCCCCACCATCCGCAAGCTGGTGGAGGCGGTTGAACCGCATGGGCTTGATCAGCAGCTGCACGCACTGGCCAACCTTGACCTGACGCTGGCACGCAGCGAAATCACCCGCGGGGGCGATACCGCCTATTCATTGCTGACCCGCATGGGCGTGCGCGATACGGCAGCCTTGGGCTTCATGCTCAGCGATCCTCAGGCCAAATCGCTCTTTTCAGGCCGCGCCGGCAAGATGGTTCAGGTGCGCACCGACGCTGACGGCACCCTGCTCGACCTGGTGGCACGCTCCCCGGCCGACGCAGAACAGGCCAAGACTCACTTCACGCGGCTGCGCATCGAAAAGTCTGACGGCACCTGGCAGTCCACCGTCACAACCGTGCCCTACGGCACCGACATGCGTCTGTCCGCCGGCACCATTCGCAGCAGCCTCTTTGCGGCCACGGACGAAGCCGGCCTGCCCGACGCGGTTGCCGTGCAGTTGGCCGACATCTTCGGCAGCGAAATTGACATGCACCGCCAACTGCGCCGCGGTGACACGTTCAGCGTGGTCTATGAAGCCCTCAGCGCCGACGGCCAACCAGTGCCGTGGAGTGGTGGCGTGGGTCGGGTTGCCGCAGCCGAGTTCGTCAACGCCGGCCGTGCCCACCATGCCGTCTGGTTTGCCCAGGGCAGCCAGCGTGGTGGCTATTACGGCCTGGACGGGCGCAGCAGGCGCAATGCCTTCCTGGCCAGTCCGATGGAGTTTTCTCGGGTCACGTCGGGCTTTGCCATGCGCATCCATCCCATCTTCCAGACAGCACGGCCTCACCTGGGTGTGGACTACGGCGCACCCCGTGGCACGCCCGTACGCAGCGTCGGCGACGGCGTGGTGACTTATGCCGGCGTCCAGACCGGATACGGCAAGGTCATCGAAGTCAAACACGACAACAGCCGCAGCACGCTCTATGCGCACCTCAGCCGCATGGACGCCAAGGTGGGGCAAAGGGTAGAACAGGGACAGACCATCGGTGGGGTGGGTTCCACAGGTTGGGCCACAGGCCCGCACCTGCACTTTGAATTCCGCATCAAAGGCGTTCACCAGGATCCGCTGCTGGTGGCCAAGGCTGTAGAAACCAACACGCTGGACGCCGAAGGCCGAGTTCGCTTTGCCGAGTTGTCGCGCTTGCTGCAGGCCAAACTGGATGTCGCCGAAACGCTGGCCGGCGGCAGCCGCCGGGTGGGCGAATGAGGGTCCGATCGGTCGGCTGCTTGAAGCTCTGAAGGAGCAGCAGGCTCACGGACTGCACTCAAAGAAAGCGCCCTTGGGGCGCTTTTTTCATCTCAAGACGCGCAAGGCGTCAGGCTTCAGACATCAGGCCGAGAAGGAAGACCCGCAGCCACAGGTTGTGGTGGCGTTGGGATTCTTGATGACAAACTGTGCGCCCTGCAAGTCATCCTTGTAGTCGATCTCGGCACCCATCAGATACTGCAGGCTCATGGCGTCAATCAGCAAAGTGACACCATTCTTGGACATTTCTGTGTCGTCTTCGTTGACCACCTCGTCAAAGGTGAAGCCGTACTGGAACCCCGAGCAGCCGCCACCTTGTACAAACACACGCAGCTTCAGTTCCGGGTTGCCCTCTTCGTCCACAAGTTCCTTGACCTTGTTGGCCGCACTGTCGGTGAACACCAGCGGCGCAGGCGGCATGTCGTCGGTGGTGGGTGTCAGAGCTTCTGCAACGGCATTCATCTTCATCTCCAAGCTATTTTCAGTTCAGGGTGCAGGCCAATCGGCTCACCAGATTCAAGCTTCACGAACCTCTTTGGAGGCCGCCAGTTTCAACGCCGGCTTGTCGGCCTGGCGCAGGGGCTTCAATTCACCGCCCAAGACGGCGCCAGCGTGCATTTCCAGCATTTCATAACGAATATCACCTGTCACACGCGCCTTGGGCTGCAGTTCCAGGAACTCAGAGCAGTGCACCGGACCATGAACCTCACCATTGATGATCACATGGCTGGCCTTCACCTTGCCATGGACACGGGCATTTTCGCTGATGACGACGATGCTGTGGGCTGCGTCATCAGCAGCAGTGACATCACCGTTGACTTCACCGTCCACACGCAGACCTTCGTTGAAGCACAGGTTGCCATCCACGACCATGCCTTCACCCACCAGGCTGCGGATAGGTGGTTGCTTCTTTTTTTTCACACCAAACATGGTTGATTCACTCCTGCCTTGTCGACCAAGGCCAATGCCGACTACAGGCGGGTCGATTGGGTTGCGCGTATGGAGCCTCGGGCATCCACGATTTTGACCTGCACCCCTTTTATCACGGCAGAGGGGGGATGGTCGACAGTACCTTCCACACGTGCCACCTGCTTGACCATGATGGGGCGACGGGTTTCGGGCAGGCTCATGGACCAGGGTTTGCCGTCAAGCGTGCCGGTCAGCGTGACTTCGTAGAAGCCGTCGAACTCGGGCTCGCGCGCCTGTTGCACAACCAGCATGCGGTAGTCGAGCTTGCCCGGCAATGAAACCTCGGCCTGCAAGCCGCGCAACTGCATGCCTTCGCTGCTGGAAGGCAACAAGCGCTGGAAAAACCCCAATTCAGACTGCAGGCTCTGTTTTTCGGATTCCAGCGCGCGCAATTGCTGCCCCAGACGCTCCTGGGCCACGCGCTCGGCTTTGAGCAGGCTGTCCGCCGTCGTCGAGGCCTTCTGAAGTTCGTCATACTTCTCGCGCAGACCGACCACCTCGGCACGCAGCGCAACCAATTCTTCGGTGGTTCGCCGGTCCAGGCCGGCAATGCTTTTGCCAAATTCGAAGGCCCACAAGGCCAGCGCCGCTGAAAACCCCAACGCCAGTGCACCCACGGCCCAGCGCAGCGGCCAGGGCAGGTGGCTGCGAACAATCATTCGGGGTGCACTCACCGACAAGCGGCGGCGCAACAATTTCCAACGCATGTCGCGGCGGCGGTCCGGAAAACGCAAACCGCCCGTAGGCGGTTTCGCTTGGGGAATCAGCGCTTGCTGAACTGCTTGCGGCGACGCGCGCCGTGCAGACCGACCTTCTTGCGCTCCACCTCACGGGCATCG
>JAHECB010000178.1 GCA_024641925.1 Betaproteobacteria bacterium
AGCCCACCAGCGCCCATTGCGCGGCGCGCAGCGAACGCGTGGCCAGCAGCCGCTGCACGATGATCTGGTCGGTGCCATGGCTGGCGGCCGACATCAGCGCGCCGCCCAGCAGGCCGCCCATCAAGGTGAAGGGCACGCTGAACGACGCATCGGTGTTGAACAGTTTCAGCTTGCCGGCCTCGGCCGCGCGCGCCCACACCGCGTCCATGCCGCCGCCGCCGCTGCTGGCCATCTGCAGCGCCAGCCACAAGGCGGCGGCGCCACCCGCCACGTACACCAGCAGCTGCAGGGCATCGGCCCACACCACGGCCTTCAGGCCGCCCACGAAGGTGTAGGCCAGCGTCACCGCGCCCATCACCACAATGGACCAGCTCACGTCCCAGCCCGTGAGCAGCGCCAGGGGAATGGCGCCGGCGAAGATGCGTACGCCGTCAGCCAAAAAACGTGTGACCACAAACGTGGCCGACAGCATCTGCCGCGTGCGCACACCAAACCGGGTCTGCAGCCGTTCGTAGGCGGTCTGCTGCTGGCCGTTGAAATAACCCGGCAGCAGCCACCAGGCCAGGCCGATGCGGCCCAGCAGGTAGCCAAACGCCAGTTGCAGGAAGGTCAGATCGCCACGCGCGGCAATGCCGGGCACCGAGATCACCGTGATGGCCGAGGTTTCGGTGGCCACGATGGACAGCATCACGGCCCAGGCCGGCAGGTCGCGCGCACCCAGAAAATAGTCGTCGGCGGTGGCGTTGCGCGTGCCGCGTGCAAACCACAGGCCGATGCCCAGCGTCAGCACCAGGTACACGGCAATCACGGCCAGGTCAATGCTGCGCATGGCTTGTCTGTGTCCCTATGGCCGCAAAACGCCGGTCAAGGCTCCAGAAACAGCGCCGGGTCGACCATGGCCCGGTTCAGGCTGACGGACCAGTGCAGATGCGGCCCCGTCACACGCCCGGTGGCACCCACGGCGGCCACACGCTGGCCAGTGGCCACGACATCACCCACCGCCACATCCACGGCACTGAGATGGCAGAACATGCTCATCAAGCCGCTGCCATGGTCCAGCCATACGGTCTTGCCGTTGAAAAAATAGTCACCCACGTCGATGACGGTGCCCGGCAGCGGCGCCACCACCGGCGTGCCCGTGGCCGCGGCAATGTCCATGCCGCTGTGGGGATTGCGCGGTTTGCCGTTGAACACGCGGCGCAGCCCGAACGAGCTGGAGCGTGGGCCTTGTACGGGCGCCACCATGGCCAGGCTCTGAGGCGCGGTGCTGCTGTGGGTGGCCATCACCGGGCCCAGGTGCTCGCGTTCACGCTGGTAACGCGCCAGGTCTTCGGGTGACAGGTCCACATGTTTGCCTGCCACCTTCAGGCGCTGCTCTGCATAACGTTTGTTCTTGATGGTGATGGGTATGCTGCGGCTTTTGCCGTTGGGGTCCTGCACAACCAGGGCCTGTTGGCCGGGCTTGGTGGACAGCGAAAAGCCCACCACGGCTTGCCAGCCGGTGTCGGCATGACCCAGCACCAGCACCGGCATGCCACGCAGCGATGCCTGCGGCGCGCTGGGCGCGGGGCCCAGGTTGACGGCCACGACGCCGCCGGGAACGGCAGCGTCAAAGCGTGGGCCGGTGGTGGCCAAGACGGTTGGCGACAGGCCGCCCGCGACGCTCAGCGCCACGAGCTGGCCGACAAAACGGCGGCGGGTCCAGGTGGGTTTCATGGCGAACATTGTCGCGGCAGTGAGTGGCGCGCAGCCCGCGACGAGGCGGCTCAACTGGTCATGGCCACCTTGACCGCCGCTGCCACACGGCTGGCTTCCAACGCAATCTCGCGCAAGGCACCGGTGCTGGGGTTGCGAAAGCCGACGAAGTACAGGCCCGGAATGCCGGACTCTTCCCCAAACCGGTCCGGCCGCTCGCGCGGGTCGGCAATCGCGTCAAAACCGTCAATGAAACGGGCCAGACCCGTGCCATAACCCGTGGCCAGCACCAGGCCCTCGTAAGGCTCTTCGCGACCGTCGGCAAAACACACGGTGCCGGCGCGGACTTCTTCCACCGCCGGCCGCACGCGGATACGCCCGGCCTTGACCATGGCGATGGTGCCGATGTCCAGAATGGGGATGCGCCCGTCTTCTTCGATCATCACGTTCAGGCCGCGTTGGGGCCGCTGGATGCCCCACTTCGTCAAGTCACCCACGGCCAGGCGCAACACCGGCCCCACGATGGCGTCGCGCACACGCGGCGGCAGCGGCGACAACATCACGCTGGTGGCCTGCGAAGGCCGGCCAAACAGATCACGCGGCACCACATGCACGGGGCCGCGCACCACCATGGCCACGTCCACGTCCTGCTCGGCCAGGTCCAGCGCAATCTCGGCGCCCGAATTGCCGCAGCCCACCACCAGCGTGCGGCGCCCCTTGAACGGCTGCGGGTTTTGGTAGTTGCGTGAATGCATCTGCAAACCCGCAAACTGGTCCAGCCCGGAAAAGTTCGGCGCCTTGGGCGCACCGTTGTAGCCCGTGGCCACCACCACCACCCGCGGTGTCAACGGGCCGGCGCTGGTATCGACCTGAAAGCCCGTGCCCACGCGGCGCACACGCTGAACCTGCACACCTAAACGCGGTTTGATCT
Organism: Betaproteobacteria bacterium; assembly: GCA_024641925.1. GTDB lineage: Bacteria > Pseudomonadota > Gammaproteobacteria > Burkholderiales > Burkholderiaceae_C > Rubrivivax. The sequence goes on from JAHECB010000178.1 coordinate 2,627, forward strand.
GGTTGTGGGTGGCGTAGCGGTCCAGGTAGTCCACCACCTGTTGGCGCGACGGGTAGCGCGGCACGTCCTTGGGCCACGGCATGCCCGGTAGCGCGGAGTACTTTTTCACCGTGTGCAGGTGCAGCCTTTCGTAGTGCCGCCGCCAGGCCGCGCCAACGCTGTTGTCCTGTGTCACCACGTCAAACGCAACACCTTGCTGGCGCAAACACGCCGACACCGCCAAGCCCGCTGGGCCGGCGCCGATGACCAATACATCTGTTGAAACCATAAAAATTGTCTGTCGTTCAGAAGACGATGGTGCAAAACGTCAATGATGCGCCATGGCCCTGGGCCTGCCGAGGGAATGCCTTGTGTGGCCGCGGTCGGCAAAGTCCGGCGGCCGGTGCACAGGCCATAGGCGGCTGGCTCTACGCCATCGGCGTTCGCCGCTGAGGTGGGCCTCACGCAGCGCGAACCTCGCCTGCCGCCAGATGCTTCTGCGCCGAATGCCGCCTGATGTGACACGGTAAACGGCGCCTGGGAACTCGATGTGCAGCGGGTGCGACACCCGCTTGTCGGGCCCATGCTCGCTGCATTTTTGGATTGAACGTCGCGGGTGCGGCTGTTGGCGATGAGCGCACCCTGCGGGCTGGTGCGGGCCACCGGCGAGCCCAGTGCATCGGTGTGCACACAGGTGGCGCCGGCCACGGAGGTCACCTTGGCAATCAGCCGTTTGCCCAGGGTCACGTGCCGCGTGCTGCCCTTTCGGGAATGCCGGGTGTACTGCAGCAAGCCCTTGCTCGAGTCAACCTGCAGCTTCCAGCGACTTTTCGCCTTCGACGGCATCGCGACTCGATCTCCGTCACCCGTGAAGTTGATCTCCAGCCGATAGCCCGTGACGTGACGTGGTGCACGGCTCTGGGGAAATTGATGCACAGCGGTTGCAACATCAATCTTCCGACTCAAGGCTGCGGGGACTTCAAACTGTAGACCTGACCCTGAGATCTGGACCCTGAAACCCGCGGTAGGTTACTGACAGCCTGGGCTCACAGCCCCATCTGCTCCAAAACTGGCCCGATGGATTCTCCAGTCAGTTCGACATCGTTCAAGATGCTGCGAATCCTGTCAACGTTCCGCGCCTCAACAGCCTTATCAAATTCATCCATCAAGCCGCTAACGAACAAGCGCTCATTAGCTGTCATGCCAGCGTGAACCCCCAGCGTGGAGTAAAGAACAACTCCACATCAGGATGCTCTATCGTAGAGTACCGTCAAGCCTGCTGCACCTGTCCACCCCCACAGCCAGACCTATGCTGATGAGCACCAACACTCACCCACCGCTGGCCGTGAACATCAAGGACGGGTCGTTTTTCAAGGATCTGGGCATGCGCGTGGCCCAGGCCCGCAAGGAGCGCAACATCACCCAGGTGCAGCTGGCCGCCACGCTGGGCATCGCGCAGCAGACGCTGGCGCACTACGAGGGCGGGCGTCTGCGGCTGCCGGCTTCTCTGCTGCCAGCGCTGGCGCAGGAGTTGCAGCTTCCTGTCGAGGCGCTGCTCGGCCAGCCCAGCACCGCCAAGGCGGCAGCCAAGCGCGGGCCGGCGCCCAAGCTGGCCCAACACATGGAGCGCATCAGCGCGCTGCCCAAGTCGCAGCAGAAGTTCGTGATGCAGATGATCGAGACGGTGCTGGCGCAGCAGGGGCGCTGAGTCGCACAAGGGGAACGCAATGACAGCGATCGAAGCTCAGTTGATCGAGCGGCTGAGGAAGCTGCCGCCCAGCCGCGTGGCCGAGGTGGTGGATTTCGTGGAATTCCTGAGCCAGCGCGAGGAACGCGCGGCAGCGGCGCAGCGGCTCACCGAAGGGCTGGCCAGGCTGGATTCGCTGCAGTTGCCCGACATCACCGAGGATGAGGTAGAGGCGGAGATCCAGGCCGCGCGGCAGGAGCGGCGCAGCAGGCAAGGCGCCTGAACGCCATCCCTGCGGTGCGGCTCGTTCTCGATACGAACCTGCTGGTATCCGGCGTCATCGCCGCCGGGCTGCCGCGCCGGCTGCTCGATGGCGCCAAGGCTGGGGAGTTCGAGCTGTGCACGAGCGAGGTGCTGCTGGCCGAGTTGCTGGAGGTGTTGTCGCGGGCGAAGTTTGCGCAGCGCCTGGCGCAGGCCGGGCTCACGCCCAAGGGCGTCGTCGATGACTTGCGGCGCATCGCGGTCGTCGTCTCACCACCAGACACGCCGCGCGTCGTGCCCACCGACCCCGATGACGATCACATCATCGCCGCAGCCGTCACCGGCCAGGCCGATCTCATCGCCTCCGGCGACAAGCGCGATCTGCTGCCCTTGGGCAGCTTCCAGGGCATCGACATCGTCACTGCGCGCGAGGCTGTCGAACGGCTGGAGGCACAAGGCAAGACCTGACCCCGAGGCCCCTAGCGGTCTATCGGGTTCATCAACCCCGAGGACAAGGGCAAGAAGACAGGCGGCCGGGCAAAGACATGATGCTCGCGTTACTGGGTAAGGCTCAAGACTTGACTCCGGCGCCTGCCAACCGATGTATCAGGAATTCGAAGACTCCGGGGGAGGCGTATCTTTGCGTTGAGACTTCGTACAGACCGGGCGTAATCTGTGCCTCCAATAACTGCGGCACGTCCGCCAGTGAGCAAGCTGAATCGAATAAAACCAATCTGTCTGTCTCAATCATGATCGACTTTGGCTCTTCTATCTGAGGCAACGCGGCCGGGATGGTGGCGAGAGCAAGCTCAGCGGCGCTTGCAGAGGCGCAAGCCACCCATCTAACGATGGCAAGACCCGCTGCCTCTCTCACAAACGCGGATTGCAACGGCTCATCCCCCAAGACGAGCACTTGAGACGATGCGCACGGCACTATGTCCACATAGTCCATCACTTCACAAGCACGGTCATAGTCTGACGGCCCTTCGCCAGTGGAGTTCGGGAGCGTCCCGGACCACATCAGTCCGACCGGATAAGCCGCACAGATCAGAGGTCCGCCGGCTGAGTAAATCCAAGTGGTGTTCATTTTGTAGTCTTCGGTTCTTCTCGCTTCGGTTCTTCGGCCTTGCCGCCGCGTGCCTTCTCCGCGTTCGCTTCGCCTCCTTGCGTCCTGCTGCAAGACAGGCAATGTGGGTAGAGACGCTGCGGACCTCCGTCCGGATTCTGGCTGTTCGGTGGTTGATGGTCAGGTATCCAGTTTTCCTTCGTTCCGGGCGACTTCGCCCCGCACGTATGGCAGCCCGTCGCGTTGCCTATGTCGTTTACTTGCTGCCGCTCACCAGGAGTGAAGTCGCGCCCGGGCCCCCGAGCGGGAATAGAATCCCCGGCGTTCGGTCCTGGCGTCAAAGTACTTGGTTTTCCCCCACCGCTCGACTCTGAGCGGATCAGGTTTCCTAGGCTCTGCTCGCGCGCTTCACGTCCAGGAAGCAGATAGTGACCAACTACCGCGACTGCAGCGACCGCAAGGCCGGGTGGGGTGGCAAGCAAAGCAAACTGCGCAAACCGCCCGTCCGGGTCTTTGAACTTGTACGGGTTGTTGTTCCCGTAGACGTAGCGGTTGAAGCTGCTAGGCCCTCGACATTGGGCTGCTGTATGAGCTGGCGCACCTGGTCAACGCTGAGCAACGTGCGTGGCAGGCTGCGCGGCATGCGCGGCATTTCAAGGTCGGCCGCCGGGTTGGCCGGGATGTGGCCTTCTCGGGTCAGCCACTTGCACCAGCCGCGCACCGCGCCGATCAACTGCTGCTGCGTGCGCAAGCCTAGCGGGTTGCCATCGCGTTGGCTGCGGGCCAGATACAGGTGCCGCTGGTAGGACTCCAACACTTGTCGCGTTAGCTCCTGGGGCTGGCGCAAGCCGCGTTCATGCGCCCAGGCCACGAAGCGCGCCAGCCCGCGCTGGCGCAGCACCAGGCTCATCGGCGCCAGCCGACTGACCTCGGCCCAGCGCAGGTGGCTTGACGGTGGCACTCGGCGCCGACGTGGCCGTCGATGAGTTTCAACAGCCGCCGCGTCTGCGGCGGTAACTCGTCCAGACTGCGGCCCAGCACGTCGTGCGCGATCTCGTTGGCCAGCTCGATGTCCGCCAGCGTGGCCTCGATGTACTCGACGCGCTGGCCGGCTCGCTCAGCTATCAGCACTGGCCGCTGGTGCTGGTGCTGGTGCACGAAGGCAATCGTGTCGATCAGCGTCAGGTACTTCTCATGGTCGCGGCGCAGCCGCGTCGTCTGGTCGGGGAAGGTCAGGAACTGCGCGAACGGGTTCAGCACGTCCAGCGGGCGCAACAGGCGCTGCGCGTTCTGGTGCAAGGCAATCAGCGCCTGGCGCTGTCGGTTGGCGAACATGCCGTCCAGCGTGCGCCTGGCCCGCTGGCGCTCGTGGATGGCGCGCGTCTGCTCGCGGCCCTCGTCCACGGCCAGCACGAGACACCGGTTCATCAACTCCTCGTCGATGTCGCGCGCAGTGGTGGTCAGCAGCAAGGCCACCGGGCCTTCGACGCGGTATTGCTGGGTGATCAGGTTGCCGGACGTGGGGTCTTTGCCCGTGCTGGCGATGGTCAGCTCACCCTCGCTCTGCAACAGCTTCAGGGCGTAGCTGGCCCGGCTGGCGCCTTCTTCCTCCACGATGGCCAGCGCCTTGTGCTTGAGGTTGGTTTCGCCCATGTAGAACAAGCTCTGCCCAGTCATGGCGCTGTACTTGACCTTGTCCTCCTCGGGCACGAAGGCCAGCACGGCGTCCATCAGCGTGGACTTGCCAGCGGCGCTGCTGCTTTGGATGACGACGCCCAGCGGGCGGTCGAGCTTGCGGCTCACCGCGGCCAGGTAGCCCACCAGCTTGTTCGTGTCTTCGCCCACCAGGCCCACGGCAGCGAAGTCAGCGAGGATACGCGGGATCAGTTCGGGCGACTGCAGCAGTTCAAGCGCGGCGGCGTGCTCGGCCTCGGTCATCGCGGGCGTGATTTGCTTGGGTGCGCTGGCCACACGCTCACGCTCGGTGATGGCCTGCTCCACCGCCAGCAGCACGCGGCCAAGTTCGCGGCCGATCTCGCGCGCAAGTGCCTCAGTGTCTCGGCCGCCCAACTCGGCCGCAGCCTGCGCGGCGAAGACCGCACGCGCCCTGGCGGCGTACAGGTCCACGCTGTCCACGTGCAGCGCACCGTCTGCGGCCTGCACGCGCACATTGAGCTTCATGCTTGCGCCCGGGTTGGCCTTGGGCAGGCCTCGTACCTGCCACGTTCTCGCGCCCATGGCCAGGCGCAGCGTGTCGCCGTCGATCTCGGCCTGCGGCGGTGGTGGCTCGGGCGGCGGTGCAGCGGCTAAGGAAGGGGGCTCTTTCAGGTGGTCGCGTTTTGCGACCATCTCGGCCGCAGTCGATGGTGGGACGGGCGGTTTAAGGTCGCAATCTGCGACCTCAAGCGGCTTGGGCTCTTTGGCCGCCGGTGCTTCGCCCTTGCCCAGCCACACGGCCTTGCGCAGCAGCAGGCCCAGCGACTTGGCCGCAGGCGTCACCTTGCAGACGTACTCGTTGGCGTCCATGCCCTTGGGGAACTGCACCCGGAAGCATTCGATGCCGTGGGCGAGAAGGGTTTCAGCGACCTTGGCCGCGCCCCTCTCGCCGGCGTCGTCGCGGTCATACGCGATCAGCACGCGTTCGGTGCCATGGCGCTTGAAGGCCTCGACGTGCTCGTCGGCGAAGCCTTCGATGCCGTATGAGGCGGTGACGTTGCGGAAGCCGGCACACCAGAACGTCAGCGCGTCAATCAAGGCCTCGCACAGGATGATTTCCTTGCTGGCCTGCAGCGCCGTGACGTTGAACACGCCCCGCGATCTGCCTTCGCGCGCCGGCAGGTACAGGTGCTTGGGCGTGCCCGCGCGCAGGTTGTCCAGCAGCTTGCGGCCGTACACCTCCACCACGTTGCCCGCTTCATCGAAGACCGGGATCACCAATGAACCGTTGAAGTGCTCATGCCCGCTGTCGCGGATGAGGCCGATCTTCTGTAACTGCGCCCGGATGTCCGCACCTGCCTTGCGGTTCTTCTTCGGCAGCCGCAGGCCCAGCGTGCGGTCGGCCACGCCCAGCTTGAAGTGCGCCACCAGCTCCGGGTGCGCCAGGCCGCGCGCAGCCAGGTACTCGGTCGCCTCGGTCGTGGCCAACAAGCGCTCGTGGTAGTAGCCCACGGTCTGGTTCAAGAGCGCTTGGTCGTCGGCGTCGAAGGCCACCGGCGGCGGCAGGGCGCGCACGGTGGAGCGCTTCACGGCAACACCTTCAGCAGCTAAAGGCGTGACCCCCTCGCGCAGCAGTTCCACCGCGTGCCGGAAGCTCACGCCCTGGCGCTTGATCACCCAATCAATGGGCCCACCCCCGATGCCGCACCCGAAGCAGTGCCACAGGTTCTTGGCCGGCGTCACCACCAGGCTTGCCGTGTCGTCCTCATGGAACGGGCACCGCCCCAGCCAGTCCTTGCCCGACTTTTTCAGCTCGATGCCCGAAGCCCCGACCAGGCGCTCGACCGACACCTCACTTTTTAGCCGCTCGATCTCGGGCTCGGGGATGCGCGCCATCGGATGTCTCCGTAAAAAAATCTGCTGGCGCAATCATATACGGTTACCGTATATTTAAACAATCCGGTTGCCGGATGAGTCCTAGCATGGCCGCATTCCCTCGAAGAGAAGCGCGCCATGTCCAAGCGGAAGACGGATGTGATCGAGAACTTTGGTGAGCGGCTTGCCAGCTTGCGCAAGGCCGCCGGTTACACACAGGTGGAGTTCGCCACCGAAGTGGGCATCACGCAGCGCATGGTGGCCTACTACGAAGTGCCGAACGCGCAGCCGCCAGCGCATCTGCTGCCGCAGATGGCCCAGGTTCTGGGCGTGGGTGCCGATGTGCTGCTCGGTATGGCGCAGGCGCGCAAGGTCAAGCGGCTGGCCACCAACAGCCTGGAACGTCGGCTGCTGGCCATCGAGAAGCTGGACCCCAAGGCCAAGCGGCAGATCACTCAGCTGCTGGATACCTTCATCGAGCGCGAGAAGCTCAAGCAACGCGTCAATTCACAAGACAGTGCGCAGGGAGCCTGACCATGACCACCGTGCAGATCACTTTGCCCGACGCGCTGGCCCAGGAGGCCACGAAGGCGGGGCTGCTGGCCCCGGAGAAGATCGAACGCATGCTGCGTGAGCGGCTGCGCGCTGAGCGTATCGAGCGCATGAAGGCAGCGCGCGCCACGCTGGCGGCCGAGCCGCTGGCGCCGATGACGCCCCAGGAGATCAGCGCCGAGATTGACGCCTATCGCACCGAGCAGCGGCGTGCGGCTGGTTCTTGACACGAACACGGCGCTGTCGGGCCTGCTGTGGGGTGGCACGCCGGGGCGCTTGATCGATGCGGCCGAGGCCGGCCAGGTCGAGTTGGCCAAGTTCAGCGGCGCCGTCAGGCGTCCGCTGCAACGCTGACCCCATCCGCGCCCTCGATGCTCGCGCCGTCGATGTCCTCACCGTCCAGCGCCAGAACGGCCGCCAGCGCGTCGGCGGCGGCATCCGGCACCTTGGCCTCGTCCTGCCCCGTGATCGCGCCTTGCAGCGCCATTTGCGCCCCCGGATGCGTGGCCGCGTGCACCGCCATCAGCTTGCCGATAGCCACATGCGTGTAGATCTGCGTCGTGCTCAGGTCCGCATGCCCCAGAAGAACCTGGATGTAGCG
>JAHECB010000179.1:0-4228 GCA_024641925.1 Betaproteobacteria bacterium
CCGTTTTCTGGCCCGGCCCCCTGACGGTGATCGTGCACCGCCGCGAAGGCATGGCCGAGGCAGCAGCCGGTGGTCAGGACAGCATCGGTTTGCGTGTGCCCAGCCATCCCATGGCCCTGGCCCTGCTGCGGGCTTGTGCGGCGCTGGGCGTGGCCGGGGTGGCAGCGCCCAGTGCCAATCGTTTCGGCCGCGTCAGCCCCACCACGGCCGCCCATGTGCAACAAGAATTTGGCCCTGAACTGCTGGTGCTGGATGGCGGGCCATGCCCCGTGGGCATCGAATCGACCATCGTCGACTGCACGGGTGAGTCGCCCGTCCTGCTGCGACCGGGCCAGTTGTCCCGTGCCGACATCGAGGCCGTGCTGACCATGCCGCTGGGGTCGCCGCATGCGGCGTCGCCCCGGGCCTCGGGCACCTTGGAATCACACTACGCGCCGGCCGTGCCGGTGTGTCTGTGGGCAAGCGCTGCGCTGCAGCGGGCCGTGCTGGCCCTGCCCGAGCCCGTGGCGGCCGGCGGCGCGCCAAAAAGGGTCGCGGTATATTCGCGGACCCACTGGACAACAGCAGACGGCCCGGCGCCTGACCCGGCGCGGTGGTTGTTCAAGACCATGCCTTCCGACCCTGCTGCTGCTGCCCACGACCTGTTTGCCGCGCTGCGCGAACTGGAGGCCGAAGCTGTAGCGGCCATCTGGGTGGAGCAACCCCCTGACGACGCAGCCTGGGACGGTGTGCGCGACCGACTCAGCCGAGCAGCAGCCTGATGCCGTTCCCCCGCCCCCTGAAGCCCCAAAGATCCGGAATGACGATGAACTTTTTCCCCAAGACCACCGGTGCCGGCGCACTCGGTCGCGTTCAACAAGGCCTGCGCCGTTGGTCGGTGGCGGCCCTGGTGCTGCTGGCGGCCTGCGGCGGTGGCAGCTCCCAATATGAAGCCTTTGTGCCGGGGCGTGTGCTGGTGGTGGGCGACGACTTGAGCGCCTTGACCTCGGATGGCCGCAAATATGCAGTCAACGGCCTGAACACCGACAGCAGCTTGAGCTGTGGCAGCGAAGCCCTCTGGGTGCAGTCGGTGGCCGCCTACTACGGCATGGTGTTCAGGGAATGCAACCCCAACGGCGCCACGGCGTTCAAGGCCATCATGCGCGCGGCCGCCGGCGCCAAGGTCGCCGATATTGCTGCGCAGGTCGATACCCAGCTGGCCGACGGCGGCTTCCAGGCCAACGATCTGGTGCTGGCACTGGGCGGCATGAATGACGTGCTGGAGCTCTACGCTCGCAGCCCGGCAGAACCCGACGCCACCCTGATCGCAGAGGCCCGCGTGCGTGGCGAAGCGATGGCCGCGGTGGTCAACCGGCTGGTGGACCTGCAGGCCAAGGTGGTGGTGTCGATGCTGCCCGACGTGGGGCTGTCACCCTTTGCCTTGGCCGAAGAAGCCATCAAGCCTGGCAGTGCAGCCTTGATGTCTGCACTGACATCGGCCTTCAACGAGCGCCTGGGCGTGAAGGTGTTGCTCGATGGCCGCTACGTGGGGCTGATGCAGTCTGACCTCCGCATCCAGCAGATCACCAAGTTCGCCAGCAGTTTTGGTTTCAGCAACGTCACCGACGCGGCGTGTACGCTGCCCTTGCCCAATTGCACCACCGCCACGCTGGTGACCGGCGCCACGGCGGGCACCTACCTCTGGGCCGACGGCACGCGTTTGTCCAGCGGCGGGCAGGCACAGTTGGGCACGATGGCGCTGGAGCGGTCCACACGCAATCCCTTTTAAGGGTTTGCGGAGTCGGCGGCTTGCCTGAAAAGCGGTCCGGCTAAACTGGCCAGGGCCCCCCGCGCCGTGTTTTTGCGGGTGGGTGGCGCCTCTTTCCGCCCCTTCGTGTGCTCGCTGGGGCCAGCCCGCCGCCCACTCTGGACCTTGACCCGCATGGCCGTGCCGCAAGCCACAAAGCCTTTGGACACCCTCACCGCCTGGCCGGTCAGCCCCGCATCGGCTGCGCGCCTGCTGGCCTTTGACACGGCCACCGAAACGTTGGCTCTGGCAGCGCACGGGCCGCTGGGTGCGTTCACCTTGTTGACCGAAGGTGGCGCGCGTGCGTCTGCAAGCCTGCTGCCGCTGGCTCGCCAACTGTTGGCCCATGCCGGCTTGCGCCTGCAAGATGTTCAGGCGGTGGCCTTTGGCAACGGCCCCGGCGCATTCACCGGCCTGCGCACGGCCTGTGCGGTGGCGCAGGGGCTGGGCTTGGGGCTGGGTGTGCCGCTGCTGCCCATCAACAGCCTGCTGGTGGTGGCCGAAGACGCGCGCTTGCAGTGGGGCGCAACGGGTGCTCAAGGCCTTGAACCCGACGGTGACGCCGATATGGCCGTGTCCATGGACGCACGCATGGATGAGACTTATGCGGCACGTTTTGCATGGCGCGGCCAGCGCTGGCGCACGGTGCAGGGCGGCGCGCTGTACACACTGCCTGCGCTGAACCAGGCTTGGGCGTCGTTGCCGCTGCAGCATCTGGCGGGTTCGGCCCTGTCGGCATTTGGCGACCGGCTGGCGTTGCCGCAGGCGGGTTCACGCTGGCCCCGTGAACACAACCGGGCGGGTGCCCTGCTGGGCCTGGCGTTGTCAGCCCTGGCAGATGGGCAGGGTGTGGATGCTGCGCAGGCCATGCCGGTGTACCTGCGCGACAAAGTGGCACAGACCACCGCCGAGCGCCAGGCCGTGAAGGCGGCAGCGGCGGACGCTTTGGCATCTGAGCCATGAACCTCGAACAGGTGCTGGCGACGCTGCGGCCGATGACCCGGGCCGACCTGGATACCGTGGTGGCGGTGGAGATCAGCGCCTACGGTCACCCCTGGACCCGCGGCAACTTTGCCGACTCGCTGGCCTCGGGCTACCTGTGCGAGGCGCTGCCAGACTGCGCGGCAGATTCTGGAGAGGCCCCTTCGTTTGCCGGCCGCGCCCCATCTGGTGCCATTTGTGCCTACTTCGTTGCCATGCCGGGTGTGGACGAGTTGCACCTGCTGAACATCACGGTGGCGCCTGCTGCGCAGGGCCAGGGCCTGGGGCGTGCGCTGATGCAGGTGGTGCAGGCCCGGTGTTGTCAGCTGGGTTTGGCACAGCTGCTGCTGGAGGTGCGCGAAAGCAACCACCGCGCGCGCAGCCTGTACCAGCGGCTGGGGTTTGCCCAGGTGGGCGTGCGCCGCGGCTATTACCCCGCGCGCCTGGGCCGTGAAGACGCCGTGGTCATGCGACTGGCGGTGACGCCGTCCGAGGCGGACAGCCGTCTTGCAGACCCCTCGACGTCAATGCCTGAACCACAGGCAGCCCCTTCACAACGGGGCACCGCACCATGAGCTGGTCGCAGCGTCAGCAGGGCATGCTGCGCGCGCTGGGCTTGCGTGTGTGGACGGCAGCAGACGATACCGACGACGACAGCGGCGCCGCCTCGCTGACGCCGCACGCGGCGGCGCCAGTTGACGTGGTCTCAGCAACCGTTGCTGAAACGCCACCAACGGCGACAACAACGGTAACCGCGCCCACACCCCCGGCTGCAGAGCGGCCCCTGGTGATGCGCACCAGCATTGCCAACCTGGACTGGCCTGACCTGCGCCAGACCGTGGCCGGGTGCACGGCGTGTACGCTGTGTGAATCGCGCACCCAAACGGTGTTTGGCATGGGCCATGCGCAGGCGCACTGGCTGGTGGTGGGCGAGGCGCCGGGTGAGCAGGAAGACAAACAAGGCCTGCCGTTTGTCGGCCCGTCGGGCCAGTTGCTGGACCGCATGCTGGCCGCACTGCAACTGACACGCTGCGATGCTGCAGACGCGGGCCTACCGGCACAGCGGCGTGTGTACATCGCCAATACCGTGAAGTGCCGGCCGCCACGCAACCGCAACCCCTCCGCGGAAGAACTGTCGGCCTGCGAGCCTTATCTGGTGCGCCAGATCCAGTTGCTGCAGCCGCGCATCATCCTGGCCATGGGGGCGTTTGCCATCAAGGCCTTGTTGCGCAGCGACGAGCCTGTGGGCCGGCTGCGCGGGCGCGTGCACCAGTACCAGGGTGTGCCGCTGGTGGTCAGCTACCACCCGGCCTATCTGCTGCGCCAGCCACAGGAAAAAGCCAAGGCCTGGGAAGACCTGTGTCTGGCAGCTGACACGGTGGCCAACGCTGCGGCAACGTGACCGTACGGCGCGTGCGCAGGCTAACGGACCCGCGTCAGCCAGCCCTCAAGCGGCGGCCA
>JAHECB010000179.1:4238-10299 GCA_024641925.1 Betaproteobacteria bacterium
GCACTTGCTGAACCTGCTGCATGAAGGGGGTCGCATGCGCACTGTCCAGCCAGCGCACCACCACCACGGCGTCGTATGCGGGCTCGATCCAGACATAGTGACCCCCCGCGCCCACCATGAAACTGCTGCTTGGCGAGGCGCCGGGGAAGTTCTTGCCGTCCGGGTTCAGCCACATCAGCCAACCGTAAAACGGCGCCAGCGCGGTCGGTTGCTGCATCTGCTGCACAAAGGTCAGTGGCACCCGTTGCTGGTGCTGCCAGCGCCCGTCTTGCAGCACCAGCTGGCCCAGCAGCGCCATGTCGCGGGCCGATATCGACAAGCCCGCGCCCCAATGGGTGCCGCCGGGAACCGACTGCACGCGCCGGTTGCCCAGCATCAGCCAGGCGTCGTCATAACCCTGCCAGCGCCAGGTGTCGCTGGCGCCCAGCGGTTTCATCACGGCCTCTGAAAAGACTTCGGGCAGCGGTTGCTGGAACAGGTGCAGCAGCGCCAGCGACAGCTGGTTGATGCGCACGTCGTTGTATTCCCAGTAACGCCCGGGCGCCATCAGCGGCCGCGGCCCACCCTTGGGGCCGGCGGCGGGTCGGGGATCGTGGGCGACCACACGCCAGCGGTCCACCTGGTCGGGCAGGCCAAAACAACTGCCTTCCCATTCGCTGGTCTGCTCCAGCAGTTGTCGCCAGGTGATGCTGCGGTTGTGGGCCGAGTCAAAACCGATGCCGGGCAGGTGCTGGACAACCGGCGCATCAACGTCCGGTATCAGGCCGCGTCCCAGCGCCACGCCGGCCAGCAGGGCCAGGCAGGTCTTGGCCACACTGAAGGTCTGGTCGGCGCGGTCGGGCTCGCCCCAGGCGGCCACTTCGCGGCCGCCACGCAGCACCACACCACTGACGCCGCCGCGTGCATGCAGGGGGCCCAGTGTGCGGTTGTAGGGTGGTGGGTCGGTGTGGTGAACGCCAAAGGCCTGCTGGCCCGCGGCGGGCGGCGTTGCCGGGTCGCGTGGCCAGGGGGTTTCGTGGGCCTGGGCATAGCCCGCAACGTCTTGCCAGGCAGTCGTCATGGCGGGCATCAGGTCTTGGGCGGTGCAGGGTGGGTGGGGTCGACCCAGTGCACCTGCTCGGGGGGCTCGGCGGGCTGGATGTCCAGGTTCACCGCCACGGCCTCGCCGTCGCTGCGGCACAGCACACATTCCAGCGTTTCGGTGGCGCTGGCGTTGATCTCCTGGTGTGGCACGTACGGCGGCACGTAGATGAAGTCGCCCGGCCCGGCTTCGGCCACAAACTGCAGCTGTTCGCCCCAGCGCATGCGCGCACGGCCCTTGACGATGTAGATCACGCTTTCCAGCGGGCCGTGGTGGTGGGCACCAGTCTTGGCGCCAGCATGGATGTGCACGGTGCCGGCCCACAACTTCTGCGCGCCCACGCGGGCAAAGTTGATGGCGGCCTTGCGGTCCATGCCCGGTGTTTGCGCCGTGTTGCCGTCCAGCTGGTTGCCGGGCACCACACGCACGCCGTCGTTTCTCCAAGCGGGGGTCTGTTCCATGGGGCTCCTGGGTGTTGAGGCCTTGGGCGCTACTTGTGTGGTGGCGCCTTGGCTTTGTTCTTCTGGGGCCGTTGCCAGCCCGCCAATGTGGTCTGTCGTGCACGGGCCACGGTCAACTGGCCTGCCGGAACATCCTTGCTGATGGTAGAGCCACCGCCGATGGTGGCGCCGTCGCCCAGCGTCACCGGTGCCACCAGCACACAGTTGCTGCCCACGTGCACGTCGTTGCCGATGACGGTGCGGTGCTTGTGTGCACCGTCATAGTTGGCCGTGATGCTGCCGGCGCCGTAGTTGACCCGTTCGCCCACGATGGCGTCACCCAGGTAGGCCAGGTGGTTGGCCTTGCTGCCGGCGGCCATGGTGGTGTTCTTGACCTCGACGAAGTTGCCGATGTGCACCTCACGGCCCAGTTCGGCGCCCGGGCGCAACCGCGCAAACGGGCCGATCAAGGCGCCTTCGCCCACGGTGGCCTCTTCCATGTGGGTGAAGGGGTGGACAACGGCCCCAGCGCCGATGCGGGTGTCGCGGATGATGCAGTTCGCACCGATGCGGGCACCGTCGCCGATGTGCACCGTGCCTTCAAAGACGCAGTTGACGTCGATGTCCACGTCGGTGCCGCAATGCAGGCTGCCGCGCACGTCCAGGCGTGCCGGGTCGGCCAGGCGCACGCCGGCTTCCATCAGGCTTTCGGCCACGGCGCGCTGGTGGCGGCGTTCCAGGTCGGCCAGTTGAACGGGGCTGTTGACACCCAGTACCTCGGTTTCACTGGCTGCGGCCACGGCCAGCACCTCGACGCCGTCGGCGACGGCAGCGGCCACCACATCGGTCAGGTAGAACTCGCGCTGGGCGTTGTCGTTTTTCAGCGCCATCACCCAGCTTTTCAGCAAGGCCGTGGGCGCGGCCATGATGCCGGTGTAGATCTCCTGGATCTGGCGCTGCGCCTCGCTGGCGTCCTTGTGCTCGACGATGGCGCGCACCTGCGCGCCCTCGCGCACGATGCGACCGTAGCCAGTGGCGTCAGGCAACTCGATGGTCAGCAGCGCCAGCTTGTTGCCGCCGCAGGATCGCACCAGCGCGGCCGCGGTTTCGGTGCGGATCAGCGGCACGTCGCCATTCAGGATCAACGTCACGCCTTGCGCATCGTCCAGCGCCGGCACGGCCATCTGCACGGCGTGGCCGGTGCCCAGCTGCGGCATCTGGCGCACAAACATCGCGCCGCTGTCGGCACAGGCTTTTTCAACCGCCTCGGCGCCATGGCCGGTGATGATCACCGTGCGATCAGCCTGCAGCCCTGTACTGGCATTCAGAACGTGTTGCAATAAACTGGTGCCGGCAAGACGGTGCAATACTTTCGGGAGCGCGGACTTCATGCGCGTGCCCTTTCCCGCGGCCATGATCACGACGTTGAGTGCCATTGACAAACGTCCCTGTATGTTGAGAGCTGCAAAACCCCGGATTATCGGCTGCCTGCTGGTGCTGCTGGCGGTGGTATTGGGCGGTTGCAGCACGGTTCGTCTGGCTTATTCCAATGGCCCCCAGTTGGCTTGGTGGTGGCTGGACGGTTATGTCGACTTCAGTCGCGACCAGGCACCGCTGGCGCGCCAGACGCTGGACCGCTGGTTTGACTGGCACCGCAGCACGCAGCTGACGGGCTACGCCACATTGCTGGCCCAGGCGCAGTTGCAGGTGGCCGATCCGCTGACGCCCGCCCAGGCCTGCCAATGGCAGGCGCGGGGCCGCGCCGGCCTGGAGCCGGCGCTGCAGCGTGCGGCCGATGACTTTGCGGCGCTGGCGCCGGGCCTGGGTGAAGCGCAGTTCCGCCAGTTGCAGCAGCGCTACGACAAGGGCAACCAGGAATTGCAGGAAGAATACCTGCAACCCGACCCGGAAGACCGCCAGCGCGCCCGTTTCAAACGCACCCTGGGGCGGGCCGAGATGCTCTACGGCGATCTGGGCGACGCGCAGAAACGCCTGCTGGAGTCGGGCCTGGCGTCGTCGCCCTTCGACCCTCAGGCCTGGTTGCAGGACCGGCAGCGCCGGCAACGTGACACCCTGAAAACCTTGCGCGATCTGGTCGCCCGCCAGGCTGGCGACGACGAACGCCGGGCTTCGATGCGGGCATTGGCCAAACGCCTGGAAAGCTCAAGCGACCCCGCCTATGAGCGCTACCAGCGCCGCGTGGTGGACCACAATTGCGAGCTGGCGGCGCGATTGCACAACGCCACCACCCAGGCGCAGCGGCAGAACGCCCGCAGCATGCTTCAGGGTTGGGAAGCAGACCTGCGCTGGCTGGCGGCCAACCCAGCCAACAGCAGCACGACCACTTCAGCCCAGGCTGTGGGGCCCACCGTCATTCCCTGAGTCGGGCAGCGGCGCGGTGTCCGCCTGCGCTCAGGACAAGGGCAGGCTGATCGTGCGCGGGTTCAGCCCCAAACGCGGAAAGTCGGTCAGCGATGCCTGGAACATCAGTTCCAGCGTCTTCAGGCTGGTCAGCTCGGTTGAGCTCTCGTGCACCGCACGGGTTTCATACAGCGGTTTGCCACTGGCGCGGTCGCGCAGCAACAGGGCCACCTGGTGCTCGTAACGGCTGAAGTCGTGGCGCCAGGAGATGCCCCAGCGCGGGCCAATCCAGGGGCCGCGGCGGTAGCTGCCAAAGGCGCCACCAAACCACAGCGGGTCGTCCCAGGGTGAATAGTCGGCGCGCCCGATGCGGCTGCCCACCTGCACCAGCACGTCGGGCAGCTGGCCTTCGGCCACGGGCACAAAACCGGCCTTGGCCAATGCCGGGCGCGCGGTGTCTTCCAACTGCGCGGTTTCTTTCGCGCGGGCCTGCTGCGACGGCAGGCGCTCGAACGCGTAGGTGCCGGGCTTGCGGTCGGCCGGCCATTCGCCAAAGCTGGACACGTCCAGCGTCAAGGTGTTCATCGCAGCGCAGCCTGTCAGGCCGAGCAGGGCGACAGCACCGCCGGTCAGGGCCCAGTTGCGCAGGTGGCTGCGGCGGCTTTGCTGGGTCGCCAGGGGGGGCTGGTGTTGGGTGGCAGAACGCATCGATCAATCCTCCGCTTCAGCACCTGCGGCAGCAACGATGGTGTTGCTTGGGGTGCGAAGCCATTGAACGGTCTGGCCCTGACCGTTGTTGACAGGGTCTGCCGGGGCTGCGGTGGGTGCGCAGGGCTCGTCGTCAAAGGCAATATCGCCGTCGGGTGTGGCCACCCCGGTGGTTTTCAAGGTGGTGAAGGGAAACAGCCGCTGGTCCATCAGGTGTGAGGGCACCACCTTGCTCATCGCGGTCTGCATGTTGTCGATGCGGCCCGGGTACTGGCGCTCCCAATCGTGGATCATGGCCTTGATCTGCACGCGCTGCAGGTTGCTTTGGCTGCCGCACAGCGTGCAGGGAATGATGGGGAACTGCCGGTGCGCGGCCCAGCGCTCCAGATCGGTTTCGGCCACATAGGCCAGCGGCCGGATGACGATGTGCTGGCCGTCATCGCTCATCAGCTTGGCCGGCATGCCTTTCAGGCGGCTGTTGAAGAACATGTTCATCAGCATGGTCACCACCATGTCGTCGCGGTGGTGGCCCAGGGCAATCTTGGTGGCACCCAGTTCGCGCGCCACGCGGTACAGGATGCCCCGCCGCAGCCGCGAACACAGGCTGCACATGGTCTGGCCTTCGGGGATCAGCTTCTTGACGATGCTGTAGGTGTCCTGCGCTTCGATGTGATGCGGCACCCCCAGGCTTTTCAGGTAGGCTGGCAGCACGTCTTCGGGGAAGCCAGGCTGCTTCTGGTCCAGGTTGACCGCCACGATGTCGAAATGGATGGGTGCCCGTCTTTGCAGCGACAGCAGGATGTCCAGCATCGCGTAGCTGTCCTTGCCGCCAGACACACACACCATCACCTTGTCGTCGGCTTCGATCATGTTGAAGTCGGCAATGGCCTTGCCCACCTGGCGGTGCAGCCGTTTGCGCAGCTTGTTGGCCTCAAAGACGGCCTTGCGCGGGTCGGGCCGAGCCGGCGTGTCATGCAGCGCCAGGGTTTCGGAGGGCGTATTGGCGTTCATGGGCCGCTGTCCTTGATGGCAAAAACCTCCACCCCCACGGCTTCGCAGTCGGGGTAGACGTCGGGTTTTTCGGTCGACACACGGGCTGCCTGCACCATCGGGTGCGCCAGAAACAGCGTCAGCAGCTCGTCGACCAAGGTCTCCTGCAGGCCCACGTGGCCACGGGCCACACGCTCTTGAATGCAGGTGCGAATGAAGTCGTAGTCCAGCACCTCGCTGAGCCGGTCTGCGGTGGGGGTTGATTTTGACAGCGGCACGTACAGGTCCACATTCACCAGCAGGCGCTGCGTGCGCCCGATCTCGAAGTCGTGGATGCCGATGTGGGCGTGCACGGTGTAGCTGCGCAGAAACAGGCGCCGGCAGCTGAGCAGCAGGGTGTCCATGTGGCGTGAATCGGCGGGTGCGGCAACAGGCATCGTCATCAGGAACTTTTCAATGGGGGTGTTTCGCGGGCCAGGAA
>JAHECB010000008.1 GCA_024641925.1 Betaproteobacteria bacterium
ACGCGGGCCACTGTTTCGGAGACCGGACGCAGCCCCAGCGTGCCGTCGGTTGCTGTGCCCGACAGCACGATGCCCGCTGCAGCACCGGCATCTGATCGTTGGCGTCGACCACCGGCATCGGCGTCACGCGCTGCACGATTTCGACCAGCATGCTGGCGTGCGTGGGGTCCAGGTGCTGCACCACCACAAACCCCGAGCCGCTTTCACGGGACACGCTGCGAAAAAACTGCTCGAACGCCTCGATGCCCCCGCCGAAGCACACAGCGGCACGACCGGGAAGTGCTCGATCTCACTGCCCGAGGTGTTACCAATCTCCTGTTCTTCAGGCTGGGCCCGCTGTTTTGCAGCCCTGGTCTGCTTTTTTCCGCCGCTGAAGGCTTTTCCTGCTTGCCACGAAATCCCGCTTCAAGCCTTGAACGATGACCCCGTTGTCGCTGCGGCCATTCAAGCGAAATGGGCCCGCACAAACGGCAGCATGATGGTCATGCGCCGCGCGCCCTCGGGCTGCTCGCTGAATTCGAGCCGCCCGCCGATCAGGTGGACCTGATCGCGCATGGCCTCGACCAGGCCTGGGCCGAAATCAAGGTCTGGCGACTGGGACTGCCGGTAACGGTCGCACTCGAGTTGCAGCACCACGTCATGCGGCCGCTGCAGCACTGCGACCTGGATGTGCGCCTCGACCTCGCGTGCCATTTCCGTCATGGCCATCTCCGCCAGCCGGTAAATGGCAATGTTCTGCGATTCTGATGCGGGCGCATCGCCGTCCAGGTGGACATCAACACGCACGCCCAGGCGCTTGGTGACGTCGCGGGCCAGCCATTGCAGCGCTGCGCCAAGGCCCAGGTTGTGGAGCATCAGCGGATGCAGGTCGGTCGAAATGCGACGCACGATGGCCAGGGCCTGGTCGAGCTCGTTGTCCATGGCACGGGCAACCGCCCTGTCCTCCGCAGCCAACGCCGACACCGGCAGCGCGCTCAGGCTCATCTTCAGGGCGCTCAGTCGCTGTCCCAGGTCTTCGTGCAGCCGGTAGGCCACCTCCCGCCGTTCGGATTCACGGGCGTCGTTGCTGCTGCTGGCGATGCGCCGATTTTTTTCAGCCAGTTCGCGTTGTGAAATATCGGTCAACGCGATGCGCAGCTGCGTCACCGGCCCGGGCCGCGCGACACCAAGGCAGTCCAACTGCGCGTGCAGCAGCTTTGCGCCCTGGCGGCGCAGCGCCAGTTCGGTTCGCGAGGCTGCGCCACTGCGCATGGCGCGGGCCCTCAGGCGCTGCCAGCGGTCTGCATCATGGGTGGCGACATACTGCAGGAAACTCCGGTCGAGGATGGCCTGTCGCTCGACGCCCAGCACGGCCGCCACGGTCAGGTTGGCTTCCATGATGCGGCCGTCTCGGTCCAGGGTCAGATAACCCACCGGCGCAAAATCGAACAGGTCGACAAAACGATCCCGGGCGCTGGCCAGTTCGTCCTGGGTGCGGCGGAGTTCCTCGTTCTGCTGCTCCAGTTCAACCTGGTGCACATGCAGTTCGTGCACCAAGGCCTGCAGCGACGCCGCATCCGCCGTCAACGGTGTTGCGGTCCGAGCGCGCCGCTTCGCGCCTGCGCTGGCAACTGCGGGTCTGGCCTGGATGGTTCGTGTCAACATGTCGACGCCTCATGACGGCGCTGAGCGCGATTTTGGATCTGCCGTGTCTGAACACCCCAGTCTGGAGCCGATGACGCCTGGCGCTGATGACCCGGCTCAATCCTGTTGCCATCCGCCGGTGCGATGCCAAACGATACAGACCTGCCCGGGATTGAGATGGCGCAAGCTTTGAACAACACCCGTCGACTAGCATGTCATGGTGATGTTTGAATTGACGTTGACACCCCTTGCGCAAAGCCGTGAAAGGCACGACGGCGTGGCACGGGCCACACGGGTGGCTGCGGTCGTCGATTGATGGTGCGGGCAGCCGACTGGGTTCAATTTGCAGCGTGTGCGGTGGCCATTGGCTACGCAGGTGCCAAGCTCACGCGGCTGGCGGATGCCATCGGCGAAAAGACGGGGCTGTCGCGATCGTGGATCGGGTTGTTGCTGCTGGCCGCCGTCACGTCTCTGCCCGAGTTGGCCACGGGGCTGAGCGCGGTCACGGTCGCCCAGGCGCCCGACAACGCCATTGGTGACGTGCTGGGCAGCACCGTGTTCAACCTGGCCCTGCTGGTGCTGCTGGACCTGCTCCACCAGCCCGACTCCATCTACACGCGGGCCAGCCACGAACACATCCTGTCGGCCGCCTTTGGCGTGGTGCTGCTCAGTGTGGCAGGCGCCAGCCTGCTGCTCGAGCGCAGCCCCATGCTGCCGGTCATCGGGCATGTGGGCAGCTACACGCCGCTGCTGCTGGTGCTGTACGTGGTGGCGATGCGCAGCGTGTTTGTGCACGGCCGGCGCCAATCGGTGCCCGAGGTCGAGATGGCGACCCCGCGTTACGACAAGCTCAGCCTGCGGGTGGCCATCGTGAGGTTTGGTTTGTTTGCCGTGGTGGTCATGGTGGCCGGCGTGTGGCTGCCCTTCGTCGGTGTGCGCATAGCCGATGACATGGGTTGGTCACGCACCTTCGTGGGCACGCTCCTGATCGCAGGCGCCACGTCCCTGCCCGAAGTGGTGGTCACGGTGGCGGCGCTGCGGCTGGGCGCACTGGACATGGCCATTGCCAGCCTGCTGGGCAGCAACATGTTCGACGTGTTGATCATTGCCCTGGACGACCTGTTCTACCGCCAGGGTCCGATCCTGGCGTCTGTGTCGCCGGTGCACGCGGTGACGGCGTTTTCGGCGGTCATGATGAGCGGCGCAGTCATCATCGGCCTGGTCTACAGGCCGCAGCGGCCCTGGCTGCGTGCGCCAGGGGTCGTCAGCCTGGCATTGCTGGCGGTGTACCTGATCAATGTCTACTTCCTCTACAGCCACGCCGGATAAGGGCTCGCCCTTGCCGACTTCGGCCAGCGACCACGGATGGCACGCCATCGACGTGGCCACCGCCCTGCAGCGCCTGGAAAGCACCGCCGACAGCGGACTCACGACAGCCACTGCGGCGCAGCGCCACGCAGCCTGGGGCCCGAACGCACTGCCCGAGCCTGCACCGCGGTCGGCGCTGTTGGTGTTTCTGCGCCAGTTCAAGAGCCCGCTGATCTACATCCTGTTCATGGCCGCGGCGCTGACCACCAGCATGGGGCATTGGCCCGACGCGGTGGTGATCCTGGCCGTCGTGCTGGTCAACGCGCTGGTCGGCGCCTACCAGGAGGGCCGGGCCGAACGGTCGATGGCCTCGCTGCGGCGCCTGTCTGCACTGCAGGCCCGCGTGCTGCGCGACGGCCAGGAACAGACGCTGCCCGCCCGCGAACTGGTGCCCGGCGACATCCTGCTGCTGGCCGCCGGCGACGCTGTCGGCGCCGACGCCCGCGTGATCGACGCGGCGGCCCTTGCTGCGGCCGAAGCGGCGCTGACCGGCGAATCCGTGCCGGTGAGCAAACACACCACCGCCTTGCCCCAGGCCACGGCACTGGCTGACCGCCACAACATGGTGTTTTCGGGCACCCACGTGACCGCCGGTCGGGCACGCGCCATGGTCACGGCCACCGGCACCCACACCGAAGTGGGTGGCATCGCGCGCATGACGGAAGGCGCCGTCGAGCCCGAAACCCCGCTGGAATTGCGCATCGCGCAGTTCGGCCGCTACCTGCTCGGCGCTGCACTGGCGCTCTTTGTGATCGTCGTCTCGCTCGGCCTGCTGCGTGGGCTGCCCCTGGGCGACGTGCTGATGGTAGCCATCAGTCAGATGGTGTCGATGGTCCCTGAAGGCCTGCCCGTGGCGATGACGATTGCGCTGGCGGTGGGCATGCGGCGCATGGCCGCGCGCGGCGCCATCATCCGGCGCCTGTCAGCTGTCGAGACCCTGGGCTCGACCACCGTGATCTGCAGCGACAAGACCGGCACACTGACCCGCAACGAGATGACGGTGGCCGCCCTGTGGCTGCCCGACGGCCGCCACGTCGAGGTGTCGGGTGTCGGCTACGCACCCCAAGGTGCGCTCACCCAGAGCGGACAGGCCGTCGACGCCGCGGACCCCGCGCTGCAAACGCTGCTGCGCGCCACCGTGTTATGCAACGACGCGGAACTGGCGCGCCCACAGGACGGCAGCGACCACTGGACCGTGCTGGGCGACCCCACCGAAGCGGCGCTGCTGGTGGCGGCGCGCAAGGCTGGTCTGGACCCGACTTCACTGCGCAGCCAGATGCCCCGTATTGGCGAATGGCCGTTTGACGCCGACACCAAGCTGATGGCCACCCGCCACAGCGACCCGGGCAGCACGACCCAGCCCATCTACGTCAAGGGTGCACCCGAAGCCGTGCTGCGACTGTGCAAGGCCGACGGCGCCACATCGGTTCGCGCGGCCGGCGCGGCGGCCGAGGCCATGGCCGCGCAGGCGTTGCGGGTGCTGGGAGTCGCCGTCATCAACGCAGCGCAACCCGCCGTCGGCAGCGCCGACCTGCCCCTGTTCAGCGAGGCACTGCCGGGCCCTGCCACGCTGCTGGGCCTGGTGGGCGAGATCGATCCGCCGAGAGCCGAGGCCCAGCTTGCAGTGGCCGAATGCCGTGCGGCCGGTATCCGGCCGGTGATGGTTACCGGCGACCACAAACTGACCGGGCTGGCCATTGCGCGCGAACTCGGCATCGCACGCGAAACCGACCTGGCCATCGACGGCAGCGAACTCGAAAGCATGAGCGAGTCCGAACTACTCGACACCCTGGACCGCATTGCCGTGTTTGCCCGTGTGCACCCGGCGCAGAAACTGCGCATCGTCCAGGCGCTGCAATCGCAGGGTGACGTGGTGGCCATGACGGGTGACGGCGTCAACGACGCGCCCGCGCTGGCCCGCGCCGATGTCGGCGTGGCGATGGGCATCAGCGGTACCGAAGTGGCCAAGAGCGCAGCCAAGATCGTGCTCACCGACGACAACTTTGCCACCCTGGTTGATGCGGTGGAACAAGGCCGCGTGGTGTATGCAAACCTGAAGAAGGTCATCCTCTTCCTGTTTGTGACCTCGGTTGACGAGGTGCTGCTGCTGTTGCTGGCGCTGCTGCTGGGTTACCCCCTGCCCCTGGCCGCCGTGCAGATCCTGTGGATCAACATCGTCACCGAAAGCACGCTGACCGTGAACCTGGTGATGGACCCGCCAGACGGCGACGAAATGCGCCGCCCGCCCGCGCCGCGCGACGACCGCCTGCTCAGCCGCGCCATGCTGGCACGTGTTGCGCTGCTGGTACCCACCGCCGTGGCAGTCACCCTGGGCTGGTTCGTCTGGCGCCAGGGCCAGGGCATTGACTTCAGCACCGTGCAGACCGAAACCTTCACCGTGCTGGCGCTGTGCCAGTGGTTCAACGTGCTGAACTGCCAGTCGTCCACCCATTCGGCGCTGGGCCTGCGCATCGTGCGCAACCCCTGGCTGCTGGGTGGCTTGCTGCTGAGCATTGCCCTGCAGGCCGCCGTGCTGTACTGGCCGGTGCTGAACCAGCTTTTCCACACGGTGCCGATTCCGCCCGCCAGCCTGCTGCCGCTGGTGGTCGCGGCCAGCGTGGTGCTGTGGGTCGAAGAACTGCGCAAGCTGTTGTACAGGCTCGGACGGCGACGGGCGCGTCGGCCAGCCGCTCAACAGCCCTGAAGCAGTCCTCAGTCGCCAGGCCGGCGCGGTGCGCGGCCCAGCCGCTTTTCCACCTCCAGAACCTGACGTGTGACCTTCAGCACGGTGTCGGGCGTCACACTCATCGAGTCGATGCCGATCTGCACCAGGAAGTCCACCATCTCGGGGTAATCGGACGGTGCCTGGCCACAGATGCCCGAATGGCGATGATTTCTGCGTGCGCCTTCGACGGTCTGCCGAATCAGCGCCATCACGCCAGCGTCTCGCTCATCAAAGTCGAACGCCACGATCTCCGAGTCGCGGTCGACGCCCAGCGTCAGTTGCGTCAGGTCGTTCGAGCCGATCGAAAAGCCATCGAACAGCTCTGCAAAGGCGTCGATCTGGATGACGTTGTTGGGGATCTCGCACATCACGTAGATCTCCAGGCCGTTGACACCGCTGCGCAGCCCGTGTTCGGCCATCGCCTTCAGCACACGCTCGCCTTCTTCGACACGGCGGCAGAACGGAATCATCAGCTTCACATTGCTCAGGCCCATATCCTCGCGCACACGCCGCATGGCCGCACATTCCAGCGCAAACCCCTCGGCATAGGCCGGGTGCGCATACCGCGAAGCTCCGCGAAACCCGATCATCGGGTTGGCCTCGGTCGCTTCGAACCAGCGCCCGCCCAGCAAGCTGGCGTACTCGTTGGTCTTGAAGTCCGACAGGCGGACGATGACCGGCTTCGGATAAAACGCCGCAGCGATCATGCCCACCCCTTCGGACAATTCCCTGACAAAGTAGTCGCAGGGGTTGGCATGGCCTTCGGCCAGCCGTAAGACCTGCTCACGCACCTTGGCGTCGTCGATGCGCTCCGGGTGCACCAGCGCCATCGGGTGCACCTTGATGTGCTCGGCCACGATGAACTCCATGCGCGCCAGCCCGACGCCGTCGTTGGGCAGGAGGCTGGTCTGCAAGGCAATGTCCGGATTGCCCAGATTGACCATGATCTGCGTGTGCGGGCGCGCCAGCGACGAGAGGTCGGTGCGTGTGACGGTGAAGTCCACCTGGCCGGCATAAACACGGCCGACACTGCCTTCGGCGCACGCCACCGTCACCACGTCACCCGTGCGAATCGCCGTCGTGGCCGTGTCGCAGCCCACCACCGCCGGAATGCCCAACTCGCGCGCGACGATGGCGGCGTGGCAGGTGCGCCCGCCGCGGTTGGTCACCACGGCCGCGGCACTTTTCATCACCGTGCCCCAATCGGGCGCGGTGGTGTCGGCCACCAGCACCTCGCCGGGCTTGAACTGGCCCAACTGCGAAACCTGTGTGATGACCCGAGCCGTGCCCGATGCCACACGCGTGCCCACCGCACGCCCGCTGGCGCAAACTTTGCCCTTGGCGCCCAGGGTGAATTCTTCCAGCATGCCTGGCGCACGCTGCGAGGCCACCGTTTCCGGCCGCGCCTGCACCACGTAGAGCTGCCCGTCCAGGCCGTCCTTGGCCCATTCCACATCCATGGGCGTCGGCTGGCCGGCCTGGCGGCTGTAGTGTTCTTCGATGCGCACCGTGGCGTCGGCCAGGCTCAGGACTTCATCGTCACTGATGCAGAAGCGCCGCTGCTCCTCGGCCGCTGTGGGCACCACGCGCGTGGGTTCACGGCCCGCAGCCTTGGCGTAGACCATGCGAATTTCCTTGCCGCCGAGCTTGCGGCGCAGCACGGCACGCTGGCCCGCGGCCAGGGTGGGCTTGAAGACGTAGAACTCGTCCGGATCCACCGTGCCCTGCACCACCGTCTCGCCCAGGCCGTAAGCGCCGGTGATGAACACCGTGTCGCGAAAGCCCGTTTCGGTGTCCAGCGAAAACGCCACGCCGCTGGCTGCACAGTCGGATCGCACCATCTTCATCACGCCCACCGACAGGTAGACCTTGAAATGGTCAAAGCCGTTTTCCACGCGGTAGCTGATGGCCCGGTCCTTGAACAGACTGGCAAAACACAGGCGCACCGCGTCGAGCAGCCGGGCCTCGCCGCTGACATTGAGAAAACTCTCATGCTGGCCGGCAAAACTGGCCGTCGGCAGGTCTTCGGCAGTGGCCGAACTGCGCACGGCGCAGGTCAGCGCTTCGCCGTATTCTTCACGCAGGTGTTTGTAAGCATCCAGGATCTCGCGCACCAGCGTGTCGGGTAGTTTGGCGGCATGGATGATTTCGCGTGCCTGCTGTGCACGCCGCGCCAGGTCGTCGACATCGCGAACGTCCACGCCGTCCAGCGCAGCGTGCAGGCGAGGCCAGGCGTCGGCCTGGTCGAGCATGTTTCGGTAGGCCTGGGCGGTGATGGCAAAACCGTTGGGTACCCGCACGCCCTGGGGCGTCAGCTGGCAGTACATCTCGCCCAGCGACGCGTTTTTGCCCCCCACCAGCGGCACATCGGCCATGCCCAGTTCGGAAAACCAACGGATGTTTTCGCTGCGTTTGTCAGCCATGCCAACTCCTGTCCCGGCGTTGAAATATCAGTGCCCCGAACCCCTGCACCCGTGTCCATCGCGATGCGACCATCAGCAGCGCATCGACGGATGGGCAGCCCATCAACTTGAGCCAGTTCAGGCCGGCGACAAGCCGCTGGGCTCGGCCGCCCGCTGCGGCGCGAACTGCAGCACGATGGCCCCCAGTCCGACCAGTAACGCGGCAAAGGCCAGCAGGGCGCCGACAAAGGGCACGCTGCCCAGCAAGGCCAGCAGCACCAGCGCCAGCAGCGTGGCGGCAATGCGCCAGCCGGTACGCGCCGCGCCTTCGGGCTTCCAGTGCAACAGTGCCCACTGGCCCAGACCCGCTGCGCTGGCCACATAAGCCAGTGGCAGCAGCAAGAAATACAGCAGCAACGCCACCAAGGCCAATGGCGCACCGATGATGGTGACAAACAGGATCACCGCAGCAACCGGTACGCACACCAGCGCAATGAACCCGGTCAGCAGGCTCCAGCCCGTGCGCTCGCGAAGGGTCTTGGTGACCCGCACACTGGTCGCTGGCGCAGCGGCCCATGCCAGCGCAGCGATCAACATCAGCCCGGTTGTCCACCAAGCCCCCGCCACCCAGGACATGCTGGCCCTTCGAACATGGTCGCCGTCGCGGTCGCGGCCCTTCCAGGCCTCCGGGGTGGGCATCGTCAGGCGCTCGATCGGCCCGGCCACCTGCGCCCCGGCGTCGCGCACCAGTTCACTGCCGCTTCGCCAGCGCAAGGCGCCGCCAATACGGGCCTTCGGACCCAGTTCGATGCGCCCGGCGCCCGCGTCGACATCGCCACCCACGACGGCGTCGATCAGTACCCGCCCGCCACCGACACGCAGCGAGCCCTTGACGGGGCCGCGCAGATTCACATCGCCACCGAACAGCGTGGCGTTGCCGTCAACGCGGGCGTTCGAGCCCAGTTCGACTTGCCCACCAACCGCTCGCAAGTTACGGCCCACGCTGCCGCTGATCTGCACCCGGCCACCCGCGGCATAGACGTTGCGAGCCGCAGCGGCATTCAAGCGCACCTCGCCGCCGGTGAGCACAGCATCGCCGTCTACGGGCGCGGACACCTCCAACTGGCCCGCAGCCGCCAGCAAGTCGCCCGGTGTGCGATCGGACAAGCTCAGCGACGAACCAGCCACGATGCGGTCTGCACCTGAGACCGCAACCGCGACGTCATCAGTCACGGCCGCCACGACGCCGTCGGCTGCCGCACCCGTTGCAACAGCGCTCGCCGCAGCCTCGCTGGCCGGCGCTGTCGTGCCGGTCTGCGCAAACGCCAGTGGCGCCACAAGCACACATGTCCACGCAGCCGCCGTCAGACCCTTGAAGACATCCTGAAAGGCGCAAGTGGCTGTCATCTTCCAACCAGTCGTTGCCATGACCTACCTCCCCATCAAACCCACATTACGGTACGCGACGGGTTCGGTATTGCGCCGGCTCAATGCCCGGCGCCACCGCTTGCGCACGATGGGCAACGGCGCGCTTCGCTTTTGTACTGTGGCGGCAGCAGAGAGCACCCCACGAGACACGCTGAGTGCTGGCGACCTGTGCGACCGCAGCGATGTCGTCGCGCCACGCAATCTGCCCGTGACTGACGAACAGGGTACGTGGGTCGGCTTGGTGACACTGGAGGAACCGCTGGAAATCAGGGCCGAACAGTTGAGTGCCATTGCCCAAGCCCGCCCAGACCGAACAGCGGCAGGAACATGACCGGTGGTCATGATCGCGCCGGGCCGCCGCTGCTGGATCGACATCATGCGCAGCAGCGCTGAGGTCTGGCACTGGGGGGTTGGCCTGGGCCATCCATTTTCCGCAAAGCACAGGCTTGATGGACGATGGACCAAGGTCCAAAACAGGGGCCGCAAGCCGTGACGCGGCTTCCTTGTTGCCCGTGCCGGGCTCGGCAGGGGAGGCTGTACCGGTTTGGGCACCTCAACCCGCATGCTCGGCGGCACAGGTGCTGCACACCCCTGAACCACGCACTTGGCTGTTTGACCTGCATCCGTTGCAGATAGTCCAGCAGGCTCACGATGCGGCCACGGACAGTCCATGCCGGCTGCGCCTCGGTATCAGGCGACTGCAGTGCGCGCTGGCGGTACGGGGTGCCCCCAACGGGCAGCTCACGCGAACCGTGCGGGCCGATGTCGGTAGCGGTGCGACCGTCGATCATCTCCCGGGCCAGTTCAACCGGAAAACCGCCGCCGCTGCGTTTGGCCTGCGCCGTCAGATCCGGCGGGCTGCGTTTGAGCGCCTCGACACAGGGGCCACCAACCCGGCGCGCAGGGCAAGTACTGCTCAGGCGTCGTGCTGTGCCGCGCAGTAGCCGATCAACTGGTCCAGCGTACGCAGTCTCGCGGCTTGCGCATCCGGGATCTCGACGCCGAGTTTCTGATGCACGGCCACCAGAAAATTCAACCAGTCGGCCGAATCCAGGTCGATCTGCTGGCGCAGCGGCAAGGTCGGGTCGATCGACGGCAAGTCGGTCTCGGGTGCGATGTCGCCCAGCGCTGCGAGCAGTTGGGTCTTGATGTCGTCAGGGTTCATGGCTTGTCCAGCGCCTCGGGCGCCTGCAGTTGTTCACCGATCTTGGCCAGCAGCAAGGCGCCGCGATGGCCGTCACTGGCGCGGTGGTCACCCGCCAGTGTTGCCGTCAGTACAGGCGCCGCACGCACACTGCCGTCAAAGGCCCAGGCCCTGGCCGCAATGCGCCCGAAGCCCACCAGCGCGACCTGCGGGGGGTAGATCACACCGAAGACACTGTCGATGCTCTGCTCGCCCAGGTTGGTCACGGTGATCGTGGCGTCGGACAGCTCCGAACTGCGCAGCGAACCCGCACGTGTGCGCCTGACCAGGTCCAGCAGTGCGCGTGTGAGTGTGGCCACGTCCATGCTGTCGGCATCACGCAGCGCAGGCGCCACCAAGCCGCCCTGGCGCAGCGAGATGGCCACGCCCAGGTGAATCCCGCTGCCGGGCACAAACCGGTCTGCCTGGTAAAAGCCGTTGAACTCGGGGTAGCGTTTCAGAGCGATGGCAACCGACTTGAGCAGCAGCGCAGCGGGCAGCAGGCGTTGCGTGGGCGCCAGGCCCTCGTTGCGGGCGGCCAGCCAGGCCGCAGCGCGTTCAAAGACGATGTTGTCGGCCAGGTAGTAATGCGGAATCTCTCGCTTGGACCGACTCATGGCGGCTGCGATGACCTGGCGCATCTGCTGCGACCGCGTCGTTGGCGCTGGCGCCAAGGCAGTCTGTGGTGGCGATGTCGTTGCGGGGGCCGCTGCCCCTGTCGGCGTTGTCTGCAACTTCGCCGGCGTGTCTGCCGCGGCCACCTGCCGTGCCGCCGCCTCGACGTCGTTCAAGGTGACCGCGCCTTCGGCGCCGCTGCCGGCGATGGCGGCCAGGGCAGCCCGGTCAATGCCCAGTTCCTGCGCCCTGCGGCGGGCGGCGGGCGACACACGCTGGCGCCCCCCGCCTGGCACCGGCGCCACACCGGCAACAGGCGCAAGCGCCATGGGCGGCGAAGGTGCAGCAGGCGCCGAGCTGGCAGGCGCAGGCGCGGCAGACGCCTGGCCGACAGGCGCCGCGGCAGCCTGCGCCTTTGGCGCCGCTTTCAATGCAGCCCACTGCTTTTCAACCGCCGCTTCGTCTTCACCCGGTGCCCGCAGCACGGCCATGGATGTACCCACCGCAATCGTCTCGCCAGGCTCGGTGATCAGGCGGTGCACAACCCCGTCTTGCCAGCACTCCACATCGATGGCGGCCTTGGCGGTATCGACCACCGCCACCACCTGCCCCTTCTTGACGGTGTCGCCGGGCTTCACCTGCCATGCCAGGAGCTTGCCCTCGTCCATGTCGGAGCCGAGCGACGGCAGGCGAAACTCGATCATCGGCCAGCCACCAGCGCGGTCGCCGCCGCCACGATCTTGGGAGGCAGCGGCAGCGCGGCGTCTTCCAGGTGCTTGGCGTAGGGCATGGGTACTTCTTCGCTGCAGACGCGGGCGGGCGGTGCGTCCAGGTCGTAAAACGCGTCTTCGGCCACCCGCGCCAGAATCTCAGCGGCCAGGCTGCAGGTGCGCCAGCCTTCGTCAACCATCAGCACCCGGTGGGTCTTGCGCACGGAAGCCAGCACCGTGGCCATGTCCAGCGGTCGCAACACGCGCAGGTCGATGATTTCAGCGTCGATGTCGCTTTGCGCCAGCGACTCGGCCGCCGCCTGCACACGCGGCAGGCAACCGCCATAGGTGACGATGGTCAGCGCCGAGCCGGGGCGCCGCACCACGGCATGTTCAATGTCCACGGCAGGGGGCGGGTCGGCCAGTTCCCCTTCCAGGTTGTAAAGCTGGGCGTGTTCGAAGATCACCACCGGGTCGGGATCTTGCAGCGCCAGCCACAGCATGCCGCGCGCGTCTTCCAGCGTGGCCGGCGCCAGCACCTTGATGCCCGGTATATGTGCGTACCAGACCTCCAGGCTGTGCGAATGCTGGGCCGCCAACTGACGCCCGGCGCCCGTGGCCATGCGGATCACGACCGGCACCGAAAACTGCCCGCCCGACATGTGGCGCAGCGTGGCGGCGGTGTTGACGATGGCGTCCAGCGCCAGCAGGCTGAAATTGACCGTCATCACCTCGACGATGGGCCGCATGCCGCCCAGGGCCGCACCAACGCCGGCGCCTACAAAACCCAGTTCGGACAACGGTGTGTCACGAACGCGCGCTTCGCCAAACTCGTCGAGCAGGCCCTTGGTGACGGCATAACTGCCGCCGTAGCGGCCCACGTCTTCACCCATCACAAACACGCGGTCGTCGCGCTGCAGGGCTTCGCGGTGCGCAGTACGCAGTGCATCGCGGTAGCTGGTGGTCGTCATCGCGTTGCCTCTGGCGGTTTGCAGGCCCGGGTTGCCGAGCGTTTCTTGCCCCTGCAGTTCATGGCGTGGCGCCCTGCGCCGCTGCGTTCGTTGGCGGCGTGGTCACGTCCCGGGTCAGGTCTTGCACCGGCTCCAGGGTTCCGGCCTCGGCAAAGGCCACGGCGGCGTCCACTTCGGCCTCCGCCTCGCGGTCGATACGCTGGAAGTCGTCTTCGTCAAACAGGTTCTCCGCCTTCAGGCGGTTGGTCAGGCCCAGGATAGGCCCATGCTGCTTCCAGCTTTCGACCTCGGCCTTGTCACGGTAAAGCTCGGCGTCGTACATGGAATGCGCGCGAAAGCGATAGGTGTGCAGTTCCAGAAAAAACGGCGCCTGGTTTTCGCGAACCCAGGCCACGGCCTGCTGTGCGGCGTCCTGAACCGCCAGCACGTTCATGCCGTTGATATGGCCTGTGGGCAGGCCATAGCTGGCGGCCTTCTTGGTCAGATCAATCTGCGATTCACTGCGCGACAGCGCCGTGCCCATGGCGTACAGGTTGTTTTCGCAGACAAACAGCACCGGCACGCGCCACAGGGCAGCCAGGTTCAGCGACTCGTGGAAAGCACCCTCGGCCACCGCGCCTTCGCCAAAAAAGCAGGCCGTGACACAACCCGGTCGCGGCAGCAGCTTGTCGGCCAGCGCCAGCCCCACGGCCAGCGGCAAGCCGGCGCCCACGATGGCGTTGCCGCCAAAAAAACGCCGGTCACGGTCGAACAGGTGCATGGAGCCGCCGCGGCCGCGCGAACACCCTTCCTGTTTGCCAAACATCTCGGCCATGATCGCGTTCATCGACATGCCACGCAGCAAGGCGTGCCCGTGCTCGCGGTAGGTGGCCACGATGTTGTCGTCCGGCTTCAGTTGGGGCACAACGCCGGCCGCCACCGCTTCTTCACCCACGTACAGGTGCAGGAAGCCCCGGATCTTGCCTTCGCCATACAGCTGGGCCGCACGTTCTTCAAAACGCCGGATGCGCACCATGTCGCGCACGCGCTGCAGGCAGGCATCACGACCCATCTTCTGGGGGTCGGTGGCGGCGTCGCTCATCGCAGGCCTTTCAGGTAATTGGCAGGCGCCGGCCACAGGGTGCCGGCATGCACCCGAAGCATGCGCGCGAGCAGGCCGGGCCGTCTTGCGGTTGTATCCATCAGGCGCCTGACTCCAGGGTCGACGTGTCGCCCTCGGGCAGGCCCAGTTCGCGCGCCTTCAGCAGCCTGCGCATGATCTTGCCGCTGCGCGTGTGCGGCAATGTGGCCGCAAACGCTATTTCCCGTGGGGCCACGGCGGGGCCCAGGCGCTTGCGTGCATGGGCCATCAGCTCGCGCCTGAGCGCGTCGCTGGCGTCGGTGCCGGCACGCAACGCCACAAACGCCTTCACGCTTTCGCCCAGCAGCGCATCGGGCTTGCCGATGACACCGGCCTCGACCACCGCCGGGTGCTCCATCAGCACACTTTCAACCTCAAACGGGCCGATCAGGTGGCCGGCCGACTTGATCACGTCGTCGGCGCGACCGACAAACCAGTAATAGCCTTCGACGTCGCGCTTGACCAGGTCGCCGCTCAGGTACAGGTCGCCGACAAAACATTGGCGGTAGCGCTCGTCCTGGTTCAGGTAGGCGCGAAACATCGACGGCCAGCCGCGGCGCAACGCCAGTTCACCCTCAACGCCCGGCTCGTCGATGACCCTGACGCCGCCGCCGGGCAGGCGTTCAACCACACAGGCTTGCACACTGGGCAGTGGCTTGCCCATCGACCCGGGCTTGACGTCCATGGCCGCGGTGTTGGCGATCATGATGCCGCCCGTTTCGGTCTGCCACCAGTTGTCGTGGATGGGCTGCTTGAACACGTCCATGCCCCACCAGACCGCCTCGGGGTTCAGCGGTTCACCGACGCTGGCGATGAAGCGCAAGTCGGGGAAGCTGAAAGGCCTGGCCAGATCAGCGCCGTTTTTCATCAGCATGCGGATGGCCGTCGGCGCCGTGTACCAGACACTGACCTTGTGCTTTTGCAGGATGCTGTACCAGCGCTCGGCGTTGAATTCGGCCTCGTCGACCACCATGGTCACGCCATGCAGCAGCGGCGCGATGATGCCGTAGGACATGCCCGTCACCCAACCCGGGTCTGCCGTGCACCAGTAGATGTCCTCGTCGTGCAAGTCAAGCGCCACGCGCCCGGTGGCATAGTGCGCCACAGCCGCCCCATGCACGTGCATCGCACCCTTGGGCTTGCCGGTGGTGCCGCTGGTGAAATGCAGCAACGCGGGGTCGTCTTCGCCGGTTTCGACGCAGGTGAAGCTGTCAGAGGCCTCGTGCAGCAAGGCGTCGAAGTCATGCGTGCCCTGGACCGCCTCGGCGCTGCCGTTGTCGCTGCCTTCACCGATCAACAGCACATGTTCCAGCGACTCGATCTGGCTACGCACCGGCGCCACCTTGCGGCGGTACAAGCCGCCCGTGGTGACCAGTACACGCCCTTCGCCCAGCTTCATGCGCATGGCGATCGGCTCGGGGCCGAACGCAGGAAACAACGGTGACACCACCAAGCCGGCCTTCAGGCCGCCCAGCACCGCCACGTACAGCTGCGGCAGGCGCGGGGCCAGCACAAACAGGCGGTCTCCCCGTTTCAGGCCCAGCTGCGTCACGGCGTTGGCAAAACGGTTGCTGGCCAGCATCAGTTCACGGTACGTGATGTTCTTTTCGCTGCCCGCCTCGCCCAGCCACCGGATGGCCACGCGCGCTGCCCGTTCGCCCTGGCCATGGGCATCGACCGCTGCGTAGCCGATGTTCAGGCCCCCGCCCGGCAGCCTGGGCAAAACGCGACGTGCAGCATCCCACGACAGACTGTCGGGCGACACACCCTCGTGCCAGTGCGGCAGCACACGCATGGACGGCACATCCTTGTGGATGACTTCAGCCCGCTGCAGGTTGTTGGTCTTGTCCATGGTGTACCGACCTTAGAACCCGGCAGACTGGGCCGCGTTGACAGACGTCAATGTCGCCTGCGATGAGGGCCGTGCTGTGCGCGCGTCAGGCCTTTCTGGCCACTTTGCCGGAACCCGGAGCCAGCCGCGCGGCCAGTTCGGCTTCACCCAGCTGGGTGTAGTCGGCATCGACCGTGCGCAGCACGGCCCGGATGGCCTGGGTGCCCAGGTGCGATTTGAGCTGCCCCAGAAACGGGTTGCTGGCCACCAGGATCAGGCCAGCACACCGTTGGCTTGCCACCGCACTGTCCAGCAGTCGTGCCACTTCACGCGCAAAGCGGTCTCGCTCACGCTGTCGCGGATCGGTGCGCGGCGCGTAGGTATTGCCCGCCGGACCAGGGCTGCCGCCTTCGGCATGCCCACCCCTGTCGTCACCCAGTGCGACGCCCTTTTGCCGGCTCTGCGGATGCACCAGGTCTGCCACGTGGTCAAACAGATGCGTCGGGCCGTCCGGTTCGTCCCGGTCTTCCAGGACCCGCGCCCGTGCTGCGTTCGCCACCACCAGCCAGTTTTTCATGTTCACCTCGCCGCCTTGCAGGCTGAATGCCTGCTGTATTGATTCGATGGGCGCTGACACGGTGCAGAAACGACCCGTTTCGAGACGACCGCCTGCGTGCAGATCTGCTGCCGATGCCCTTGCAGGAAACAACGCCCTTCAACCGCAGTGCTGATTACACCGCGCCAAACCCATGATGGCCGCAGCATGCGCAGTTGGCCATTGCGCCAGATCAACGCAAGCCTGCCTTTTTCTGCACAGCATTCCACCCGGCTGCTGACGTTGCCCTGCGGGTGGTGCATGCCGAAGCCGGTGCGCGTCAGGGCCTGTCCCGATCTATGCCCGGCCCCTATGGCCCGGCATTGCGCCTGCGCAACCCCAGCGCCGGCCCGGCAGCCAAGATGCAGCGCGTCAAATGCAAACGGCCCAGGCAACCTGCACACCGGCCCTGTGGCGCTTGAGGTTTGGACTGACCAGCCGACAGCAGGACCTGATGGACAACCTATGGCTTTCTGTACGCCTGTTGCTGCTGCTGGCGGCGGCAAACGGCGCACCCCTTCTCGCCAAGCGACTGTTCGGCACGCGATGGTCGGCACCGCTTGACGGTGGATACCGCTTTTTCGACGGTCGCCCACTGCTGGGCCCTTCAAAAACCGTTCGCGGCTTGGTTGCCGCTGTGGCCACCAGCACGCTGCTGGCGGTTGTGCTGCAGCTACCGGCGGGCTGGGGTGCGCTGATGGGGGCTGCGGCGATGCTGGGCGATGCCTTGTCCAGTTTTGCCAAACGGCGTCTGGGCGTTGCGCCCAGCGGCCGCGCCACGGGCATCGACCAGATTCCCGAGGCACTGCTGCCCTTGCTGGTGGTGCAACAGGCCTTCGGACTGACAGGGCTGCAAATCGTGCTGATCACGCTGGTGTTCTTTTTGCTGGAAATACCGCTGGCCCGCCTGTTTTTCCGACTCGGCGTGCGCGACCAGCCCTATTGATCCGGGGCTGATGGTCGCTCGAAGCTGTTGCAGCAATACCCACGGTCGCTGCACAACAAACGCCGTCATCCCGAGCGGACCCGGTGCGCCGCGCAAACTGCGGCCACCGGGCCTCGCCGGTCAGGCGCAGCGCAGCCGGTGCAGGGTCACTTCAGGCGGGCAGTTCAGCCGCACGTCAACGATCGACGCACCACTGCCCACCGACGTGTAGCCCACCATGCCGTGGTACCGCCAGGCCCCGCGGGCATAAGCGCGCGGGGCATCGGAGTCGGTCAGGATGGGCATACCGCCGGGCAGACAGATCTGACCGCCATGTGTATGGCCGGCCAACATGAGGCTGAAATCGGCGTGCGCAGCGTGGCGGTATGGCTCAGGCGTGTGGGACAGCAAAATCGTGCAGGCGCCATCCGGCACGCCCGCCAGGGCCTGGTGAAAGTTGTGTGTGCGAAAGTAGTGCGCGTCGTCGATGCCGGCCACCACCAGGGCTTGGCCGCCACGCTTGATGCTCATCGATTCGTTGAGCAGCACCCGAATACCCAGGGCTTCCATGCCCGGCACCATGCGGATGGTGTCGTGGTTGCCCAGTACCGCCAGGACGGTCGTACCCAGGTGCGGCCGCAGGCGGGCCAGCGCGTCCAGCACGGGCTGGTAGGGACCGAAGGTGCGAAAGCGAAAGTCGCCCGTCAGCACACACAGCTCGTGCTGCAGGCCTTGCACACGCTCGATCAGGCGCTCGACGCAGGCTGCATTCATGTCCAGATGCAAGTCGCTCAGATGAAGTACCGTGTAGCCCGCAAAAGCCGGTGGCAGACGCGCCAGCGCAACCTCGTTGTCCTGCTGGCAGATGGTCAGCGCGTTGCGCCGGCCCCTGCCGTGCAGGCCCGCCAGCGTCAAGGTGCCCCGTATCACGGCATGCACCGAAAACCAGTTCTCCAAATGAAAAAAATGGGTGCCGCGGCGAAAGACATGGGCTTCGTGTTCACCCTCAAGCCCCAACCGCTGACGCAGGTGTGTGCGGCCGATGCGGGCCTCGAGCAGGGTCAGTTGCTGTTGCTCGGTGGCGCTGCAGTTGGCAATCTTCATGCGGCGGTTCCTGCGGCGACTTTGGGCAGATCGGGTGGTGAACGCAGCGCCCGCGTGGCGGCGCAGGACAGAACCTAATGCCCTGGTGAGGGACTGGATTGCGCAGGCTCACTTTGGCGCCAGGGCGCCGCAACGCAGTCGATTTCCGCTTGGGTTTCTGCGGCAGACCACACGGCCGCACCAATTGACGGGTCTCCATCCAAGGCCTGCACAACACCGTGTCGGACTGGTTCGGTCAGCGGGTTCATGGCGTCGCTGGTTGACCAGCCGCCGGGCACACGTGGCGGCCTTCCTGGGCCTGTTCAACGACGGCAGGCCGTCCTTGAAACGGGCATCGGCGCGCGCTTCGTCCACTGTCCAGGCTCGTGTGCATGACCGGCCCGTATGAGCCCCCTGCCGCACCTTGCAGATCACGCGGCTCGCCCCTTGACTGCTTTTTGGGTTTGGACTGGGCACCGATCGTCAACGGGTTGTCATCCAGGCGCAGGTCAATGTCGTCCAGGCGCATACCCGGCACTTTGGCACCAGCGCCAGAACACCGGCGACGCAACCATGCTCACGCCCCATCACGCCGACACGATCGAGTACAGACCAGGTCACGGCGGGTCTGCAACTTGGCTTTGCGCAACAACAACCGCAGGCTGGGCCAGGCGCCTTTGGGGTTTCCAAAGAGCCTCGAACCCGGCCCCACGAGGACACACAGGTGGCTGACCGAACCCCTCAAACGGGCAGGACCTTGATCTGGAGCAAACCGTCAGATGCAGCGCGCCGCACACTGTTCACGGGCTGGCCTCAAGACCCGTCCGCTTGAGCGTGGTTCTCTGACGCTGGCCACTTGCTGACGCTGTGGCCGTGGCCATTGGGCGGTTCTTGACCGACCCGTTCGCCAGCGCGCAATCTGCTTCTCCTGTCCACAACCCAGGCCTTTACCCTCATGAATCAAGTCAGACTGAATCCCCGCGATCGCCGACGTTTTCTGATTGAGGCGTCGAAGTTCGGCGTGGCGGCAAGCGCCGCAGAGTTGCTTTCCGGTTGGGCATCGCCTGCCTTTGCACAAAGGCCCACAGACCGCGGTGCACCCGGAGACTCCGCACCCCCGACAGGGACCGGTGGCCTGAGCCTGCCCCTACCGCCGGTGCTGATGGCAGGCCCCGGCGCCCCGATCGCCCTCGACGCGATCCAGGCCACACAGGCATTCACAGCGGCGGGCAGTACGTCAACCATGGGCTTCGGGCAGCCCTATCTGGGCCCGGTCATCCGGGTCAAGCGCGGCACATCGGTCCCCGTGGCCATTCGAAACCGGACCGGCGAAGCCATCACCACGCACTGGCACGGCCTGCATGTGGAGGGCCGGGTCGACGGCGGCCCACACAGCGCATTCGACTCGGGCAGCACCTGGTCACCCACGCTGGACATTGACCAGCCTGCATCGACGCTGTGGTACCACTCGCATGTGCACGGTCGCACGGCGTCGCAGGTGCACGCGGGCCTTGCAGGCATGCTGATCATCGACGACCCCGACGCGCCACCATCAGGCCTGCCCCAGACCTGGGGTGTGGACGACATACCCCTGATCGTGCAGGACAGGGCCTTCGATGGCCAGGGTCGATTTGTCTACCGGCCGTTCGGCCCGGCTGTCATGCAAGGCTTCAAGGCCGACACCATCCTGGTCAATGGCGCCATCCGACCACGCGCATCGGTGCCGGCCGGCCTGGTGCGATTTCGGGTTCTCAATGCTTCGAACGCCCGCATCTACCAATTTGGCTTTGAAGATGGCCGCCGCTTTCACCAGGTCGCCAGTGACGGGGGCCTGTTGCAGCGACCTGTTGCCGTGACTGCATTGCAGCTGGCGCCGGCGGAACGGGCCGAGATCGTTGTCGACTTTTCGGACGGACGGCATGCCCGGTTGCTCTCTGCAGACGACAACAACACATTCATGGGCGGCATGGGTCGCGGCATGATGGGCGGCATGATGGCTGGTGGCGCTTTGCCCGGCGTCAGGGCTGCCGACGGCCGGTTTGAAGTGATGCAGTTTGTGGTTGACCGCTCGCGCGGCGGCGCGGTGCGCGAACTGCCGGCACATCTGGCGGGGGCACCCGCCCGCCCGGCCTGGGGCGAGCCCGTGCGCCAGCGTCGCTTTGAGCTCAGCGTGCATGCGGGCGGCATGGGCATGGGCATGGGCATGGGCATGGGCATCAACGGCCAGTCGATGTCGATGAACCGCATCGACGCAGAGGTTCGAGTCGGTCAGACCGAGCTTTGGCGCATCGTTTCCAACGACATGGCCCATCCCTTCCACATACACGGTACCCACTTCGAGGTTCTCAGCCACAACGGCAGGCCTGTAGCCTTTGAAACGACAGGCCTGAAGGACACCTTCCTGGTCCAGGGAGAAGCTGAACTCCGGGTGCACTTCGAGCGCAAGGCCGATCGCCGCACGCCATACATGTACCACTGCCACATCCTCGAACACGAAGACGCCGGCATGATGGGCCAGTTCACGGTCAGCTGAAAGCCTTGCAGGGCCGTTGCCCGAACCTTGCCCTGGCTTGCAGGGCAGCGGGTCTGGACACGGCCTCCGGTGCCGCCTGTGCTTCAGGTCTGGAGTGCCGCTGCATTCAGGAATTCCCAGTGCCGTCGCTGCAGCAGCCGCGCGTCGGGCAAGGCAGCGTCCATGGCCTTGACCCGCTCGAGCAGCGGCGCAGAACGCAGCAGGCTTGCCACCTGCTTCAGGACATCCGAGGTCCGTTTGACCAGCGCCGGGTAGTCGGCCGCCTTGAGCTGGCGTGCAGCAAATGCATCCACAAATTCCAGAGATTCCCGGGCGACCTTTTGCGCGGCAGGCAGTCTTGCAAAGCGGCGGTCGGCCAACAGCGCGGCCTGCCAGCGCAGGGTATGGCAGATCTCGGCAAGGTCACCCTGCCGTTTGTCCGCAGACGTGAGCAAGGCGTCCACACCCTCCAGCAATTGCCCAAAATGGGACTGGATCAGGGGCATCGAACCGGCCGAAAGCGCCTTGTTCAAGGCCCTGGTGGTGGCGACCAGGCCAAACTCATCTTCTTGCTTCAGGCGCTCGCGCAATTCGCCAGCCGCAAAGGCCAACAGCTCAGCAGCCCCGCGCACAACATCGACAAACACGCGGGCAGGCAGCCTGGCCTTCAGCATTTCAGCCGCCTTCTTGGCCCATTCCGCGGCCTTGTCGAATTTGAAGGCGTCCAGACGAGTGGCCACCGATTGCAGGCGCAACACCAGATAGGCCGACACCTCGGCCTCGGCTTGCAGCTGGGCGGAAACGGCAAAACCATTCACCACCTGGTTGTCGACCATCTCGTTGAACACCACGGTTGAATCTACCGCCTCGCTGCCACTTGCAAACAGGGTCAGCCGTACCCACCGATATTCGCCGGGTGCCATGTTCTTGATGACCAGGCGGCCAGGCCCGCGCAGAGACTGCAACCTGTCGCCGCCCAGCAAGGCTCGGTCTTTGGCGGCAAATTTGGAGGCACCCACACGCGCCCATTCCAGCACCAGGTCGCGGCGCAGGGTGGCCGAATTGAAGACCAGCGCATAACGCGTGAACCAGCCGCCCAGCGTTGTCGGCCCCAGCCCCATGTTGCGCTGCGCCTTGTTGTTGTCGTTGATGACCAGCAGGTCGGTCGTGGGCCAGCCCGGCGCGCGCCCCAGCAGGCTCGGCGCGACGATGGGGTCCTGGGGGGTTGAAGCCTCCACCGCCAGGCACAGGTGCGTCGAGGTCGAAGCCGGCAGGTTCCAGGGGTAACCGACTGTCATCGTCTTGACGTCCTCTGCCACGGCAAGGTTGACCACCGCGTCCGGCGCCGTGCCGGCGTCGACGTAGCTGCTGCCGGTACCGAATGGCGACACCAGAAAATGAAGATTGACCGCTTGTGCACTGCCAGTGCCGCGCCGGCGCACGCGGGCAAAGGCGAAGTTGTCGCCGGCAGCGCCCGGGCCGTTGCGCGGCGGCTGGTTGACGGGCCGGTTCAATGCATCGAATGCGCCGGGCGCGTTGGCCAGACGCGTCCAGACGTCGCTGCGTGTGTAGAACAGCGGCTCGGACGACGGCTCGACGCCACGGTCGAACAAGGTGGCGCTGTCGGTCCAGTCGGCGACATACACATCGCGGTCGGCCTCCAGCTCGGTCAGGCAGAAGAAAAACGGGTCGATGGACGTGTTCACGGGCGTCACACCATCCGCCGCCAGCAGCACGTGGGTGGCGAAATTGGCATTGCGCTGGTAGGTCACGCCCAGTGGAAAATTGGCTGTGTCGGGCGTGTTGTTGGCCGAGAAGATGCCGTAGAAGTCCTTGCCGGGCGACTTCATGTCCATGTAGTCGCCCAGGTAGGGCAGGAATTGCGGCGCCGGCGTATTGGCGGGTGTGTTGGCCAACACGTCGGTGGTGAAGGTGGTGAAGGCGTTGCCACTGCGCTCGACCCGGGTCTGCCAGCGCAGGTTGGGCGCCGCGCCGGTCAATTGTTGGTACAGAAAGGCAACCCGCCCACGGCTGTTCACCGCCACCACCGGCGCCTTGGCGTTGGCCACGGTGCGCAGGTCGGCAGCTGACCAGGTCTGTCCTCGGTTGGTCGAGCGACGCAGGTGCAGCGTGAGGTTGTTGGACCCTGCAGGCCGGTCGCCCCAGGCCACCCATACATTGCGGCTGTCCCGGGGGTCGACGCAGATCGACAGGTCGCTGGACACCAGCCGTTCCATGCCCATGGTCTGGAAGTTCTCGAACGGCACGTTCACGCCCGTGATCACGCGTTGCCCGGACAGGCCGTCGCCCGAATCGAGCAGGTCGACAAACTGCGTGGCCCCGGCAGCACCGTTGTTGTCGCGCACCACCACGATGTCGGACACGCCGCCGGCGCGGCGGCCTATGTACGCGCCGTAGACCGTGCCGTCGATGTGCACCGCCGGCCGGATGGGCGGCAGATCCTGCCCGCTGGTTGCGCGGGGTTCAATGCGCCGCGCGACAAAGTTCGCGGGCACGGGCGGCGTGGCCGCCGCGCCGTCCAGCGACACGTCAATGGTGGCGGTGCGCCCCGATGCGGCGTTGAAGTCATTGTTGCCGACATAGACACGGTCTCGGCCCGTGTCAGCGCCACGGTAGACGCGCGCCGCCTCGACATAGGGCTGGTCAACGCCGTTGCCGGTGCGATCGACCAGCACGGTCATGACCGTGGGCGCGGTGAAATTGGTGCTGCGCAGGATGTTCAGCCGCAACCCGCCGGGCCGCCGCAAGATGCCGCTGTAAAGCCGACCGCCGTGTCCAAACGCCAAGGTGATGTCGCCCGTGGCTGCGCCGGCCGTGCTGGGCACGATGTTGTTCAAGGTCCAGGTCTGGCCTGCGTTGACCGATGCAAAGATCGGTGCATTGGCGCCACCCAGGGGGTCGGGTGTGAACGCCGACGCGGCGATGCGCGACGGATCGGCCGGGTCGAAGGCCAGGTTGGGTTCACTGTCCTGGTTGGTTTCCCCGCTGAAAACATTGGGAATCATGTTGACGACGTAGCTCATGGTGTCCGATCCTTTCCGGCGTTGGCCTGCTGCGGGGTCACAACAGCGTGGCGACGAGCGACGCGCGCTCGGCACTTTGCACGTCGATCTCGTCGAGCACTGCGTTGGCGGTCTTGGTGGGTGCGCCGGGTGCGCCCTTGCGCAGCAGCAGCACCGCGCGCTGGCCGACACTGAGCTTGGGCGCCTGGCGCCACATCACGTCCTGGCTGTTGGCAAACAAAACCTTGATGTTTTTCGCGGCCCGGCCCTTGAGCACCTGGCCCACCGTGACGGTGGCGGTTGACCAATGCGGGTCATGCTCGCTCAAGCGCGGCGCGTTTCGCGCTGCGGTGGACGGCCCGACCACGCTGACCACCTGGCCAACCACGATGCTGGCCGCCTCGCCCGCGCGGGCCTTCAGTGCGGATCGCAGCCGCGCGGCCTGGTCGGCTTCGCGCGCAGTTGCGGCGCGCTCACCGGCGGGCAAGGCCGCACGCGGCGATGCGGCGGGAACAGCGCCGCGATTGGCCACTTCTTCAACTGCCAGACTGGCCCCATAGAGAAGGCCCTGCGTCCAGAACCGGGCCTTGTCGCCAACTTGCGCCGGCTGTCGCAATTGCACGGTGATCTCGCGACCCACCAGGTTTTGCATGGCCGGCGGTGCGCGCACCACCGCGTCAACACGCACCAGCGCGGTGAGCTTGCCAGCCACCAGCAAGGGCTCGGTCGACTTGCCCAATGCCGTGACGGTGCCATCAAGGACAAACGATGCTTCGGTAGCCATGAACGACCTCCTTTTCAGTAGCGCAACGATGGGTGCGGCTGCCGCAACGAATTTCGCGACAGCCGCACTCAGCGCGCGGCAGTGAGCTTGCTCAGTACAAAATCAAATACAGCCCAGGTCGCCAGAAAGGCCACACATTCGAGCGTGAAACTGTGGAACTTGAAAAAGACTTCGGCCAATGCCAGCGAACCGACCAGGCTGGGCAGTTGCGTCGTCGCAAACTGCCGCGCGGACAATGTCTTGACCAGGGTGTACATGTTGTCGCTCCTTCAAAAATTGCAGGCCCCGAGGCTTGCGGCGCGAGATGGCGGCTGGGTTCAAGCAGGCTGAAATCGCCACCGCCGCCACCGCCACCGCCGGTTTCCCGGCAGTCGATGTTCGTTTCGACACCGGGGTGCCGGCTGACGGCGCCATCCCTCGGCGCCCCCCTTCAAGCGGCGACCAGAGCCCGATATCAAGACGAGCTTTGCCACATCGGCAGTCAGGGAGCACAGTCTGCATGTCAATGGACATCAGCAAAACCCCTAGCTTGGCGACTGTGCTGCAGCGCGGCCGCCAACGCCGTTGTGCCAGGCAGCGGGTTGCCAATCAGCTTGCGTAGCGAGGCCTGGCGCAATGCCAGGGCAGCGCCAAGGCATCCGGGGCGTTGATGACGCTGTCGCCAGGGTGCTCATTCGGTGGACGACGCCGCCGCAGGAACTTCGCCTCGACACAGCATCGCGGACACCTCGGCCTCGGCGGCCAGCCAGTCGTCGACATCGTTGCCGTCGACGCAGCCATTGCACTCGTAACGCTCGTAGGCACGGGCGCGGATGAGCGACTCGCGGCTGGACGCCTCCAGCAACGACGGGCCTGCTGCCTTTTGTCGCACCTGCGTCGGGGCCTTGGTGTCTGCACCATTGGGTGACGCGGCCTTGGACGCGTTCTGGTCCGCTTTTGCGGGGGCTGCGGCATCCGCAGGGTGTGGCACGCAGCGCGGCGCGGCGCGGCTGGCAATCGCTGGGGCATTCTGGTTGCGCATCGGACTTCTTTCGACAAGCGGTGGCACAAGGCGCCGGCAACGGCAGCCGCGGACGCGAACGCACATGCCAACTCAAGCCGAAGCTAGCGCCCGGCGGCCACTGTGCATTGCGCGTGCTCAATGCACCTGACAATCACGCTGCCTGGCGTTGGGGTCCGACTGTTGAGCGCGGTCAATCGGCTTGGCGCCCAGGAGGTCCAGAGTGAATGCTGGCCCTGTGGCCAGATTCAGGCAGAAAGGGGCTCGCCATGTTGAAGATGCTCATCGCCGTGGACGGTTCGGCGCACGCGCAGCGCGCCATCGAGGCCGTCGCTCGGCTGCAGCAGAAGACGGCCGAACTGAAGGTGCTGCTGGTGAACGTGCGCGATGTGCCCCTCTATTCCGAACAATACACGGCGCGGGAGGCGCAGGCGGCTGAATCCATGCTCCAGCAAGAGCAATCAAGACTGCTGGACGCGGCGCTGGCGGCGGCCAGGCAGGCTGGTTTGAAACAGGTGAGCACGGCGGCTGAGGTGGGACTGGCGGCACAGGAAATCACACGCGTCGCGACCGAAATGGGTGCCGACGTCATCGCCATGGGTACCCATGGGCGAAGCGTGCTGGGCGGTCTGTTCCTGGGTTCGGTGGCACAGCGCGTGGTGCATCTGGCCACGATGCCGGTGCTGCTGGTCAAATAGGCTGCACCAACCGACACGGCCAGACAACACTACACGGTGCACCTGCTTGCTTGCCCACCCTGCCCCACCCTTTGACGCCTGGGCCTGGCTACAGGCGTGCCAGCAGACGGCGATGGCCAACCTGGACCCGACAGGCTGGGGCGCCGCACAGCGTGATGCACGGCTGGCAGCCCTGCTGGACGCTGCTCGCGACGGCTCGCC
Source organism: Betaproteobacteria bacterium (assembly GCA_024641925.1). Classification (GTDB taxonomy): domain Bacteria; phylum Pseudomonadota; class Gammaproteobacteria; order Burkholderiales; family Burkholderiaceae_C; genus Rubrivivax. The sequence goes on from JAHECB010000008.1 coordinate 26,798, forward strand.
GCTCTACCGGCGGCGCATGGGCAAGGCCCAGCGCCTGCAGGAGCTTGAGCCGGTGACCAAGGGCGAATTGATGCGCGGGTTCGACGACTGGGCAACCGACCGTTGCATCACACTGCAGGGCGCGTCGGCTTTTCTGGCCGACACCGACAAGGTGGCCGACGGCTGGCTGGGCCGCTACCTGCTGTGGACCAGTTCGGGCACCAGCGGCACGCCGGCCATCTTTGTGCAGGACGCTGCCAGCCTGGCCGCCTACGACGCCATCGACTCGCTGCGGCTGCGTGGTGGCGCGCCGGGCACGTCGATGTGGGGCCTGGGCCGCAGCTTCGCCTACGTCGGCGCTGTGGGCGGACATTTTGCCGGGCTGGCCAGCGTGCAGCGGCTGCGCCGGCTGGCGGTGCCGCCCCTGGCGCCGCGGCTGCAAGTCTTCTCGGTGGGCATGCCGCTGGCGGACCTGGCCGCAGGCCTGCAGACGATGTCCCCGCAGGTGTTGGTGACCTACCCCAGCTGCGCCGTGGCCCTGGCCAGTCTGCAGGCCGCGGGCGAGCTTCAACTTGGCCTGGACGAGATCTGGCTGGGTGGCGAACAGCTCAGCGCCACGCAACGCCAGACGGTGGTGGCGGCGTTCGGTTGCCAGGTGCGCAACAATTACGGCGCCTCGGAGTGTTATTCCATGGCCTGCGAATGCGCGCAGGGCCGGCTGCACCTGAACAGTGACTGGGTCATCCTGGAAACGCTGGACAGCCGTGGCAACCCCGTGGCCCCTGGCGAAGACGCCCACACGGTGGCGCTCACCAACCTGGCCAACCGAACCCAGCCGTTGCTGCGTTACCGGTTGACCGACCGGGTACGCTACTGCAGCGTTGCTTGCGCATGCGGCAGCCGCTTCCCGGCCATTGAGGTCGAAGGCCGCGCCGATGACACACTCAGCCTGCCGGCAGCACAGGACCGCCGCGTGCAGCTGCTGCCGCTGGCACTGGAGACGGTGCTCGAAGAAGAAGGCGGACTGACGCAGTTCCAGTTGGTGCAGCGGTCAGACCACGCATTGGAACTGCGCCTGGGCCAGGGAACTGCGAACCCTGCGGCCGCCTTTGCGCGCGCCGCTGCAGCATTGCATGCCTTCCTGCAGCGCCACGGGGTGCACAAGGTGCAGATCGTGCACGGGCACCAGCACCCGCGCAGCGACGCGCGCAGCGGCAAGCTGCGCCGGATCATCGGTTGGACCGACAACCGGGCGCCGCCGGCCAAGCCTGCGGCAGCACGCCCTCGCGCGACGCGTGGGACCTGAAGGCAGTGATGCCCTTCAGGCCCTGCTGCCAGACCCGCAAGAAAAGCAAATCGACGCCCGGGCCGCCACATCACGGTTGACCCGTGCTGGCGTGCGGCGCACGGTCAATGCGTGATGCTCTGCAGGCCGTGCCGCTGGAAGATCTCGACGATGGTAGGTGTGGTCGCCTCAGGTATCAACACCCGCAGCTTGTGAAGCGCATCGTCAACGTAGATCTTCTCGCTGGGGATACCAACAGCGACCAGATCCTCCCGTGCGTTGCGCAACTGGTCCTTCGATCCGTAAGTGCCGGTCACGGTATGAGTCATCGTGGTTTCTCCTGGTGGTGGAAGTTGACATCGCGACCACAGCGGCCGCGACCTGGGTGCCCGATCTGCATTGCACGCTAGCAAGCCCTTCGCATACAGCGTTGAGCATGGTCAAGGCGAAGCGACACCGACCGCAGGGCCTGCGGTCTGCTTTGCATCGTGTGAAAATGCGGGACCGTCAGCTGACCGACGAACCCCCACCACCATGTGGTCACGATTGAAGGGGTAGGCCGATTGCGCACCTCGCAGCGTGCCCGTGGTGAGCCGCCCGTCAGGTCGCGCCGCCAGCAATTGGTACAACGACAGCCATCCGCGTTCAAAACTCATGGCGCTGCCGGCCAAGTAGAGACGGTAGGCCCGCACGGTCTCTTCGCTGGTGATCTGGCGTGCACGGTCCAGTTGCTGCTCCAGCGCGTCGGACCAGTGCCACAGCGTGCGTGCGTAGTGGGGTCGCAGGTTCTCAGCGTCCAGCAATTCGAGCCCGCTGTCGGCCAAGGGCGGCAGAACCTGGCTGATGTGCACCAGCTCACCGCCCGGAAAGATGTGCTTGCCGATGAAGTCGCCCATGCCGGCGCCCAACTGGCCGTTGCGCAAGCCGCCCGCCGTGATGCCATGGTTCAAGACCAGGCCACCTGGCCGCAGCAGACCCGCGATATGCGCAAAGTATTTGCCCAGTCTTGCGCTGCCGACGTGCTCGAACATGCCGATGGATGCGATGCGATCGTATTGGGCATCGGCGGGCAAGGCACGGTAGTCCAGCAGTTGCATGTCCACCCGGCCGCGCAGTCCCCGGGCATCGATCTGGCGGTTGACGTACGCATGCTGGTGGCGTGACAGCGTGATGCCGCTGGCCTGCACGCCGTAGTGCTCTGCCGCCCACAGCAGCAGGCCGCCCCAGCCGGCGCCAATGTCCAGCAACCGCATGCCTGGCTGCAGCTGCAGCTTGCGACAGATGTGGTCCAGCTTGGCCTGCTGCGCCTGGCTCAGATTCATGGACGGCTCGCGGTAGTAGGCACAGGAGTACACCCGCATCGGGTCCAGCCACAGCGCAAAGAAGTCGTCGCTGAGGTCGTAGTGAAAACTCACCTGCGCTGCGTCACGCCGGCGCCGGTGCTGCCAGCGCGAACGCCATTGCGACCACCAGCGCGGGAAAGCCCGGCGCACACCACGACGCACCGGGTCGCCGGCCAGGGCCGCCGCCACGGCCATCACGTCGGTCATCTGGCCTTCGATGTCCAGATCGCCTCGCACATAGGCGTCGGCCAGATCACCGATCTGCCCACGCGCAAACCAGGCCAATGGGCGCAGGGCCTTCAGTTTCAGCCGGACGGGTGCAGCCAGGTCACCCGCTCGCCCACCCGGCCATTCCAGGCACAGGCTGCGCGGCAGGTTTGCCAATCGCGCGTCGATCAAGGTCGTCAGCACCGACACTTCATGTCGCCTTCGGAATGGCCAGACACCGGGCTCAACCGCCTTTCAGTGGCGTGTGGCGGGTGGTGGTGCGCCCGCCTCTAGGCAGCCCGCTTCACCGGAACCGGCCATTCGGATACATCGTCTTCCGAGGGCCGGCGCGTGCGACGGGCATAGGCTTTCAGCGCCTCGTTGTCAAGCACACAGATTTCGCGGTTGTCTACCTGCAGCAGCCCCAGCGCCGCCATCACCGTGAACGACCGGCTCACGGTTTCATGGGCAACACCCAGGTAGCTGGCAATCTCGCGCCGGGTCATGGCCAGGCGAAAACGCTGTGCCGACTGCCCCTGCGCCGCCATGCGCCGGGACATCTGCAACAAGAACCGCGCCAGACGCACTTCGGCGGCGACCGCCGCCATCAGATCGGCGTGCTCACTGCGGCGCGCCAGCGCCTGACTGACGGCCCTGTCCACGACAACATGAAAAGCCGGTACCCGCCGACCCAGGGCCTCCAGGCCGTTGGTGGCCACCACGTAGACACGGGCCTCTGCCAGCGCCATGGCGCCTGTCGGATGCTCGCCCGAGTAGAAGCCATCAAAGCCCAGCAACTCTGCGCGGCCTGTGAAGTCCAGTACCTGCTCATAACCATCTTCGGCCGTGCGGAATGTCTTGAACATGCCGGCAAGCACAAAGTACACGGCGTCGGCCGGAGCGCCTTCGTGAAAGAGCATGTCGCCCTGATGCAGCTTGCGCATGGCCACTGGCACCTTCGCGGCCTCGAATTCGCCCGTTGCGTCGCCTTGCATCAGGGCCAGCAGATCGGCGAGGCGACTGTGTGTCCCCGTGCGCGAGGGCACCAGCCAGGGTGCAAATGACACCGGGCGCGCGATGTTGTCGATTTCAGCAACGTGCGACATGGAAGCCTCCAGATGGGATGTTGTTGTTCAGGTGTTGACCATGCCTGGAGCTTGCGTGCAGCGTGTGGCGCTGCCTATCGGATCGATGCTTTGGTCGAGGGAAGAAAATTCCGAACGTCATCGAACTTTTCTGATCTCGGGATCAGACTTTTCTGATCAAGCGGGGCAGCAGGCGTTTGCGAGGCGCGAAATTCATCGTGCAGGTGCGCTGCTGACCTAACTCATCAATACTGTCAGTTTTTAATCACGCTGGATCACAGACCAGCTGCAGCTGGTCGTTCTCCGAAAAACAGGCCGGACCAGAGTTCGGGTGTCGTACCATGCATAGAAAGACTTGCGCGACCGTCGCGCACTCTCTGCGCAAGGGGGCAACATGACGCCAGAATCAGCGACTGCAGATTTCGCGCAGAACCCACTGGGCCCGCCGGGCAGGCCGGGTATCCATCTGCCGCATGTACCGCCGCCGCGCGGCACCGTGAGCGTTGCATGAACGGTCAGCCTGCTGACAAGCAGTCCACAACGGCAGCGCCTGTATCGGCCGCCGCGCTGACACCGGCGGCGTCTGTTGCACCCGTGGCCTCGCTCAAGACCAGGGACCCGTTTGACCTGGTGCGAAAGGCCGCCATTCACGCGGCGCTGGAGGCCGTCATCACGTTTGACGCTGATCAGCGGGTGGTCATGATCAACCCGGCAGCGCAAACGCTGTTCAGGGTCAGTGCGGACGACGCACTGGGTGCCGATCTGCAGCGTTTCATACCGGCGCGCCTGCGCACGGCGCACGCAGCTCATGTGCGCGGATTTGCCGATTCCGAGTGTATGGGCATGTCCATGAGTGCGCGTGGCCCGGTGCTCGGTCTGCGGTCCAACGGTGAAGAATTCGAGCTGGAAGCGTCGATCACGCGTGTGGACAGCATGGGCCCGAAGGGTCGCCAGACACACTACACCGCGCTGCTGCGCGACCTGTCGTCTGAGCAGGCGCTGAAAACCTCATTGACCGCTTACCGCGATCAGATGCGGTCGATTTTTGAACGTGCGCCCGTGGCTATCTGGATCGCCGACGGCGAAAGCATCGTGTTTGCCAACCAGACCAGCCTGCGGCTGTTTGGGGCCGCCACGGCCCAGGAATTGCTGGGCCGTTCCATCTTCGAATTGCTTCAGCCCAAATCGCACGCCTTGGTGCGGCGCCAGGTGAAGGCCGTTCTGGCTGGCGACACGGCAGAACCGATTCGCGAGTGCATCGCAGCGCTGGACGGCAGCGTTCGGGAACTTGAAATTGCCATTGCCGCCATGCCCGATCATGGTGAACAGATCGTGCAGATGGTGCTGGCCGACGTGACCGAGCACACCCGGGAAAATGCAGCGCTGGAGCGCTCGCGGCGGCAGTTGCGGCGGCTGGCGGCGCGGCTGGTGCAGGCGCGCGAAGACGAGCGGCGCCACATTGCGCGTGAACTGCACGACGAACTGGGGCAGCAGCTCACCGCACTGAAAATGGAGCTGTCCAGTCTGCAGCCTGACGCTGCAGTCGACCATTGGCAAGCCCGCATGGCGCAGATGACGCACATGGTCGACGCTACCGTGGCGTCGGTGCGGCGCATTGCCAAAGACCTGCGCCCGGCGATGCTGGACGACCTGGGCCTGAATGCCGCCATTGAATCGCTGGCCAACGACACAGCGCGCCGTCTGGGCATTCCCATCACGCTGGAATTGGACGAGACCCAGCCGCCGCTACAGGACGCCACCGCCACGGCCCTGTACCGCATGGTGCAGGAGGCGCTGACCAACATCGCGCGCCATGCGCACGCAAGCCAGGTCAGCATCTCGCTGCGGCAGGTCGAAGACCAGGTGCACCTGACATTGCAGGACGATGGTGTCGGCTTTTCGGCCCAGGCCCTGGCCAGCGAAGGCGGCAACGGGTTGGTCGGCATCCGTGAGCGTGCTTACATGCTGGGCGGCGACCTGCATGTTGGCAACGCAGCGCAAGGCGGCGGCCTTCTGAGCGTTCGCCTGCCACTGGGCAGTCCACCACAATCGCCTCTGGCAGCCAACGACCATGAAACGGCTTGATGCCCCGCGCGGCCTGCTGCTGGTGGACGACCACACCATCGTGCGTGAAGGCGTGCGCCGCATCCTGGAACCCCTGGGCGCGGACTGGTCCATCACCGAGGCGGGCACCGGGTTTCAGGCGCTGGAATGTTTGCGACATGCACGTTTTCATCTGGCCATCGTGGACCTGTCGATGCCAGGCATGAGCGGGCTCGATCTGGTGCGCCGGCTGAAATCGGAAGCACCCGAGATTGCCGTCCTGGTGCTCAGCATGCATGCCGAGGAGCAGTACGCCATCCGCGCCTTCAAGGCCGGCGCCAACGGTTACCTGACCAAGGACGGCGCCGCAGCCGAACTGCTGGCCGCCGTGCGCAAGGTGGCCGACGGCGGGGCCTACATCACACCCAGCCTGGCCGAGCAGGTGGTGCTGCAGCTCAACCGCCGCGAGCCCAAATCCGACCACCACCAGTTGTCTGACCGCGAACTGCAGGTGCTGCGGATGATCGTGTCCGGGTCACGACTGACCGACATTGCCGAGAAACTGCACCTGTCGATCAAGACGGTCAGTACCCACAAGTCCCATATCCAGCAGAAGCTGGGTCTGGACAGCATGGCGGCGTTGATCCGCTACGGCTTGGAACACCGGCTGGACCGCGACGACGGCTGAATGCCTGGGACGGGCGTTCAAGCGTCGGCTGCCTGAGGCATCACCCTGCGGCTGCCGCCGTCAGGTGGCTTGAAAACCAGGCGGCAGAGAGTTCGGCCACCGTGGCCAGTGCGCCCGGCTCCAGGAAGGTCCGTACTGAACCGGGCACCACTTCAAGCCGGCGCACACCCGACAGTGCATGCAACGCGGCCCGGTTGTCGGCCAGCAACCGCCAGTCAAGGGCATTCACGATCAACAGCGTTGCGGCGCTGACCTGCGGCCACTCCGAAGAGGCCAGGCCGATCTGCCCGCCGCACGACACCACCGCCGCCACCCGGGCCGGAAAACTGGCCGCCACCACCAGCGCGGCCGCGGCGCTGGTGCGGGTGCCAAAAACCCCCACAGGCAAGCCGTGCAATGCTCTATCCGTTTTGACCCAATCCAGCGCCGACAAGAGCCCAGCCACCAGCCGCGGCATGTCGGCCGCCCGGATCGACCCCGGCGTGTTGTCGCCTGAGGGCAGCCGAAACCGCACCGTGGCCAACCCGTGGCCGACCAGCACCTGCGCCACCTGCTGCGGCAAGCCCTGGTGCCGGCGGTTGACGCCGCTGGCGGCCAGCGCCACCACACCGACTGGCTGGCGAGGTGTCCAAACGTCAGCCGACAGCCCCGGCGGCCCAAGGTCTACGGTTCTGACCCATCCCATGTTGTTGACCCAGCAGCAAACAAGTTGGCTCAGGATGCCCCGGCGGTCTGGCGGGGCATTGCGATGGCTCAATTTCCAACCATTCGCCGCTGCGCTCCAGGGCCCCATTGACGGGCCAGCACGAGGGACAGCAGGGCTATCACGGAAAAAGCCGCGGCCACGATTGCCAGGTCGGTGACGTGCAGGGGCTTCAGATTCAGCAAGCCGCTGACCGCCGGGATCTGGACCAGCAAGCCCAGGGAGGCGAGCGTGCCCGCGACCAGCCAGCGCGCAACAGCCTGGCGCAGCCTCGTCAGGCCCGTCGTGATGCCGGCACTGGCCACCAGCAGCACGGTCAGCGCCATGGCGCGCGCGTGCTCCACGTTGTGGTCAGCGCCCAGCGCGTGCAGGTAGCTCCACACCACGGCCAGACCCACAAGGCCGCCAACCAGGACGATCTGCATCCAGGCCACAGCCGAAAAAAAGCGGGCCCGTCGCTGGCGCTGCACCGGCGCCAGCGGACCGGCCAGCGGCAGATCCTGAAAAGCCAGCATTGCCGTCGGATGGATGACAAGCTCAAACCAAACGATATGGATCGGCAAGAACAACAACGGCAGCCCCATCAGGGGGATCGCGGTCGCCCCGATCACCAGCGGCAGGTGCACCAACAGCAGGTAGGCAAAGGCCAGCCGCAAGTTCTGGAAAAGCTGGCGGCCTTCAGCGACGGCATCAACGATGGTCCTGAAGTTGTCGTCGAGCAGCACCACCGATGCCACTTCACGCGCGCTGCGTGTGCCGCGCTCGCCCATGGCCACGCCGACATCAGCCAGCCGAAGCGCGGGTACGTCGTTGACACCGTCGCCCGTCACGGCAACCAATTCTCCCTGGGCCTGCAGCGCCTGCACCAGCGCAAGCTTCTGCGGCGGCGTGGCCCGCGCCACCACGTCCAGCCCTTCATGGGCGTTCAGCACAGCGGCGGCATCGTCCTGCGGCTCGAGCACGATGACGGTCGGCTCGGCACCACCGAGCCCGATCTCGCGCGCAATCGCCACCGCCGTCGCTGGATGATCCCCTGTGACCATGATGACGCGCATGCCAGCCGCCGTGCAGTCGGCGATAGCCTCGCGCACCCCGTCACGTACCGGATCCGCGAAGGCCAGCAAACCCGCAAACTGGAAACCTTGTTCAGGCTCGACATCGATGGATTCGCCAGCTGGCAAGCTGCGCCGGGCGCAGGCGATGACTTTATGTCCGGACTTGGCGTAGTCGTCAACACGCGCGAGCCAGGCGGCGCGCGCCGACTCGGACAATTCACAGCCGGACAACACGGTTTCGGGCGCACCTTTGGTGAACGCCACCACATCGCCGGCGGCGAGGCGCCAGAGCACCGTCTCTCGTCGCCGGGCTTCTGTGAACGGGAAATCCGCCAGCCGTTCCGCGGGCGGCAGCGGCCCTGCCTCTCCGTGCAGCGCCTGATCAAGCGGGTCGCCACTGTCCGGCCGGGCGGCAAACGCGGCCACCTGCAACATCGACGCTTTGTCCTGCCCGTCGGCGGGTGTCTGGTGGGCCAGCACCAGCGACCCTGCCGTGATGGTGCCCGTCTTGTCCGACACGATGCAGGTGATGCGACCGATGTTCTCCACCGCAACGGCTCGCCGTACCAAGGCCTTCTTGCGTGCCAGTCGAAAGACACCCACGCCCAGAAAGAAGGTGTAGACGACCGGGAACTCCTCGGGCAGCGCAGCCACCGCCAGCGTGACCGCACTGAGGATCGCATCGACCCACCCGTGACCGTGCCACAGCCTGACCGCGGCGAGCACAAGGCACATGACCACGGCGATGCCGATCAGCACAGCAACCAGCTCGCCGATGGCCTTCTGCAATGGCGTCGCGGCACGGCTGCCCTCGGTGGCGGAACGCACGATTTCGCCGTAACGTGTTTCGCTGCCGATGCAGAGGACGCGAAACCGCGCCGTCCCGGTCAACAGGCGTGTCCCTGCAGCGCACCAGCGCTCTTCCGATGCGCTGGCAGGCAGCAGCGCGCCGGGCTCGAGTGGCCGCTTGGCCACCGGCAACGACTCGCCGGTCAGGGTCGATTCGTCCACCTGCAGACCGTCACCGGACAGCAAGACGCCATCGGCCGGGAAGTACTCGCCCGGCCTCACCTCCGCCAAGTCGCCTGGTACCAGTTCCCGCGACGGGATGCTGCGCCACTGCCCGTCGCGCAGCACCTGTGCCGAGCTGGCCAGACGGCTCGCCAGCCCCGCGGCAGACGCCGTGGTGCGCCGGTGCAGGTAAGCATCCATGCCGATCAGCGGCACCAGCGCGACAAGCAGTACCAAGGACTCCGTGACCTGCCCCAGCACGCCGAACAGGCCCGCCGTGAGCACCAGGAACCACAACATCGGGTCGCGCAGGGTGTCGCGGGCGACGACGAGCCAACCACTGGCCGCCGGCGCCACGATGTCGTTGAAGCCGTGCATACGCTGCGCTTCGACCTGCGCCAGGCTCAGGCCCACGGCGCCCGACGCCAAGGTGGGCAGTCTGTCGAGCGGGACGGGGCGCTGGCTCATGGCGATCGAGTCTGGCACAAGCGCGAGCCGTTGCGGCCTTTGCGCGCGTTCAGCGCAACTGCGTCAACGGCCGGCGCGTGAACGGAACTTGCGTGGCCTCAATCGCGCGCTGTCGCTCGTCTTCTACATTGATCTTTCGCCGCGCACAGTGCGCGACGGTAGCAAGAAGGGAGCCAGCATGTCATCGTCTTACTCATCGGGTCTGGCCTTTGAAGGATGGGGCGACCCGTCGCCAGGGCTGGAGACCGATCGTCAGGCCCTGGCCCGCCAGTTCCGTCTGTGCCGGCATGCCCATGGGCCGCACCATTGGCTGTCCGGCATGGCCGAGCAGATGCAGGCCTTTGCAGTGCCCCGCGTGGTCTCGTTGCTGTTGGCAGCGCTGTGGCTGCTGAGCTGCGTCTGGCTGCTGACTTGACACGATGGCGGCCGGGTTTGGGGCGCAGGTGGTGCCTGCTGCCATCCTGGCCTTGCCAGGATTGCGGGCCGAGACGCGCGCACTGCTGCAAGCCCAGTCCGCGCCGATACCGCCACCCGTGCGCGCTGAGTTGTTCGGAGCCGAACGTCTGCGCCAGCACGGTGTCAGCCTGGCCAAGTCGCAGCCGGTTGAGCGCCGCACCGGCTGGCGCCGCCAACAGCGCGCGCCAGCGTTTTTCCCCAGGGTAGCGAACAATCTGCACGGTATCGAGCGCGCCCGCGCCTACCTGGCCGCGTCCGACGCCGACAGCGAGGCCCTGCGGCCCGCCGCCGAGTGGCTGCTGGACAACTGCCACCTGATCGAGGCGCAGGCGTCAGAGATTCGCAACGACATGCCGCACGGCTATTACGCGGCGCTGCCCAAGCTGCGCAGCCCGCCGTTGACGGGACTGCCTCGGGTGTACGGCATCGTCTGGGCTTACGTGGCGCACAGCGATTCCAACTTTGACGCTGCGCTGCTGACTCAGCTGCTGGATGCCTACCAGACTGTGGACACGCTGACACTGGGCGAACTGTGGGCGGTGCCCACCACCTTGCGTGTGGTGTTGCTGGAAAACCTGGCACGGCTGGCCGAGTCTGCCGCCTGCCACCAAGCCGCGCAGGAGCTGGCCGACCTGTGTTGCGACGAGACCGCCGCACCGACGCTGGAAACCATTGAAGCGGTGCATGCCTGGCTGGCAGACCGGCAACTGGACACGGTGTTCCTGGCCCAGATGATCGCCCGTACGCGGGGACGGCACGACGCGGCGGCGGCAACTTGGTCGGACTGGCTGGCGCAGCGGGCACCCGACCCCGAGGCCGTGCTGGTGACCACGCACGAATTGCTGGCCGCCGACAACGTCAGTGTGCGCAATGCGGTGTCGGCGCTGCATGCCATCAACAACCTGACCTGGCGCACGCTGATCGAGCAGGTCAGTGCGGTGAACCAGCTGATCCGGCAGATGCCGGGTTTTGTCGCCGACAGCGAGATGACCCAGGACCAGTGTGTGCACGAGATCGAGCGCCTGGCCCGACGCTTCAAACGCACCGAGCTGGCGGTAGCGCAGCAGGTGCAGGCGCTGGCCCGTGCACAGACACCGTCGCCATCGGCCGGCGGCGGCCCCGCTTACTGGTTGATCGGTGAAGGGCGGCTGCCGTTGGTGCGGGCCCTGGGTGGGCCGCATGCGCAGCTTGAGCGCCCGCTGGTACGCTGGCTGCGCCGCACACGCGGCCTGCTGTATGCGGCGGCCTTGGCTATTGGCACGGCACTGGTGTTGAGCGCCGTGACCAGCGGGCTGAGCTGGCAACGTCTGACGGTGCTGGCCACGCTGGGCCTGGCCGCGTTGGCGGCGTTTGAGATCACGGTATCACTGGTCAACCGCACGCTGGCCGAACTGGTGCGTGTGCATCGCCTGCCCCGTGTGGCACTGGACGATGGCCTGGGCTCGCAGCACCGCACCCTGGTGGTCGTGCCGTGCTTGCTGACGTCGCCGCACGAGGTGGAGGCCCTGAGTCGGCAGCTGGAACAGCATTACCTGTCCAACCCCGAGCAGCACACGCGTTTTGCCCTGCTCAGTGACTGGCCCGACGCCGCCCAGCGCCAGACCGATGCCGACGCCGGGCTGCTGGAAGCAGCCCGCCAGGCGATCCACACGCTGAACCAGCGCTACCCGTCAGCGGTCGACGCGGCCCCGCGTTTTGGCTTGCTGCACCGCCAGCGCACCTGGAACGCCAGCGAAAACGCCTGGCTGGGCTGGGAGCGCAAGCGCGGCAAGCTGGAACAACTGATCACGGCACTGGCCGACAGCGCCGCGCCGCACGAAGTGCCGTTTGTCGACCTGGGGCCCATCAGCAGCCTGGGCGAAGACGTGCACTATGTCGTCACGCTGGACAGCGACACCATGATGCCGCCGGGCACGCTTCGGCAGCTGGTGGCCATTGCCGCGCACCCCTTGAACCGCCCACAGGTCGACCCCGACACCCAGCGGGTCGTGGCCGGCTACGGCATTCTGCAACCCGGACTCGCGGCACCGCTGCCGCGTGACGAAGAGGTCACCGCATTTGGTTGGCTGTTTGCCGGCCCCTGGGGCTTTGACGTCTACAGCGCGGGCAGTTCCGAGGTCTTCCAGGACGTTTTCGGCCAGGGCCGCTTCAGTGGCAAGGGCCTGCTTGACGTGCAAGCCATCAACCAGTCGCTGCGCGGCCGCATCCCGGAAAACAGCCTGCTCAGCCACGACCTCTACGAAGGCCTTTGGGCCCGCACCGCGCACCTCAGCGACGTGCTGCTGGTGGAGTCGGCACCGATGCTGCCGGACGTGGCCAACGCGCGCCTGCACCGCTGGACACGCGGTGACTGGCAGTTGCTGCCGCTGCTGCGCGTGGCGCTGCAAGGCCGGGTCGGTGCACTGAACCTGTGGAAGATGGTGGACAACCTGCGGCGTTCGCTGCTGGCGCCGGCCAGCCTGCTGTTCCTGTGGCTGAGCCTGGCCACGGACACGCTGGCACCCTGGGCAGCGCTGGCGCTGACGGCAGCGGCCTTTGGCCTGGGCCCGCTGATCGGCGCGCTGGCCGGGCTGCTGCCGCCTCGGCGCGATCTGGCGCTGCGGCACTTTCTGCACGAAGGGGGCACCGACCTGGCGCGTGCACTGGGCGGCACGGTCTGGCACCTGGCCACGTTGCCGCTGGCCGCCGCGCGCGACGCCGACGCCATCGTGCGCACGCTGTGGCGCCTGGCCGTCAGCCACCGGCACCTGCTGGAATGGACCACGGCGGCCCAGGCCCAGGCCCGTGCGCTGCAGGCGTCGCAGGGGGTGTGGCGCCGCCATGCCGGTGTCAGCCTGTTGTCGCTGGTCTGGACAGCCAGCGCCGCCGCCATGCCTGGCGCCCACTTGCCGTGGCTGCTGGTGGTGGGCGCCATCTGGATGCTGACGCCCTTGTGGCTGTGGCTGGGCAGCCGGCCGTTGCCGGCGCGCCACCGACCGCCACCCCTTGAGCCCGAGGA
>JAHECB010000423.1 GCA_024641925.1 Betaproteobacteria bacterium
CCGGCGACAACGTCAGCATCACGGTCAAGCTGATCAACCCGATCGCGATGGAAGAAGGCCTGCGCTTCGCCATCCGTGAAGGCGGCCGCACCGTGGGCGCTGGCGTCGTGGCCAAGATCATCGCGTAAAGGATACTTCCAACATCACAAGTTTGTCGGTTGGTTCAGCTTGCGTAGCGAGCGCCGCCAGTTGGGCTTTAACCGCGCGCAGCCGTACTCCCGTACGGCGAGCACGTGAAGGTCCAAATGGCAAGCGCAGCAGCAAGATGAGCCAAACGAAAGGGGTGTAGCTCAATTGGTAGAGCGCCGGTTTCCAAAACCGAAGGTCGGGGGTTCGATTCCCTCCGCCCCTGCCACCCGGCACCGAATGCGGACAGAAATTCACCGCTGATTCGTCCCACTCGACGCCCGCAAGCTGCTTTTTTGCACTGCGGGCTTCGCGCCTGAAACCGGAGCCGATTGTTCAAGCTCCAGCAAACGATTGATGGCCGCCCTCACCGGCTGCCCTTGACACCGATTACATGGCCACTTCCGCTCCCGTTGAAACCGTCTCCACCAGTGCCGACAAGGCCAAACTGGCTGGCGCCGTGTTGCTGTTGGTGGGCGCCATCGCCGCTTTTTACGTGCTCGGTAAACAGGACCTGTGGGTTCGTGTGGGTGCGTTGCTGGCGCTGATGGCGGCCGCCATAGCCTTGTTTTTCACGTCCGAATCCGGCCGGCAACTCATCGCTTTTGGTCGGGATGCCGTGCGCGAAACGCGCAAGGTCGTGTGGCCCACGCGGAAAGAAGCCGGCCAGATGACCGCCTACGTGTTCGGCTTTGTCGTGGTGATGGCGCTGTTCATGTGGTTTACCGACAAGACACTGGAATGGGTGATTTACGACCTGGCGCTGGGATGGCGCGGTTGATCGACACCAAGCCCGATCAAGCCGCCAAGCCGACGCTGCCACCGCGCCAGCGCACCGTCACCAACCCCCAGCCAACAGGGCCCCAACGATGACCGAACCGACTACCAGCCAGCCCGAAGACGCCCTGACGCCTGATGTTGCGGCGGTGCCTGCAGCGCCCGTGGTGGTTCCCACCACCAAGCGCTGGTACATCGTTCACGCCTATTCGGGCATGGAAAAAGCTGTCGAGCGCAACCTGCGCGAACGCATCGACCGTGCCGGCATGCAAGACAAGTTCGGCCGCATCCTGGTACCCACCGAAGAAGTGGTCGAGCTGAAAAACGGCAAGAAAAGTGTCACCGAGCGGCGCATCTACCCCGGCTATGTGCTGGTCGAGATGGACATGGCCGACGACACCTGGCATCTGGTCAAGCACACCAACAAGGTCACCGGTTTCATCGGTGGCGCGCGCAACCGCCCGGCACCCATTTCCGAAGCGGAAGTAGCCAAGATCGTCTACCAGATGCAAGAGGGTGTGGACAAGCCCAAGCCCAAGGTCGAATGGACTGTGGGCGAACTGGTGCGCGTCAAGGAAGGCCCGTTCACCGACTTCAACGGTGCGGTGGAAGACGTGAACTACGAAAAGAGCAAGGTCAAAGTCTCGGTCACCATCTTTGGCCGCGCCACGGGCGTGGAACTGGACTTCGGACAGGTCGAGAAGATTTGAATTTTTTTACGGGAGTCGCTGCCGCAGCCCCGGCAACTTCCCTCTGAACTGTTGGGCTGAGTGACGAGGAGCCGAGTGGGTATTGCGACCACAAAGCGTTTGAACTCGAAAAAGGAAACGCCACATGGCAAAGAAAATCGTCGGCTTCATCAAGCTGCAAGTACCGGCCGGCAAGGCCAACCCGTCCCCGCCTATCGGCCCGGCACTGGGCCAGCGCGGCCTGAACATCATGGAGTTCTGCAAGGCGTTCAACGCCCAGACGCAGAGCTACGAGCCGGGGCTGAAACTGCCCGTGGTGATCACGGCGTTTGCCGACAAGAGCTTCACTTTCATCCTGAAGTCGCCGCCCGCGACTGTGCTTCTGAAAAAGGCCGCCAAGATCGAAAAGGGTTCTGGCAAGGCGCACCTGGACAAGGTGGGCAAGGTCACGCGCGAACAGCTCGAAGAAATTGCCAAGATGAAGATGAAAGACCTGAACGCCGCTGACATGGACGGTGCCGTGAAGATCATCGCCGGCTCCGCCCGTTCGATGGGCCTGATCGTTGAGGGAGTCTGAACATGGCCAAACTGACCAAAAAAGCCAAAGCCTTTGACGGCAAGGTTGAAAGCACCAAGCTGTACCCGCTGGCCGACGCGCTGGCGTTGGTGAAGCAATGTGCCACCGCCAAGTTTGACGAGTCCATCGACGTGGCCGTGCAGCTGGGCATCGACGCCAAGAAGTCCGACCAGGTGGTTCGCGGCGCGGTCGTCATGCCTGCTGGCACAGGCAAGACCAAGCGCGTGGCTGTGTTTGCACAAGGCGCCAAGGCTGAAGAAGCCAAGGCTGCCGGCGCCGACATCGTGGGCATGGAAGACCTGGCTGCCGACATCAAAGCCGGCAACATGAATTTTGACGTCGTCATCGCCAGCCCCGACACCATGCGTATTGTCGGTACCCTGGGCCAGGTGCTGGGCCCTCGTGGCCTGATGCCCAACCCCAAGGTCGGCACGGTGACCCCCGACGTGGCCCAGGCTGTTCGCAATGCCAAGGCCGGCCAGGTGCAGTTCCGCGTTGACAAGGCCGGCATCGTGCACGGCACCATCGGCCGCCGCTCATTCGAGTCGGACAAGCTGGTGGACAACCTGCGTGCGCTGATCGAGGCCTTGAACAAGGCCAAGCCAGCCACCAGC
>JAHECB010000180.1 GCA_024641925.1 Betaproteobacteria bacterium
GCGCCACAGCGCATCGAAGTACCTCATCTTGCGTGCGTTGCCGGTGGTGATGGTTTGACGCCAATGCCCTGCGCCCAGGCCAAATTCGTCGTAGTTCACCTGCTCAAAAGTCTGCGTGGTGGTGTACCCGGCTGGCGGCGTAACGGCGGTAACCCGGCCCATCAGATCATGGCTGAACCCGGTGGTGGTGCCGACTTCGGAGGTTCGTGAGCTCACCCACCCGGGGTTGGTGACGGTCACCGTCCTGTAGGTGCCGTCGGCATGGTCCACGCGCCGCGGCACACCACGCCAATAGTCCGAAAAGGTGGTGGGTTTGGATGCGCCGTCGCGCCGAATCCGCAGCGTGCCGTCGGCATTCCAGATGTAGGTGTCGGTAAGTCGCCCGAAGGTGTATGCAGCAATGGGGTTTGCTGTGCCGTTGTCATAGTCGTAGCTTTCTGCCACCCCTCCGGGGCCCTGGCTGATCGATTTGATCTGCCCCATCACCCACAGGCTCAGGTTGTCGTAGAACTGCGTCGTGTCGCGACGGGAAGATCCCAGCGAGCTGAATCGGTCAACGATTTTTGGGCGCGCCATCGTGTCAAAACCTGCGGACGAGGTGTCGACCTGCCAGGTGAAGCTTTGTGCCTGCTGGGTCACGACACGCTGGTCCTGCGGCCGGTTGGCTGCGGCCAGCCAATCACCGGTCGGCAACGGCGACTCGCCAAACCGCTCGGGATAAGCTTGGCCCGCCGGTTCGCGGTAACGAAACGTGGTGGTTCGCAGCGCCGTGCCGGTGCCGGCATTCCAGCCTTCGTCCTGGCGCAACAATTGCCCCTCGTTGATGCGCCAACGGCTCCCGAAGGAATACCGCGTTACCGAGCTGTCGGGCGCCGTCACGGTGACCACCTTCATGCAGGTGGGGCAGGCGCTCCAGCTTGCGGTGCTGCTGTAGCTGTATTGCCAGGCCATCGCCGGCAAACCTGGACCACTGATTTCCTTTTTCATCAGGGTCTGCGACCGCAGGTAGTGGCGCCATACGGCGCCTGTGGTCTGCCCGCTGGTACCCTGGATATACCAGCATGCTTTTTGCACGTCGGTACGGGCGTGGGTCTGGAACTGGGTCGTGAACGTGCCGGTGGCGCCCGACGGATGCACCATGGTGCCGACCAGCGCGGTTGCCGGAAACACGCCGGGGCTGTCGCATTTGGATCCCTCGCCCAGGCCTTCCCAAGTCGGGTGCAACATGCCGGCCAACTGAAACGACCATCGGCTGCCGTCGGGCTGTTGCACGTAGGCCAGATTGCCCGCCGCATCGTAGCCGTAGACCATGCTGCGCGTACCGTCACTGGCGCTGGACAAGCGCCCGCCGCTGTATTGAAGCGTGATCACCCGGCCATCGCTGGCCTCTATGCGCTGCAGCAGCAGGGGATTGGCGGGGTCGTAGGTGTAACGTACCCAGTTGTTGCCATACCGGTCTTTGACCTCGGTCGCGAGAAGATTGTATTCGAGCCGGCCCGCCTCTCCATTGGCTTTGCGAATATCCACAGCGGCCTGCGTTGCCATCCAGTTGAAGGTGTAGCGCTCGCCGTTGGGTGACACGGCCCGGAAGCCTTCGCCCGCAGCGTTGACCACGCTGGTCAGGCAGTCGATCTGCCACTGGTTGCGCGTGACCACGCCGTACGCGCCGTCGGGCGGCATGGCGGTGTAGGCAGAAGAGCGACGCAAAAGTTCTTGCGACCCATGCCCTGGAACGTCCAGCATCACGCCATGGTGGTAGTCCAGTGGCGAAAAGCCTGTACCACTGGCGGCCGTGAATGCCGGTGGCAGCGAAAATCCGCTGCAGCGGTTCAGGCCGCCGCTTGAAGTCCGCCATCCGGGTGAGGCAAAGGTCCCGGAAATCCGGGGTGTTTCGAGATCCCAGTCCCCAACCTGGCCTCTGACATAAGGTGCGCGGCCCGGCGTGTAGCGCCGGATCACCGCCACCTGCAGGGCGCTGTTGCCTGGCAACTGCAGGTCGCGCTGCTCGAACTGCAGCGAGCCGTTCTACAAGTTGACCTTGTCACCAAAGAGGTCGACACCCAAGGTGGTGATCGCGTCGGGCGCAACCGGCATCTGGCCATCCAGGTTCGACAGGTTGATGCTGCCTGCCGTGGCCGGCCGCAAGGCGAGCACAGCAAGCACGGCGGCAGCACCCAACACTTTGATGGCAGCAAAAACGAGTGAGGCGCCTGGTTCAGGCCGCCTCGCTTGTCGTGCGGTTGGCAGCGTCTTGGCGAAAACCTGGGACAAGCCAGATCGCGCCGACACGAGTGCCGACCTTCCCAGCGCAAGACTTGCCCGCGCCAGACCTAGGCGCACGCTTGGCGCCACACCTTGTGCATTTGCTGTCATCTTGACCGTCCCTTCCGAACCTCGTAGCGGGCCTGCGGATAACGCCAGCTTAGGATTTGAAAGTAACGTTTACACCCTACAAACATTGGCGGGTAGGTGTTGTCATTGACCTGCAGACATACTCGCGGGTTGGATTTGGCGACGCTGTTTTGCCTGTAATCCAAATGCTTGCAAATGCTGCCTGCTTTATTTATATGGCCGATGCGCCGCGTCGTTGCGGCTTGAAAGTTGCAAGCCTTGCCATGCCGACCCCACGGCGATCAGCGCCGCAATGTATGAGGGCGCTTGCCCGGCTCTCCTGCTGCGTGCTCGTGGTCGGCTCGGACCCGGCGGCGATAGGGCGTGTCGCGCTTGCGATCATCTGTCGCCAAGCCTGCGATGCAGACGCAGCGAAGGAGACCAAACCCGATAGAAAGGGCGAGGATCGACGCCGACCTTTCATCGGCCATAAAGAGGCGGAGACACGGCCCGTAGCGACCCGGTGTTGTGCCCCGGATGCCGGTTCTCGCTGCCGCGCACGCGCCAGCTGTGGCGTGGCCGCCCGGTACTGCCCACAATGGCCCACCCCGCATCGCTCATTTGTCGAAAGTTCAAGCCATGACCAACAACTTCAGTTTGCTGCCCAGCCAGCCCAGCCGGCGCCAGGTGCTCGCCGCCGCCGCGCTGACCCTGCCAGGTTGGTCGTTGACCCCAACCGCGCAGGCCGCCGCTGCGGTGGGCAAGGCGCCGCGGCGGCCGCCGGTGGCCCGCATCGAGCCCGTGAAAGAAACCTTCTTCGGCGACACCATCGTCGACCCCTACCGCTGGATGGAAAACCCCAAGGACCCCGCTTGGGAGCCTTTCATGCGCGGCCAGGACCACTACGCCCGCGGTGTGCTCAAAGGCATTCCCGGGCACGAGGTGCTGAAGCGGCGCATCGCCGAGCTGTCGGGCGGCACGGCGATCGCTTATGGCGCGCAGCAGGCCGGCGGGCGTCTGTTCTACCAAGTGCGTCCCGCAGGGGCCAACAACTTCATGCTGGCGGTGCGTGAAGGTGGCACCGAACGCATCCTGCTTGACCCCACCACGCTGAAGGGCGACGGCGGTGTGCACATGTCGCTGGACTGGTGGCTGGCGTCTCCCGATGGCAGCCATGTGGTCTACGGCCTGTCGCCCGCGGGCAGCGAAGACTCGGTGCTGCACATCATGGAGGTGGGCACGATGAAGCTGCTGCCCGAGCGCATCGCCGGCACGCAATACGCAGGCCCCTCATGGCTGCCCGATGGCAGCGGATTTTTTTACGCCCGCGTGGCCGACACCGGTCAACGGGGCACGGTGGATTACTACAAACGCTCGCCGGTGCTGCTGCACAAGCTGGGCACCGAGGTGTCGGCCGACCCGGTTCTTGCCGCCTATGGGCGGGACGCCGCCTTGCCGCTGACCGACAGCGAGTTCCCGTCCATCACCTGCAGCGCACAGAGTGGCTGGGCGGTGCTGGGCCTGTATGGCGGCGTGCGTCGCAACAACCCGCTGTTTGTTGCGCCCTTGGCCGATGTTGTCGCCGGCCGCGCCCGCTGGCGGCCCGTGTGCAGCATTGAAGACGAGGTCACGGGGTTTGCCTTTGACAACACGCACCTGTACCTGCTCAGCACCCAAGGCGCCGACAACGGCAAGGTGTTGAAACTGCCCTTGGCGCAAGGCCAGTTCGCCGATGCCACGCTGGTGGTGCCTGAAGGCCCGCGGGTGCTGGAAAACCTGGCCCTGGCGCGTGACGGCCTGTACCTGCTGGACCTGGATGGCGGTTATCACAGCCTGCGCAAGCTGGCGCGCGACGGCAAGCTGGCCGACCTGGCCTTGCCCTTTGAAGGCGCCATCAGTGGCTTGTCGGCCAACACGGGCGCCGATGGCTGCTACTTCGACGGCACGGCCTGGTTGTTGCCGTTCACCAGCTTTCATTTCGACGCGGCCCGCAACCGCACTGAAGCTGCCGGCATCGCGCCCAAATCGGGCCTGGACCTGTCAGGGTACGAGGCCATCCGCAGCGTCGCCACGGCACGCGACGGCACGCGCGTGCCGCTGTCCATCGTGGCCAAAAAGGGCTTGAAGCGCAACGGCCGCAACCCCACGCTGGTCAGCGCATACGGATCCTACCAAGTCACCAGCAGTCCCTACTTCAGCCCGCGCACCTTGGCTTTCCTGGAACGTGGCGGCGTGTTTGCCACCGCCCATGTGCGCGGTGGCGGCGAATACGGCAAGCGCTGGTGGAAAGGCGGCCAGAAGATCAGCAAGCCCAACACCTGGCGCGACTTGATCGACTGCTGCGAACACCTGATCCAGCAGCGCTGGGCCAGCCCGGCCACGCTGTCCATTCAAGGCGGATCGGCCGGCGGCATCACGGTCGGCATGGCGCTGACCGAGCGGCCCGAGCTGTTTGCCGGCGTCATCTCCAACGTGGGTGTATCGAATGCGCTGCGGGCCGAGTTTTCGCAGAACGGCCCGCCCAATATCGACGAGTTCGGCACCGTCACCGAGCGGGCGGGTTTTCTGGGGCTCAAGGCCATGGACGCCTTGACCCATGTGGTTGACGGCACGCGCTACCCCGCCGTACTGCTGACCGTGGGCATGACCGACCCGCGGGTCAACGCCTGGCAGGGTGCCAAGATGGCGGCGCGCCTGCAAAAAGCCACCCGCTCGGGCAAGCCGGTGCTGCTGCGTGTTGAATTTGACGCCGGCCATGGTCTGGGCAGCACCCGCAGCCAGATCGACGAAGGGCGCGCGGATGAGTTTGCGTTTGTGCTGTGGCGGGCCGGGCGCCGGTCGGTGGCTTGAGCAGGTAGGAACGGCGTAGGCTGGCTCCGGCACGCCGCGGGTTGGCAAACCCCGGTTTGGCGCGGGCCATCGCAGGCGTAGACTGTTGGGCGAATCCGATATCGCCTCAGGGCCATCAGGGACCGTTGGCGCCATCGGCTTAAAAACCGGCAGGAGACGCGTCTTTGCAGCCCACCCACGTTGGCGATCCGGCCTATTTCCACAAGGTCGTGGATTGCCAATGGGCCTGCCCCGCTCACACGCCCGTGCCGGAATACATCCGGCTCATCGCCCAGGGCCGTTACGACGCGGCCTACATGGTCAACTGGGCCAGCAATGTGTTCCCGGGTGTGCTGGGCCGAACCTGCGACCGCCCTTGTGAACCGGCCTGCCGGCGCGTGCGGGTGGAAGAGCACAACCTGGACAAGCCCGAGCCCGTGGCCATCTGCAGGCTCAAGCGTGTCGCGGCCGACTTCAAGAGTGGCGAAGTGCGGGCGCAGATGCCCAAGCCGCCGCCCAAGTCCGAGCGCAATGGCAAACGCGTGGCCTGTGTCGGCGCCGGGCCGGCGTCGCTGACGGTGGCGCGAGACCTGGTGCTGCAGGGTTATGAGGTCACGGTGTTTGAAGGTGACGCCAAGGGCGGCGGCTTCATGCGCACGCAGGTGCCGCGGTTCCGCCTGCCTGAACACGTCATCGACGAAGAAGTGAACTGGGTGCTGGACCTGGGGGTTGAACTGCGCGGTGGCCAGCGTGTGGCGTCGATGAAAGCGCTGTTGGCCGATGACTGGGATGCCATCTTTGTGGGTTGCGGTGCACCGCGGGGGCGTGATCTGCAGATCCCGGGGCGGCAGGAAGCCGCGGCGCACATCCACCTGGGCATCGACTGGCTGGCCTCGGTGTACTTTGGCCATGTCACCACCATGCCCGAACGGGTCATCGTGCTGGGTGGTGGCAACACCGCCATGGACTGCTGCCGTTCAGCACGCCGTCTGGGCGCCACCGACGTCAAGGTGCTGGTGCGCAGCACCTATGAAGACATGAAGGCCTCGCCCTGGGAAAAAGAGGACGCCGAACACGAAGGCATTCCGCTGATGGCCTGCCACAGCCCGAAAGCGTTTTTGCATGACAACGGCAAGCTGGTCGGCATGCGTTTTGAAGTCGTGAAGTCGGTTTACGACGACAAAGGCCAACGCAGCCTGGTGCCTACCGGTGAGCCCGATGTGGACCTGCCCTGCGACCAGGTGCTGCTGGCCGTAGGCCAGGAAAACGCCTTCCCCTGGATCGAAAAAGACATCGGCATTGATTTCGACACCTGGGGCCTGCCGATGCTGAACAACACCACGCACCAGAGCACGCTGCCCCGCGTGTTTTTTGGCGGCGACGCGGCCTTCGGCCCCAAGAACATCATCACCGCGGTGGCGCATGGTCACGAAGCCGCTGTGTCCATCGACCGGCTGCTGCACGGTGAAGACCCGCGCCACCGGCCGCCCGGGCTGGTGAACATGGTGTCACAGAAGATGGGCATCCACGAATGGATCTACGACAACGCACCCACCAACGACGCGCGCAGCAAGGTGCCCTGGGCCGCGGCTGAAAAGGCGCTGCAAAGCATCAAGGTCGAAGTGGAGCTGGGCTTTGACCTGCCCACGGCGTTCAAGGAGGCCGAACGCTGCCTGAACTGCGACGTGCAGACGGTGTTCAACGACCGCCTGTGCATCGAGTGTGATGCCTGCATGGACATCTGCCCCACCGACTGCATCAGCTTCACCGACAACGGTGACGAGGCTGATTTGCGCACCCGGTTGAAAGCGCCGGCCACCAACACTGCCCAGGACCTGTTTGTCAGCGCGCCGCTGAAGACCACCCGTGTGCTGGTGAAAGACGAAGACGTCTGCCTGCACTGCGGCTTGTGCGCTGAACGCTGCCCCACCGGCGCCTGGGACATGCAGAAGTTTCTGTTCATCACCAACAAGGCCGGCCCCACCAGCCGCGACTTAAAAACCGCACCCATGCTGAGCACCGAGGGGGCCGACAAGTGATCCGCCTGGAAGCCGTCAACGACTTCGTCGTCAAGTTTGCCAACGTCAACGGTTCGGGCTCGGCCAGCGCCAACGAACTGTTTGCCAAGGCCATCCTGCGCATGGGCGTGCCGGTGAGCCCACGCAACATCTTCCCCAGCAACATCCAGGGCCTGCCCACCTGGTACGAGGTGCGGGTGTCGGAACAGGGCTGGCTGGGCCGGCGTGGCGGCATCGACATGATGGTGGCCATGAACCCGCAGACCTGGGCGCAGGACGTGGCTGAAGTGGAGCCCGGCGGTTACCTGTTCTACGACAGCACCCGCCCGCTGCCGCCCAACGCCCTGCGCAACGACATCACCAACATCGGCATGCCGGTGACGGCGATCTGCAACGCCACCTACGAAGACCCGCGCCAGCGCACGCTGTTCAAGAACATCATGGTGCTGGGCGCGCTGGCCGAGCTGATGGACGTGGACGCCCGCGTCATCGAAAAACTCTTTGGCGAGCAGTACAAGGGCAAGGAAAAACTGCTCGAAAGCAATGTGCGCGCCCTGCTCGCCGGTGGCAGCTTTGTGCGGGAGCATTTGTCTCCCCCCAAACACAGCGGTGTGGGCCTGAAGGTGCGCCGCGCCGAGACCGTGGGCAACCGCATCTTCATGGAAGGCAATGCTGCCGCGGCGCTGGGCTGTGTGTACGGTGGCGCCACGGTGTGTGCCTGGTACCCCATCACGCCCAGTTCATCGGTGGCCGAGGCCTTTATCAGCTACTGCAAGAAACTGCGGCACGAGCCCGACACCGGCGACGCGCGTTACGCCATCGTGCAGGCCGAAGACGAAATCGCCAGCATCGGCATGGTGGTGGGCGCGGGCTGGAACGGTGCGCGCGCCTTCACCTGCACCAGCGGCCCCGGCGTCAGCCTGATGACCGAGTTCATCGGCCTGGCCTACTTTGCCGAGATCCCCGTCACCATCATCGACGTGCAGCGTGGCGGCCCCAGCACCGGCATGCCCACCCGCACCCAGCAGGCCGATCTGGTCAGCAGCGCCTACGCCGGTCACGGCGACACCAAGCATGTGCTGCTGCTGCCGCAAGACCCGGCCGAATGCTTTGAATTTGCCGCCACCGCGCTGGACCTGGCCGACCGCCTGCAGACGCCGGTGTTTGTGATGACCGACCTGGACATCGGCATGAACCAGCGCCTGAGTGAACCTTTGCAGTGGGACACCGCCCGCACCTACGACCGCGGCAAGGTGATGAGCGCCGCCGAACTGGAGGCCGGCAAGGACTTCGGCCGTTACAAGGACGTGGACGGTGACGGCATTCCCTGGCGCACCCTGCCCGGTACGCACGCCAGCAAGGGCAGCTACTTCACCCGTGGCACCACGCGCAATGCCTACGCGCAGTACAGCGAAGCCGGGCCCGACTACCTGTACAACGTCAAGCGCCTGCTGAAAAAATTCCACACCGCCGCCACGCTGGTGCCGCAGCCCGAGATGCGTGCGGCAGCCCAGAAGACTCGCCTGGGTGTCATCTACTTCGGCAGCACCGCGCCGGCGATGGACGAAGCGCTGGTGGCGCTGGCCGCGTCGGGCATCCACATCGACGCGCTGCGGCTGAGGGCCTTTCCGTTTGCCGCCAGCGTGCTGGCATTCATCAACCTGCACGACCACGTGTTTGTGGTCGAACAGAACCGCGACGCGCAGATGCGCAGCATGTTGATCAACGAGCTGGAGATCGATCCGTCGTGGTTGATCAAGGTGCTGCACTACGACGGCACCCCCATCACTGCCCGTTTCATCACCGAATCCATCACCACCCACGTGCACGCCCTGGCCGTGGCGCCCCGCCGCGAACGCATCAACCATTCATGACCTTCATCGCCAAACCCCGACTGCACCACCCCACGCTGACCCAGAACAAGGTTGGCTACACGCGGCGAGATTACGAAGGCAAGGTCAGCACCCTGTGCGCCGGCTGCGGCCACGACAGCATCAGCGCGGCCATCATCCAGGCGGCGTGGGAACTGGACATCGAGCCGCACCGCGTGGCCAAGCTGTCGGGCATCGGCTGCAGCAGCAAGACGCCCGACTACTTCCTGGGCGCCAGCCACGGCTTCAACACCGTGCACGGCCGCATGCCCAGCGTGCTGACCGGCGCGGCACTGGCCAACCGGGACCTGCTGTACCTGGGTGTCAGCGGCGACGGCGACAGCGCCAGCATCGGCCTGGGCCAGTTTGCGCACGCCATGCGGCGCGGTGTGAACATGGTCTATATCGTCGAAAACAACGGCGTCTACGGTTTGACCAAGGGTCAGTTCAGCGCCACCGCCGACCGCGGCAGCAAAAGCAAGAAGGGTGTGATGAACACCGATTCGGCCATCGACCTGGCCGGCCTGGCACTGCAGCTGGGCGCCACTTATGTGGCACGCAGCTTCAGCGGCGACAAGGGCCAGCTGGTGCCGCTGATCAAGGGCGCCATCCAGCACGGTGGTGCGGCCTTCATCGACGTCATCAGCCCCTGCGTGGCCTTCAACAACCACGCCGGCAGCACCCGCAGCTACGACTACGTGCGCGAACACAACGAGGCGGTCAACCGCATCGACTTCATCGACCTGGCGCCGCAGGCCGTGGCCGACCCGGCTGCGGGCGAAGTGATCACGCTGCCGCAGCCCCACGGCGGTTTCATGCGCCTGCGCAAGCTGCACCACGCTTACGACCCCACCAACCGCATGGCGGCGATGAGCCAGCTGCAGGCCTCACTGGCGGCGGGTGAAGTGGCCACAGGCCTGCTGTATGTGGAAAGCGGATCGCAGGATATGCATGCCCACATGGGCACGGTCAAGGCGCCGCTGAATGCCTTGGGTGTCGAGGCGCTGTGCCCAGGCGCCGAGGCGCTGCAGCGCATCAACGACGCGCTGCGCTAACCCCCCAGGAGGACCGTGATGAGCATTCAGAGTCATGACGATGTGTACACATGGTGGGCCGCTATCGGTGGCACCTCAAGCCGTTTCAACCAGGTTGATGCGTTGCCCCAAGGCGCGACGCGGCAGTACGTAAGGGCGCCCGAT
>JAHECB010000181.1 GCA_024641925.1 Betaproteobacteria bacterium
TCGAGACCGTTCGGCTGGGCATCGGCGGTCTGGCCCTGTCGGTGTTCACGGAATCCACACCACCGCCACAGGCTGAAATTGGCGGTCTGGCCAACGCCATCGTGGGCTCCCTGATGATGGTGGGATTGGCCACGCTGCTGGGTACGCCTATCGGTGTCATGGCCGGTGTTTACTTGGCCGAATATGGCAAGCGCAGCTGGCTGGGCTCGGTCACGGGATTCATCAACGACATCCTTCTGTCAGCGCCATCTATCGTCATCGGACTGTTTGTGTATTCGGCCGTGGTGGCCACCACCAAGACCTTTTCAGGGTATGCAGGGGTTCTGGCGCTGGCCTTGATCGTCATTCCGGTGGTGGTCCGCACCACCGAGAACATGCTGGCATTGGTCCCCAACGCGCTGCGTGAGGCGGCCTATGCGCTGGGCACACCCAAATGGAAGGTGATTCTGGCGGTCACACTGAAGGCCGCGCGGGCCGGTGTGGTTACGGGCATCTTGCTGGCATTGGCCCGAGTTTCGGGTGAAACCGCGCCGCTGCTGTTCACGGCGCTGTCCAACCAGTTTTTCACCGCCGACATGAGCCAGCCCATGGCCAGCCTGCCGGTGACCATCTTCAAGTTCGCCATGAGCCCTTATGAAAACTGGCAGAAGCTGGCCTGGGCAGGCGTGTTCCTGATCACCATGGGCGTGCTCGCGCTGAACATCCTGGCGCGCGTGCTGTTCCGTAACAAGCAATAAGGTCAAGCCATCCATGGGCACCCGCACCAACCTGCCGGCCAGCGAGAAGGTCAAGATCTCGGTCCGCGACCTTAATTTCTACTACGGGAGTTTCCAGGCCCTGAAGCAGATCAGCCTGGATATCCCAGCCAAGAAAGTCACTGCCTTCATCGGGCCTTCGGGCTGCGGTAAGAGCACCTTGTTGCGGGTGTTCAACCGCATGTTCGAGCTCTACCCCGAGCAGCGTGCCGAAGGCAGCATCACCATGGATGATGAAAACCTCCTGACCACCAAGACCGACGTCACGCTGATACGGGCCAAGATCGGCATGGTGTTCCAGAAGCCGACGCCGTTCCCGATGTCGATATACGACAACATTGCCTTTGGTGTGCGTCTTTTCGAAAACCTTCCACGTGCTGAAATGGACGAGCGCGTGGAATGGGCCCTGAAGAAGTCCGCGTTGTGGACCGAGGTGCGGGACAAACTGCACCAGAACGGGTCCAGCCTGTCTGGCGGTCAGCAGCAGCGCCTGTGCATTGCGCGCGGCATCGCCATCAAGCCCGAGGTACTGCTGCTCGACGAGCCCTGCTCGGCACTGGACCCCATCTCTACGGGCAAGATCGAAGACTTGATCAGCGAGCTGAAAAGCGACTATACGGTCATGATCGTCACCCACAACATGCAGCAGGCCGCACGCTGCAGCGACTACACCGCTTACATGTATCTGGGCGATCTGGTGGAGTTCGGTCCCACCACCGAGTTGTTCATGAAACCCAAGAAGAAGGACACCGAGGACTACATCACGGGGCGGTTCGGTTGACGGGCTTGTCAGGCCCTGTAAGCTGGTCAGCATCTGCATGACCACACCGCAACTTGACAACGTGGCAGCCACCGGAGTTCCCCATGAGCGACAAACACCTTTCAACGCAATTCGATACCGAGCTGAGCGGCATCTCCAACCGGGTGCTGGAAATGGGCGGCCTGGTGGAATCGCAGGTTTCGCAAGCGCTGTATGCCTTGACGAATTTCAGCAGCGAAACCGCACACCAGGTGATGCAGCAAGAAGAGCGTGTCAACCAGATGGAGATCGAGATCGACCGCGATCTGTCGGCCATCATTGCGCGGCGCCAGCCCACGGCGCGCGACCTGCGCCTGCTGATTGCCGTCAGCAAGACCATTGCCAACCTGGAACGGGTGGGAGACGAGGCGGCGCGCATTGCGCGAACGGTGATTCGCCTGACCAACGAAGGCGTGCCTTCGCGGGTGCATCTGCCCATCAGCGACCTGAATATCGAGGCCGACCTGGCCATCGCGCAGCTGAAAAAAGCGCTGGACGCCTTTGCACGGCTGGACACGGCCAAGGCGCTGGAGGTGCTGAAAGAAGACGGCAAGATCGACCGTGAATTTGAAGGCCTGCTGCGCAAGCTGATCACTTACATGATGGAAGACCCTCGCACCATCGGCATCAGCATCGACCTGGTGTTCGTGGCCAAGGCCATCGAGCGCGTGGGCGACCACGCCAAGAACCTGGCCGAAGCCATCATCTACGTGGTCAAGGGCACCGACGTTCGGCACTCCACCATGGCCCAAGTTGAAGACGTGGTGCGATGAAGACCACTGATATCAGGTGCCCTGCGTGAGTCGCATCCTGATTGTTGAAGATGAATCGGCGATCGCCGAATTGCTGTCGATCAACCTGCGGCATGCAGGCTTCGACGTGACCGTGGCTGGCGACGCCGAAGCGGCGCAGGCGGCCGTGGACCGGGTGCTGCCCGATCTAGTGCTGCTGGACTGGATGCTGCCCGGGCTGACGGGCCTGCAACTGGCGCGCCGTTGGCGTGGCGACGCCCGCACGCGGGAATTGCCGGTCATCATGCTCACGGCACGCGCTGACGAGGCCGACAAGATTGCCGGTCTGGACACTGGCGCCGACGACTATCTGACCAAACCCTTTTCGGCCAAGGAACTGCTGGCCCGCATCCGTGCCGTGCTGCGCCGCAAGGCACCACAGGCGCTGGATACCGCGGTGGAGGTCGGCAATCTGCTGTTGGACCCGGCCTCACGAAGGCTGACAGGTCAAGTCGATGGCGAGGCGCGTGAACTGAGAATCGGCCCGACCGAGTTCAAGCTGCTGCACTTTCTGATGACGCACCCTGAACGGGTGCACAGCCGGGCACAGCTGCTGGACCGGGTGTGGGGCGACCATGTCTTCATCGAAGAACGAACCGTGGACGTGCACGTCAAGCGGCTGCGCGAAGCCCTGTCGCCGGCGCAGGCTTCCAACCTGATCGAAACCGTTCGTGGGGCGGGCTACCGCCTGAGCGCACCGGTGGCGACCGCCGCTGCGAGGTGAAGATGTTGCACCGCTGCCTCTGGGCCCTGAAGCCGCCCTTGCGACGATGAGTTCCGAGGGGGCATGGCGTATTGCCTGTGTTGTGGCGGCGCTGCTGGCAGGTGCCCTGATCGGCTGGATGGCGGGCGGATTCTGGGGTCGCCAGGCACTGACAGCGGCTGGCTTTGCCGCAGCGGCACTGCTGATCCTGATCGAATACGACAGTCGCCGGGCCGACCGGGTGATGGCCTGGCTTCGGGCGCCGCGCACGTTGCAGATGCCCCAGGGCACCGGTTTCTGGGGCGAGTTGGGCTACCGCATCGAGCGACAGGCTGACGGCGCCGACAAGGCTCTGCGCGAAGAGCGCGCACGGCGGCTGGACTTTCTGGCTGCCATTGAAGCCTCGCCCAACGGCGTGCTGCTGCTGGACGCGAACGAGCTGATTGTCTGGTGCAATGCCGTCGCCGCCGAGCACTTCGGCCTGCACAGCGAGCGTGATCTGCAGCAGCGTGTCACCAACCTGCTGCGCGCGCCGGCCTTTGTGGCGCATCTGCAGGCCCGAGAATTCGATGAGCCGGTGGTTTTTCCCGGACCTCTGGGCTTGCGCACCCTGTCCGTGCTGATCCGCCGCTATGGCGACGGCCAGATGCTGGTGCTGTCCCACGACATCACCGAGCGAGAACGGGCCGAAGCCATGCGCCGCGACTTCGTGGCCAATGTCTCCCATGAGATCCGTACACCCTTGACGGTGATCGCCGGCTTTGTCGAGACGCTGACCGATCTGCCCTTGTCGGCCGACGAGCAAAAGCGCGTGCTGGCGCTGATGGCCCAGCAGACCGGTCGCATGCAGGCGCTGGTCGGCGACCTGCTGGCCCTGGCGCAGCTCGAAGGCAGCCCGCCGCCGGCGCCGGACCGCTGGATTCGGCTGGATACGGTTTTGAACCGTGCCTTCAAAGAGGCCCAGGCCTTGTCTGCGCAGAAGCACGATCTGCACATGATCGCGCCTGAGGGGCTGGAGGTGGCAGGCAGCGAACGCGAACTGCACAGTGCCATCAGCAACCTCTTGAACAATGCCGTGCGCTACACGCCAGCAGGGGGCAGGGTGGAGTTGAACGTGCAGTTGAATGAGGACGGCAGCCTGACCGTGGCAGTGCGCGACACGGGCATTGGCATTGCCAGCGAACACCTGCCGCGGCTGCATGAGCGGTTTTACCGCGTGGACGGCAGCCGTTCGCGCGACACGGGCGGCACCGGGCTGGGCCTGTCCATCGTCAAGCATGTGGCACAGCGGCACGGCGGCGAAGTATCGGTAGACAGTGAACCGGGGCTGGGCTCACGGTTTGTGCTGACCTTGCCGCCCATGCGGGTGCGACGGGCAACAACGCCTGTCAAGTCGGAACCGTCTTCCGGGAAAGTGGATCCGGTGCCGAGGGCGGCCCACACCATCGCTGCGGTGCAAACGGATCAAGACGGCGCGCTGGCGGAAGACTGAACCGCCACTGGTGCGGCTGGTTGCCAGCTGCGCTATCTGCGCCTTTCAGGCCGCGTCAAGGCGTGGCGCGTCGGTAAATCAGGGTCAACTCGTCGCGATCAGTCGGCCGACCGGTTTGCGCCAGCAGTTGCCAGCCCGGCAGTTGCTGGTCGGCGTCCCCTCGACGAACCACCAGCAGCAAGAAGGGACAGGTCGACGTCGGTGGGGTTTGTGCGTGCACGCGCCAGTTGCCCAGGTATTCCAGCGCCGCAACCGACGACGGCGTGAGGCCCGGCGCCTCGATGCAGGCCTGCGCCGGAATGTGTTCGGCAATGGGCTGCACCCAGGGCCTTGCACTGCGGGCATAGTCCAGCGGCTGCAGCCACAGCGTCATGGCAAGCAGCCAGCACAAGGCCACGCCGCTGGCAGGTAGCACCAGGCTTTTCCACAGTGCTTCACGGTGTCTGCCGGTTCGCCAGCGCACCACGCCGACCCAGGCCGCGCTGCCGGCCACGGCGGCCAACAAGCCCCAGATGGGCAAACTGGGTTCGTAACCCGGCAACAGCTTGAACACGTTACGCGCCTGCCATGCCGGCCAGCCGGTGTGGATGGCCACAAACACCAGCCAGAACCACAGCGCCACCAGCGTGAAGAAGATCATCGAAAACCAGTCCACGGCCGCTGACGCGCTGCGCCGCAAAGTGGGCAACGAAAACGCCGCCAGGGTGGCAAGCCCTGGCAATGCCAGTAACAAAGCGCGGTCTGATCCACCCATCACCAGGTTGGCCACCAGCCCCACCAGCGCCACGCTCAAGGGCACTGAAATGTGCCGATAAGACAGCTGGCGCCGCCAGCGCCACAGTGTCCACAGCGCCATCGGCCACAGCGGCCACATGAACCATAGCCACTGCCGGGCGATGATGGGCAACTCGGCAGCCACCAGTGGTGTGGCACGCATCTTCCACGCCCCCAGACCCATGGCCATCAAGGCGGCCGCTGCGCATGCCGCTGCCAGCCAAGGCACCAGCGCACGCACCTGCGCCATGCGCGACAGGCCGCAGACCATGATGGCGGCGACACCCATGGCCATGGCCATGCTGGGCGCCCCGGCGCCGGCCAGCAAGGGCAGGGCAAAAAATACCGCAGCGCGTGATTGGGTGTGTCTGTAGGGCGCGGCCGCCAGGCCATAAAGCCACAGGCCGGTGGCTGCCATCTGCACCAGTTCAGGTGTGGTTTCATGTCCCGGCAGCAACAGGCCCAGGGCGGCCATCAGGGCCAGTACGCTGCCGTCTGCGATCGCGCGTGCATAGTCCACAGGGCTGGCTTCGCCGCCAAACGCAAACGCCACCGGTTGTGCCGCTTCGGTTCGCGCCAGATGGAACGTGGTGTACCAGACCAGCGCCAGCGTCAGGGCCAGCAGCAGGGCAAAGGGCAAGCGCGAGGCCAGCGCTGGTTCCAGCCATCCCCGACCCAGGCTGATGAACGACGCACCCAGCCAATGCGACAGCAGCGCCGTGTCGCCCGGCACGCCGCCCAGGGTCGGCGACCACCACGGTGTACGGCCATCGGCCAGCGCCACCATCTGGCCAAACGCCGTGATTTCGGCGCCGCGCCACGGGTCGCGCTCCGCCAGGCCCGGCAACAGGTAGGCCGCGCACAAGAGCAGCAATGCCCAGCGCGGCAGGCGTCGCGCGCCGCGTACGGTGACCAGGGCGGGTTTGGGAGCGTTCACAGCAAGGGATGCTAAGGCAAGGCCAAGATGGCGTGCTGCCCTCGCCGGAGGCAACAAAAAGGGCAGCCGAAGCTGCCCTTTCTTTTGTGCGGTTTCCAGAAGCTGCCGACCCTTGCAGGGCGGCAGCCCTCGCCATTACTTCTTCATGCCGACGTGCGCGAACTTGTTACGGAACTTCTCGACACGACCGCCCAGGCTGTCGATGCTCTTTTGCGTACCGGTGTAGAACGGGTGCGTTTCGCTGGTGGTTTCCAGCTTGATCAGCGGCAACTCGCGGCCGTCGTCCAGCTTGGTCATTTCCTTGCTCGACGCGCAAGAGCGCGTGACAAACGTGAAGCCGTTGGACAGGTCCTGGAAGCAGACCTCGCGGTAGTTGGGGTGAATGCCGTCTTTCATCGGGTGCCTTTTAGGGGTTGGGTAGCCGCGTTGCTTTGTCAACGTACTTGCCGAGGGGGCGAAAAACCCCAGATTGTATATTAGCCGCCGCGACGCATCATGTCGAAGAAGTCGTGGTTGTTCTTGCTGGCCTTCATCTTTTCCAGGATGAACTCCATCGCCTCGATCTCGTCCATGGGGTAAAGCAGCTTGCGCAGGATCCAGCTCTTTTGCAGGATCTCGGGCTTCAGCAGCAACTCTTCGCGTCGGGTGCCGCTCTTGTTGATCAAGATGGACGGGTAGACGCGCTTTTCGGCCATGCGACGGTCCAGATGGATCTCGCAGTTGCCCGTGCCCTTGAACTCTTCGTAGATGACTTCGTCCATCTTCGAGCCGGTGTCAACCAGCGCAGTACCGATGATGGTCAGCGTACCGGCCTCTTCGGTGTTGCGCGCAGCGCCAAAAAAGCGCTTCGGGCGCTGCAGGGCATTGGCGTCGACACCACCGCTGAGCAGCTTGCCCGACGAGGGCAACACGTTGTTGTAGGCGCGCGCCAGGCGGGTGATGCTGTCCAGCAGGATGACCACGTCCTTTTTCAGTTCCACCAGGCGCTTGGCGCGTTCGATCACCATTTCAGCCACCTGCACGTGACGCGCAGCGGGCTCGTCGAAGGTGGAACTGATGACCTCGCCGCGCACGGTGCGCAGCATCTCGGTGACCTCTTCAGGTCGCTCGTCCACCAGCAGCACGATCAGGTGGATCTCGGGATGGTTGGCCACCAGCGCGTGGGCGATGTGCTGCATCATCACCGTTTTGCCGGTCTTGGGCTGCGCCACCAGCAGCGCGCGTTGGCCTTTGCCGATGGGCGCGATCAGGTCGATGATGCGACTGGTGATGTTTTCATCGGACTTCACGTCACGTTCCAGTCTGAACTGTTCTTTCGGGAACAGTGCAGTCAGGTTTTCGAACATGATCTTGTGCTTGCTTTCTTCCGGCGTCAGGCCGTTGACCCGGTCGACCTTGACCAGTGCGAAGTAACGCTCACCGTCCTTGGGTACCCGGACCTCACCTTCGACCATGTCGCCGGTGTGCAGGTTGAAGCGGCGCACCTGGCTGGGCGACAAGTAGATGTCATCGGTGCTGGCCATGTAACTGGCTTCGATGCTGCGCAGAAAGCCGAAGCCGTCGGGCAGCACCTCAAGCACGCCGTCGCCGAACACCTGTTCGCCGGCACGCGCGCGCTTTTTCATGATCGCAAACATCAGTTCCTGTTTGCGCAGGCGCTGGACGTTCTCGATTTCCAGCGCTTCACCCATCTTGATGAGTTCGGCAACGTGCTGGGCTTTGAGTTCGGAAAGATGCATCAGGCACCTCGATCTAGGGCAGGGGATTGAGTCCCAACCGGTACACGCGCACTTGATCGGCGCAAAACAGGCCGAATCAGGTCCACAACAAAACCGGAGAGGATGGGCGCCGAAACCACGAACCGGGATCTACGCAAACCAGCGACAGGCCACCTGCACTGGGCTGCAACAAGGTTGCTGCCCGTCGAGGCGGCACGAGACCGGTCAGGGCGGTGCGAGGTGGCGAATCAGACGGCGCAGACTTGAAATCTGTTGCCGTTGGTGAAGATTATAGATGACCTTCGATGAACGCGGTCAGCTGGGCCTTGTTCAGCGCACCCACCTGTGTGGCCGCCAACTCGCCGCCCTTGAACAACATCAGTGTGGGGATACCGCGAATGCCGTACTTCCCGGGTACCTCACGGTTGTCATCGACGTTCATCTTGGCAATTTGCAGCCGGCCGTCATATTCCTTGGACATGGCGTCCAGCAACGGGGCGATGCTTTTGCACGGGCCACACCACTCGGCCCAGTAGTCCACCAGCACCGGTTTGTCCGACGCCAGCACGTCGCTGCCGAAAGAGTCATCGGTCACGTGTTTGATCAGGTCGCTGCTCATGGGGTTCTCCGGGTGGCGCTGAAAAGATGTGATGCAAATCCGGCCAATCATTGCGACCCCGGAGGGCCAAAACGTGGTGGCGGTGCGCGCACAATCTTTGATTGATTGCATTCGATTCTGACATACGGGCAGCCCGCACGCGCCCGCTGCTCATCTGAAACAATTCATGGCGGTAATAGAGCAAATTGAAGTCGACCTCCGCTGGACGGTGCCCGAGGTGTGGACCCAGGTGGCGGCGGCGTTGAACAAACGCCTGGCTGAAGGCGGTCTTTCGGCGCGCGACGCCGTGGTTCTGTTGCCGTTTGCTGCGCTGTTGGCCCCTTTGAGAGCAGCTTTTGCCGCGGCGGGCGGCTGGCAGCCCCGGGTAGAGACGACGCTGACACTGGCTGCCAGTCTGACGCCCCCGAAGCCCCTGAAGCCCGGCGCGTGCTGCGGGGACCCGGCCATCGACAGCTTGAATGCCGCGGTATTGCTGCGCCGTCACCGCTGGGGTGCAGAGCTGGCAAAAGACGATGGCAACACCTTCGCACATGCTGTGTCACTGGTGGTCGATGCCGCGCAAGTCCTGAGGGCTGCAGCCGCAGCGCGCGCGCCGGCCGACCGATCGTCTTGGTGGGCACAGGCGCGCCAGGTGGCCAACCCTTTGGGTGCAGGTTCTGACGCCGTGGCCACCGAGTCGCGACTGCTGGCCGTGGCGGTTGAATGGGCCGCTGAATCCTGCACCGAAATGCACACCGACGCCCTGTTCCAATTCACGCCATCGGTCTGGATGCTGGTGCACCTGGGCGGTGCCGACGCGCTGGCTGAGGGCGCGGCCTTGGCCAGCGTCGCGCCCGCTTGGCGGGTGATGCTGGACCCGCCCCGTGACCAGGTGATGGCTGGCCTTGGACCCGTTGCCACACGCGCAGTGGTCCATGCGAATGTCCAAGCGACGACGTTGCCGCCTGTTGCGGGCTTGCTGGCCAACGCCCAGCGCTGGCTGTGCGCCGACTTTGAAGCCGAGGCCATGGCTGCGGCCAGCCTGGTCATTGACGCCGTCAGCGCCGGGCGAACACCCGTGGCGCTGGTGGCGCTGGATCGTGCCCTCATCCGCCGTGTGCGGGCCCTGCTGGCCCGCCAGGGCTTGCCTCTGATCGACGAAACGGGCTGGCTGCTGGCCACCACGGCTGCGGCCGCGCATGTGCTGGCACTGTTGCGGGCTGCTGGGGCGCTGCAGAACGACGCGGTCACATCGGACCATGTGCAGGAGCCGGTATCGATGCTTGGTCTGTCCAGTGCAGGCCGAGACCATGTCTTGACTTGGTTGAAGGCCATGCCCTCTGGCCGCGACGACCGGGGCATTGACGCCCTGGAGGCCTTGTGGCGGGGCCGCCGCCGCGGGGCCGACAAATTCGCCGCCGCCGCCCGCTGGCAGGGCGCGCTTGAGGCGCTGTCACCACTGCTGCAGGCACACAGCCAGAGCCTGGCGAAATGGGTGCAAGCCTTGCAGCACAGCTTGTCCATCTGTCAGGCGCTGGCCGACTTGGCCCAAGACGCCGCCGGACGACAGGTGCTGGCGGCGCTGCGGCTGGACGACAACCGATCGGCGGCCTGGTTGCACGTGGCTGACAACGCCCCAGTGAACCTGTACGGGTTTGTGGATTGGGTATCGCAGACG
>JAHECB010000424.1 GCA_024641925.1 Betaproteobacteria bacterium
GCGCGGTGCAGGGTGATGCCACGGCCACGGCCAGCACGCCGGTCAGCGCCGAATCCACCATGGGGTGCCGGGCGCGGGCGCTGGCCCATGACGACGGCAGCACCGAACCCAGTTCAAACACGCCCGCCAGGTTCAGCCCGATCAAGGTGAACAGCACGGCCAGCGCTGTCACCACCAGAGGCGACTGCAGTTGAAAGCCCCAGCCCAGGTGTTCACCGCCGGCACGCAGCGCCAGCATCAGGGCAGCCAGGGCCACAAACGACAGCACCACACCGGCGGTGTAGGCCAGGCCGCCCGCCAGCAGCGCCTTGCGGTCGCTCGCGTGTGCCGAAAACCCCAGCACCTTCAGCGACAGGATGGGGAACACGCAGGGCATCAGGTTCAGCAGCGCGCCCCCGGCCAGCGCAAACAACAAGGCTGCCAGCACCGAGATGCTGGCAGCGCTGGCCGCCGGCGCGCCCGTCGCGGCGGCGACCGGGCTGTCCTGCAACGGCGGCAGCGGCGCGGCCTGGGCCACGGCGGGCCAGGGTGTGGTCACCGGCAGGTCCACCTGCAAACCCGCCGCGGCGTCGGGCTGTGTCAGCACGGCCACCAGCCGCGTGGGTGATTCGCTGCGCTGCGGGTCTAGCGCCACGCGGGCTGTCCAGCGGTCGCCCTGCCAGGCCACCAGGGGTTTGCTGGCGTTGTTGATCACGCCGCCGAGTTCCGGAAAAAACACCAGTGCCTTGCCCTGCCAGGTGTCGGGCAGGCCTTGCAGGGTCACGACCAGATCAGTGCCATCCACCGCGGCGCCGCCCTGAACACCGGCCACCGGCTTGGGCACCAGATCCCAGGTGGACTGGAACAGCGCCGAGTGGCTGGCCGTGGCGGCACGCGCCGGAATGTCCAGCGCAAATTCGCCGTCTTCGGGGATGCAGACTTCCTTGCACACCAGCCACTGCGCCTGCAGCTTCACCGTCAGCTGTTCGCCCGACCAGTTGGCGGGCAGTTTCAGCTGCACCGGCAGCAGCAGCGTGCCTTCGTAGCCGTAGTTCATCAACGGGCCGATGGGCAGGCGCTGCGGCGTGGGCCATTGAATCTCGCCCGGCTTCAGGCCCTCGGGCAGTTGCCAGTTCAGCGTGGTGGCCAGGCCCGAGTCACCCGGGTTTTTCCAGTAGGTGTGCCAGTGCGGCTGGTGCTCGATCTTCAGGCCCAGGCTGATGGTCTGGCCGGCCACCAGGCCTTCGGGCGCGTGCGCCACCAGTTCGGCACGCACCTGCGGCGTGGTCACCACGGGGCCGGGCGCCGCCAAGGCCAGCGCCGGCAACAGCGCCAGCGCGATCAAGAGGTTTCGGAACACGCAGCGCATGGGGTGAGGTCGGGAAAGAGTCATCAGACAGCAGCGGGAACGGTCAGGTCAATAAGTCAGGTCGAGAGGTCAGCTCTATGGGCCAGGTCAATCCGTCATTGTCGACCTTGGCGTTTTTCCACGCGGCGGGTCTGTCCAATGGCCAGCACAAAAAAGTCCTGTTCGGTCACGCCGGCTTTCTGGCGTGACCGCGCCAAGGCGCGCGGTGGTTCGTCCAGCGGCTCGTCGGTGAGCTCGAAGGTGCCCCAATGGATGCCCAGCGACTGGCGCGAACGCAGGTCCTGGTGCATCTGCACGGCTTCGTCGGGGTTGACGTGCTGTTCTTTCATGAACCAGCGCGGCTTGTAGGCGCCCACTGGGATCAGCGCGATGTCAAAACCGCCATCGGGCTGGCGCGCCGCAAAGCGTTTTGCGATGTCGCTGAAGTCGGGGCTGTAGCCGGTGTCACCCGCAAAAAACAGGTGCGCGTCGGGCGCAAACACCGCCCAGCCGCCCCACAGCGTCTGCATGCGGTCGGTCAGGCTGCGGCCAGACCAGTGCTGCACGGGCGTCATCACCACCTCGACCGCGCCCAGCTGGTGCGACTGCCACCAGTCCATTTCACGCACCTGCGTGATGCCCAGCTCGGCCATCCAGGCCTTCAGCCCCAGCGGCACCAGAAACTGCGGCGGCCCGCCGGGCTGCAGGTTCAGCGCCTGCAGGGTCGGCGCGTCGCAATGGTCATAGTGGTTGTGCGAGATCACCACCAGGTCGATGCGCGGCAGCTGGTCCAGGGCCAGCCCCGGTGGCTGTGCGCGCTTCGGCCCGGCAAAACCCACGGGCGATGCATGCTCTGAAAAGATGGGGTCGGTGAGCATGTTGATGCCGCCCAGTTGCGCCAACACCGTGGCGTGGCCCACCCAGGTCACGGCCGGAGCCATGGCCTGCCCGGCGCGGGCGTTGCTCTGGATGAAGGCCAGGTCGGGCGCAACGCGCGGCGTGGGTGCCAGCGGCGGCGGCGGCAGTCCATTTCGCATGGCATTCCAGCGCCAGCTCAGGAATGCCCCCAGGCCCTTTGGGGCAAAGTCCATGTAGTTGTTCTGGAAACCGCCGTCGCGATGGTGCTGCGGCGCTGGCTTGTTGGCGGGTTCTGCATCGGTCGCGCTGGCGCAGGCCTGCAGGCTCATGCACCCTGCCAGCACCAGAGCGGGCAGGCCGCGCGCGGCCTTTGATGGAGAGCCCGTTGCCCTGCGCAAGGGCGCGACAACCAGCGGGTCTGCGACAGGGTGTTCGACAGGACGTGCGGCAGGGCGGGGCGGTATCGGCTCAGGCATCCCCGCAATGATCTCAGGCCAACGCGTGGCCCCGCTGGCCTGGCGGAAAAGCCACCCCACCGGACCTCCACGAACCCGGGGGCTGGGCGGCTTCACTTTTCTTCGTAT
>JAHECB010000425.1 GCA_024641925.1 Betaproteobacteria bacterium
CGAATCCATGCTCCACGCCCAGGCCCGACGTTATGGCGCATTGCGCCTGAAACGCAACCTGCAGCTCAAGGGCCTGTCGCCCGATTTGGTGGACCACACCCTGAGCCAGGCCCTGCCCACCGAGTACGAACGCGCCCATGCCGTTTGGCTCCGGCGCTACGGCCGGCCAGCGCAAGACCGCAACGAACTGGCGCGCCAGATGCGCTTTCTGGCCGCACGTGGCTTCAGCAGCGACATCGTGCGGCGCGTGCTGCGGTCACAAACCGGTGCAGCCGCAGGGCTGGACGAAGTGCCCGACGAGTCACCCGACGACTGACGGTATGGCCAGCCCGCGGCGATTGCGGGCTGAGCATGGCGCCTCCGGGCCACTGCCGCCGGCTTCAGCAACCCGCCCAGCCCGGATCGGGAAAACCCGTGGACATTCAGCCCGCGTCGACGGCAACCAAGGCATGGCCAAGGCGACCTGCGGCAACAGGTCTGTCATTTCCGTCGCGCCATTCAGCATCGTTGCCTCGGTCTTTGTAAGCTTCTGCTGCACAGCAGCATGCTAAATTCCCCGAACTGAAAAGACCTCAACCCTTCCAGGGCCACGTCAGCCGCTGTTACCTGCGCCGCTGGCCTGCCACAACCACCCGCCATGTCACTTCCCGCCGCGGCGCCTCATCGCCGGCTCATGCACCGCCGCGCCATCGAAGTGCAGGTCTTCACCCGTGGTGATGGGCTGTGGGAAGTGGATGCCACGCTGCGCGACACCAAAACCCGCGACACCCCCGTGGCTGGCGGCATCCGCGCCGCAGGCGACCCCGTGCACGACATGACGCTGCGCCTGGTGGTCAATGAAAAGATGGACATCCTGGAAGCCGGCTCCGCTACCCGCGGCATGCCCTACCCTGGCCTGTGCGACCAGCACGGTGACGCCTACCGCGCCCTGGTGGGCCTGAACCTGATGCAGAACTTCCGCCAAGGTGTGCGAGAGCGGGTCGGCGGCGCCAAAGCCTGCACCCACATCACCGAAATGGCTGCCGTGTTGCCGACAGCAGTGGTACAAGGTTTTGTCGGCGAGGTTTTTGACCCTCGTGCCAGCGGCCCCGAGGCCGCACAACCGTTCCAGATCGACCGCTGCCACGCGCTGAAAAGCAGTGGCGAAGCCGTCAGGCTGCACTACCCCCAATGGTTTCGCCCGGCCCCTCAGACCACCCCGGCCTGAGCTGCCAACCTGTTTCCCCTTCTTTCCAAGTGAGCAAGGAAAAGACATGAAGATTCACGAGTACCAGGCCAAGGAACTGCTGCGCGCACACGGCGTGCCAGTGCCACGCGGTTATGCCGCTTTCACTGTTCGCGAGGCGCAGGAAGCGGCGCAGAAACTCGGCGGCAGCGTCTGGGTGGTGAAGGCGCAAATCCACGCCGGTGGCCGCGGCAAGGGCGGCGGCGTGAAGCTGGCGCGTTCGCTGCAGGAAGTTGAAACCCTGGCAGGCGAAATTCTGGGCATGCAGCTCAAGACCCACCAAACCGGCCCGGAAGGCCAGAAGGTGCGACGCCTGCTGGTTGAAGAAGGCGCGGACATCAGAAAAGAATACTACGTCGCCGCACTGACCGACCGCGCCACCCAGAAGGTGGCCATGATGGCCAGCAGCGAAGGCGGCATGGACATTGAAGAGGTGGCCCACGCCACGCCCGAGAAGATCCTGAAAGTGTTTGTCGACCCGCTCATCGGACTGACTGACGCGCAAGCGCTGGAACTGGCCAGCGGCATGGGCGTGCCGGCGGCCAGCCAGGCCAAGGCCGTGGACGTCCTGAAAAAGCTCTACAGCTGTTACATGGCCACCGACGCCGCGTTGGCCGAGATCAACCCGCTCATCCTGGAAGGCG
The DNA here is from genome assembly GCA_024641925.1 of Betaproteobacteria bacterium. Lineage (GTDB taxonomy): Bacteria > Pseudomonadota > Gammaproteobacteria > Burkholderiales > Burkholderiaceae_C > Rubrivivax. The sequence continues at coordinate 1,870 of JAHECB010000425.1, forward strand.
ACGGCAACATCAAGGCGCTGGACGCGAAGTTCAACTTCGACAGCAATGCGCTGTACCGCCACCCGGAAATCGTGGCCTACCGCGATCTGGACGAAGAAGACCCGGCCGAAGTGGAAGCCAGCAAGTTCGACCTCAGCTACATCAGCCTGGACGGCAACATCGGCTGCCTGGTCAACGGCGCCGGCTTGGCCATGGCCACCATGGACACCATCAAGTTGTTTGGCGGCGAACCCGCCAACTTTCTGGACGTGGGCGGTGGCGCCACCGCCGAAAAGGTGACTGAGGCCTTCAAGATCATGCTGAAAAACAGCAACGTCAAAGGCATCCTGGTCAACATCTTCGGCGGCATCATGAAGTGCGACACCATCGCCGAGGGTGTCATCGCCGCTTGCAAGGCCGTAAACCTGAGCGTTCCGCTGGTCGTGCGCATGAAAGGCACCAACGAAGAAGTGGGCAAGAAGATGCTCAAGGACTCGGGCCTGCCCATCATCGCTGCCGACACCATGGCCGAAGCCGCCACCAAGATCGTCGCCGCAGTGGCCTGACCCCGAAGGAACCCACCCATGTCCATCCTGATCAACAAGAACACCCGGGTCATCACCCAGGGCATCACCGGCAAGACCGGCCAGTTCCACACCCGGGGCTGCCAGGCTTATGCCAACGGCAAAGCCTGTTTTGTCGCCGGCGTGAACCCCAAGAAAGCCGGCGAATCGTTTGAAGGCATTCCCATCCACGCCACGGTGAAAGAGGCCAAGGCCGCCACCGGGGCCACCGTCAGCGTCATCTACGTGCCGCCGGCCGGCGCCGCCGCCGCCATCTGGGAGGCCGTGGAGGCCGATCTGGACCTGGCCATCTGCATCACCGAAGGCATTCCCGTCAAGGACATGCTGGA
>JAHECB010000182.1 GCA_024641925.1 Betaproteobacteria bacterium
CCGGTCATGGCCTTCGCTGTGCACCCTGTAGCCTGCCAGCGGCGTTCGTCGCATGGTCCCTGCAGCACAAGGGCCGAGGCGATAAGGTTGGCATCACCTGAACTGATGAGCGAGCCCAACGCCATGACAAAGCAACGCTTCAACCTTCGACACCTGGCCCAGTTGGCCAGCCTGGTGACCCCTTTGTTACTGGGCGGAACGCTGGCCACGTCGCTGGTCTTGCCCTCCACCGGCTACGCTGCGGACAGCGCCACCCCGGCCGTGGGCCACCAGGTGCGACCGCTGGCAGATTTTCAGGGGTTGGAGTTGTTGACCTCGGCAGACGTGAGTGTGCGGCCCGGGGCCACGCAGTCGGTCACCGTGCGCGCCGACGACAACTTGCAGGCCCAGTTGGAAACCGTGGTCGAGGACCGTCGTGGTACGCCGACGCTCGTGGTGCGGTGGAAGCGCGGCACCCGCATCCACGGCCATGCCAAGGTGAACCTCGATCTGGTCGTGACCAGCTTGCGAGCGGTGCAGGTCTCAGGCGCAGGTGATGTCACCTTGACGGGATTTTCAGTGCCCAGTTTGCGGCTGGGCGTCTCCGGCTCTGGTGACATCACGGCACAGACGCTGAGCGCTGACGACCTGCAAGTGCAGGTGGCCGGCAGAGGTGATGTGCGCGCCAACGGCAGCGCCAAGCTGGTGTCGGTGTCCGTGGCCGGCAGCGGCGACGTGCGCCTGGCCGATCTGCGCGCCGAAGACGCCAAGGTACACATCGCCGGATCGGGTGACGTGGCCGTGCAGGCGCACCGCGAGCTGGATGTCAGCATCGTGGGCAGCGGCGACGTCGTCTACAGCGGTGACGCCAAGGTGCGCAGCCAGATCGTGGGCAGCGGCAGCGTCAGCCGGCGCTGAGCCACGCCAGCGCCGGCTGGCGGCCGCCTGTGACCGCTTCAGCGCCGCTTTCTGCCCAGGCGCCTTCCTGCGCCGGCTGCAACTTCAGCACGCCCAAGCCAGCCGCTCGAGCCGGGCGATGACAATCGTGCGGTGCAAAACAGCCCAACCTCACCGCTTTGGCGCCAGCCCGCCTTTGCCCTGGGCATTCGCGAGATGTTGCCCACGGCCCTGGGCATCGCCGCCTGGGGCCTGATCACGGGTGTGGCCATGGGCCGCAGTGGCTTGCCCATGGCTGTGATGATCGTGATGTCGCTGCTGGTGTTTGCCGGCAGCGCGCAGCTGGCGGTGCTGCCCTTGATGAGCAGCGGCGCGCCCTTGTGGGTGATCTGGGCCACGGCCCTGTGTGTGAACCTGCGTTTCCTGATTTTCAGCGCCCAGTGGCGGCCTTATGTGGCCCACCTGACGCTGGGTCAGCGGTTGCGCTGGGCCTATGTGGCCGTGGACATGAGTTATGTGCTGTTCATGCGCCGCTATCCCCTGCCCGAGCCCCGTCCTGAACAGCCGGCCTATTTCTGGGGCGGTGCACTCACCACCTGGGTGGCCTGGCAGTTCAGTGCCGTGCCCGGCATCGTGTTGGCCGATGCCGTGCCGGTGCACTGGGGCCTGGGCTTTGTCGGCACCTTGACACTGCTGGCGCTCGCCCTGGCATCGATTCAGGGCCGTGCCACGGCGGTGGCCGGCGCGGTGGCGGGCTGTGCCGCGGTGGCCGCGTACGCCATGCCCTACAAATTGAACATCGTGGTGGCCATAGCCGCCGCGGTGGCCATGGGCTTGCTGATGGACCGTTGGCCCGGGCGCCGGACCGATAAACCCGGCGTGGCCGAAAGCGCCGCGCCATGAGCAACGCCGAAGCCTGGCTGGCCGTGATGGGCCTGGTGGTGGTGACACTGGCCACCCGGGGCGGATTTTTCCTGACCCGGCGTGAACTGCCCATGCCGGGCTGGCTGCAAAAAGGCCTGCGCTATGCGCCGCTGGCCGCGCTCAGCGCGGTGGTGGTGCCTGAAGTGCTGATGCTGGACGGGCACCTGATCCACCAGGTCCAGGACGCGCGCCTGTTTGCCGTGGCGGCAGCGGCGGCGTGGTTCTACTGGCGGCGCGGCCTGCTGGGCACCATGGTGGCGGGCATGGTGGTCTACCTGCCGCTTCGGCTGGGGCTGGGCTGGTAGGTCTGGGGTCGCTGGTCCGTGGCTCCTAGAATTTGTGGCAAGAAATCTGTGTATCAACACCAAGGAGTCCTGCATGAACGTGATCCGTCTGGCCGACCTGGTGGCCGCTGGCCGCCTGAAAAACAAGCGGGTTTTCATCCGCGCCGACCTCAACGTGCCGCAGGACGATGCCGGCCGCATCACCGAAGACACCCGCATCCGTGCCAGCGTGCCCTGCATCCGCATGGCGCTGGATGCCGGTGCTGCGGTGATGGTCACCTCGCACCTGGGCCGGCCCACAGAGGGCGAATTCAAACCTGAAGACAGCCTGGCCCCGGTGGCCGCGCGCCTGTCCGAGCTGCTGGGCTGCGCCGTGCCCCTGGTGTCGAACTGGGTCGACGGTGTGACCGTGTCGCCGGGCCAGGTGGTGCTGCTGGAGAACTGCCGCCTGAACAAGGGCGAAAAGAAAAACGACGAAACCCTGGCGCGCAAGATGGCGGCGCTGTGCGACATCTTTGTACACGACGCCTTTGGCACCGCGCATCGCGCCGAAGCCAGCACCTACGGCATCGCGCAGTACGCGCCCGTGGCCTGCGCCGGGCCGCTGCTGGCGGCTGAAATCGACGCGGTCACCCAGGCCCTGGCGTCGCCCAGGCGGCCTTTGGTGGCCATCGTGGCGGGCAGCAAGGTCAGCACCAAGCTCACCATCCTGAAAAGCCTGGCCGACAAGGTCGACGGCCTGATCGTGGGCGGCGGCATTGCCAACACCTTCATGCTGGCTGCCGGCCTGCCCATCGGCAAGAGCCTGGCCGAACCCGGCCTGCTGGACGAAGCACGCGCCGTGATGGCCGCCATGAAGGCCCGCGGCGCGGCCGTGCCCATTCCCACCGATGTGGTGGTGGCCAAGGCCTTTGCAGCCGACGCCGCCGCCACGGTGAAAGCCGCCGCCGACGTGGCCGACGACGACCTGATCCTGGACATCGGCCCGCAGACCGCCACCTTGCTGGCTGCGCAACTGAAAACCGCCGGCACCATCGTCTGGAACGGCCCCGTGGGCGTTTTTGAATTCGACAGCTTTGCGCACGGCACGGAAACCCTGGCGCGCGCCATCGCCGCAAGCCCCGCGTTCAGCATCGCGGGTGGCGGCGACACCCTGGCGGCCATCGCCAAGTACGGCATCGAAAAGGACGTCAGCTACATCAGCACTGGCGGTGGGGCCTTCCTGGAAGTGCTGGAGGGCAAGACGCTGCCGGCCTTCGAGGTGCTGTCACGGCGCGCCGCGGGTTGATCGTCCCGGCCCTGCGCCGATGCGGGCCACCCCTGTAACCGCGATGAAACCGCTGCGGTGGCCCACCGCCCATAATTCCGGGACCGCCGTTCATCGAAAGTTCATGCCATGACCCGTGCCACCAAGATCGTTGCCACCCTGGGCCCCGCCTCCAGCGACCCTGACGTGCTGGAGCGGTTGTTGCGCGTGGGTGTCGACGTCGTGCGGCTGAACTTCAGCCACGGCAAGGCCCAGGACCACATCAACCTGGCGCAACTGGTTCGTTCGGTGGCCGACAAGGTGGGCAAGCCGGTGGCGCTGATGGCCGACCTGCAGGGCCCCAAGATCCGCGTCGGCAAATTTGTCGACGGCAAGGTGCTGCTCGAAGCCGGCCAGCCCTTTGTGCTGGACGCCCAGCGCAGCGAACCTGGCGACCTGCAGGCGGTGGGCCTGGACTACAAGGAACTGCCGCGCGACGTGCGCCCTGGCGACGTGCTGCTGCTGAATGACGGCCTGATCAAGCTGACCGTCGAGGTGGTGCGTGGTGAACAGGTGCACACGCGTGTGGTCCTGGGGGGTGTGCTGTCCAACAACAAGGGCATCAACAAGGCCGGCGGCGGCCTGACCGCCCCGGCGCTGACCGCCAAGGACATGGACGACATCAAGACCGCCATGGCCTTCCAGTGCGACTACCTGGCCGTGAGTTTTCCGAAAAACGCCACCGACATGGAAATGGCGCGCCAGCTGGCCAACGTGGCCGGCGAGCCCTACCGCCACAAGACGGCGCTGATCGCCAAGATCGAGCGCACCGAGGCCATCCCCAACCTGGAAGCCATCCTGCGCGCCAGCGACGGCATCATGGTGGCGCGCGGTGACCTGGCGGTGGAGGTGGGCAACGCGGCCGTGCCGGCGCTGCAAAAACGCATGATCCGCATGGCGCGTGAACTGGACAAGGTAGTCATCACCGCCACCCAGATGATGGAAAGCATGATCGTGGCGCCGGTGCCCACACGCGCCGAGGTCTCCGACGTGGCCAACGCCGTGCTGGACGGCACCGACGCGGTGATGCTCAGTGCCGAAACGGCCGCCGGCAAGTACCCGGTGGAAACGGTGGAGCAGATGGCGCAGATTGCGGTGGAAGCCGAACGTGCCGAAGACGTCAAGCTCGACGCCGACTTCACCGCCAAGCGCTTCAACCGCATCGACCAGAGCATCGCCATGGCGGCGCTGTTCACCGCCCACCACCTGGGCTGCAAGGCCATCGTGGCGCTGACCGAAAGTGGCAGCACGGCGCTGTGGATGAGCCGGCACAGCATCAAGGTGCCCATCTTCGGCCTGACCTCGCAGCCGCAGAGCCACCGGCGCATGACGCTGTACCGCAATGTGCAGCCGCTGATGATGCCCAAGATGAGCGACCGTGACGAAGCGCTGGCCAAGGCCGAAGCGCTGCTGGTGGGCCTGGGCGTGCTGCGCCCCGGCGACACCTATGCCATCACCTGCGGCGAGCCCATGGGTCACCCCGGGGGCACCAACATGATGCGGGTCTGCCAGGTGGCGTGATGCTGCAGGACGGGCCGCCGCCAGCGCGCGCGGCTGCCTGCCCGGCCATGACCACTCTCCAATAGGCGGGCGAAGGGGCCGTTGATCCGCCCTTGCCGCGGGGTCCGGGTCGGCAAACTTGTGTGTTCATGCGGGGCGTTCTTGCGCCCGCTGTGGATCACCTACGCCCTATCGTTCATGGATTTGCGCCTGCCGCCAGGACTTTTGGCCAGCCCCAGCCCCAGCCCCACCGCCGGAGCCGAGGAGCGCTTTGCCCTGGACACGCTGCGCGCCGCCCTGGGCCAGCGCGGTTTCGCCCGCGCGGCGGCGGCGGTGGCCACCGGACTGGCCAGCGAGTGGGTCTGCAGCCGTGTCTTCGTGGGTGTGGTCGACCGGCGTTTTGTCCGCGTCGTGGCGGTCTCTAACGGGGCGCCCCTGGCCGGCAAGGCGGCGGCCATGCCGCTGATGGTGGATGTGGCCCGGGCCATGGACGAGGCGCTGGACCAGGGCGCCCATGTCGCCAGCCCGCAGCATCCCGACGAACCGCACCCCCGCGTGACGCGTGCGCACATGCAGCTCGCGCAGCGGCACGGCACCGGTGCCTTGCTGACCGTTCCCTTGTTCGTGGACACCCAGGCCGTGGGTGCCCTGACCTTCGAGCGCACCGCGGGGCAGTACTTCGACGAGGCCTGGGCGCAGCAGGTGCAGACGCTGGCCCTGTCCCTGGCGCCGCTGTTGCAGCTGCAGGCGCGTGCCGAGCAGGGCGTGGCCCTGCGGCTGCGGGCTGACCTGTCCGGGCGCTGGCAAGGTCTGTCGGCCCGGGCGCGCCGCGCCTGGTTGACGGCAGCGCCCGCCGGGGCGCTGACGCTGCTGGCGGCGCTGTTCATCCCGCTGCAGCACCAGGTGGCCGCCACCAGCACGCTGCAAGGGCGCGTGCAACGTGCCGTGGTGTCACCCCTGGATGGCTACCTGAAGTCGGTACACGTGCGCGCCGGCGACGCCATCAAGGCCGGTGACCTGATGGCCGAGCTCGTCGACGACGACTTGCGGCTGGAACAGCGCCGCCGCCAGACCGAAATCAGCCAGCACGAAAGCGCCTACGGCGACGCCATGGCGCGGCAGGACCGCGGCGCGCTGGTGATGGCCGAGGCGCGCGCCGCGGAGTCACGGGCCCAGCTGGGCCTGGTGGAGTCCCAGCTGGCCCGTACCCGCCTGCTGGCGCCGTTTGACGGCCTGGTGATCGCCGGCGATCTGCGCCAGCAGCTGGCCGCTCCGCTGCGCCGTGGCGAACTGCTGTTCACGCTCACACCCAGCCGCGAGATGCGCCTGATGCTGCAGGTGGACGAGCGCGACAGCGCATTCGTGCAGGCCGGGCAGACCGGTGCGGTGACGTTTTCGGCGCTGCCCTCGCAACGTTTCGATGTCGTGATCGAGCGTGTGTCGCCGGTGGCGCAGGTGGTGGAAGGGCGCAACGTCTTTGAAGCCGAAGCCCGTCTGCTGGCGCCGGCGCAGGCACAGCTTCGGCCCGGCATGCAGGGGCTGGCCCAGGTGCAGGCCGGGCGCCAGCCGCTGGGCTGGCTGCTGGGACATGGCGCCTTCGACTGGCTGCGGCTGCAGTGGTGGCGTTGGGTGGGTTGAGCTGACGATGCATCACGCCGATCCTGCCCTCACACCCGCCGCCACGCTGGGCCCGACCTTCAGCGACCAGTGGTACCGCGTCGCCAACCTGCACCCGCGCCTGCATGCGCATGTGCAGGTGCAGCGCCACGCCTACCGCGGCGAGATCTGGCATGTGCTGGACGACACGGTGGGTGGTCGCCAGCACCGCATCAACCCCGTGGCCTGGTCGTTGGTGGCGCGGCTGGACGGCCAGCAATCGCTGCACCAGATCTGGGAAACCGTGATCAACGAGCAGGGCAGCCAGGCGCCGACGCAGCCCGAGGTGCTGGCGCTGCTGGGGCAGCTGCATGAAAACGGACTCATCGCCAGCGAGGGCCGGCCCGATCTGAAGGGCCTGTTCACGCAGCACGAACAGCGCAGCCGACGCGAACGCCTGGCGCAGCGCAACCCACTGGCCTTTCGGGTGCCGCTGTTCAACCCCGCGCCCTGGCTGGCGCGGGCCGACGGCCTGGCGCAGGCGCTCTTCAACCGCCCGGCGCTGTGGCTCTGGTGCGCCCTGGTGCTGCTGGCGCTGGCCGGCGCGGCCACCCATGCCGGCGAACTGCAGGCCTACGGTGCACGCCACATCGGCTCGCCGCAGCAGTTGCTGCTGCTGTGGCTGCTGTACCCGGTCGTCAAGGCCCTGCACGAAACGGCCCATGCGCTGGCGGTGCGGCGCTGGGGCGGCACCGTCAGCGAAGTGGGTTTGACCCTGATGCTGCTGCTGCCGGTGCCCTATGTGGACGCCAGTGCTGCCACGGCGTTTCGGCAGCGCCGGCACCGCATCATCGTCAGCCTGGCGGGCATGGCCGCCGAAGCGGCGCTGGCCGCGCTGGCGCTGGGCCTGTGGCTGCTGGTCAGCGACGGTCTGATACGCGACGCGGCCTTTGTCGTGATGCTGATCGGCGGTGTGTCGACGCTGCTGTTCAACGGCAACCCGCTGGTGCGCATGGACGCCTACCACGCCCTGGCCGACGCGCTGGAGTCCCCGGGGCTGGCGCCTCGCAGCAAGGCCTATCTGCTGTACCTGGCTCGGCGCTGGCTGCTGGGCCTCAGCCAGGCCCGGCCACCCACGGTGGCGCCGGGCGAACGGCGCTGGCTGCTGGGCTACGGCCTGGCCTCGACGGTGTACCAATGGCTGCTGGCGCTGTGGATCGTGAGCTGGCTGCTCGGCGTGCACCTGCTGCTCGGTTCCCTGGCGGTGGCCTGGTTTGCCATCATCATGCTGGCCTTGCCGGCCCGGCGCCTGTGGCGCTGGACGCGCACGGCCGCCGAACTCGCGCACAACCGGCAGCGTGCGCTGGCCGCTGGCGGCCTGCTGACAGTCTTGCCGTTGCTGCTGGTGCTGGCCGTGCCGCTGCCGGCCTACACACGCGCACAGGGTGTGGTGTGGTTGCCCGAGAAGGCCGTGGCCCGCGCCGGCGCTGAAGGCTTCGTTGACCAGCTGCTGGCCCAGGACGGTGATGCCGTCGAAGCCGGCACGCCCCTGCTGCGACTCGTCGATCCGTCGTTTGACGCCGACGTCCTGGCGCTGAGCGCGCGCTGGCGCGGGGTCTCGGCGGCGCAGCACATGGCGCTGTTCACACAGTCTCCCCAGGCGGCTGTCCTGACCCAGCAGCTGGAGCAGCTGAAGGCTGAATTTCGGCGGTTGAAGCAGCGCCTTGAGCAACTCACGGTGCGCGCTGGTGCCAGCGGCCGCCTGGTGCTGCCGCATGCGGCAGACCTGCCCGGAGCCTGGGTGTCGCGCGGCGCTGTCGTCGCGCATGTCTTGCCGCAGCACGGCAGCCAGGTGCGCGTGGTGGTGCCGCAGGACGATATCTCGCGCCTGCAGGGCCATCTGGACGGCGCGGCAGTGCCGCCCGCACAGCACGACGGCGCACCCAACGCGGGTCCGGTGGTGCAGGTGCGCCTGGCCAGCGCGCCTGGCGTCACCCAGGCGGCCTGGGTGCTGGCGCAGACGCCGGCCGCCACGCGCGAACTGCCCAGTCCGGTGCTGGGCGACCATGGCCAGGGCCCCTTTGCCATCGATCCCACCGACACCGAGCAGCGGCGAACGCTGGAGCCGGTGTTCACCCTCGACCTGAGCCTGCCCGAGGCCGCGCAGCAGCGGCCTGGCACAAGGGCCTGGGTGCGTTTTGACCATGGCGCGCAGCCCCTGGCCTGGCAATGGCTGCACCGTGTGCGCCAGTTGTTCATCGGCCGCCTGTTCACGACAGCGTGAGCCGGAAGACCCCAACCGAGAACCGTCCATGACCGAGCACAGCATCCGTCTGCCCATGCCCGGCCCGGCGTTCGGGCCCTACCCCGAGCGCAGCGCCGCCGCCGACAGCAGCGCCCCGCAGCGTCGGCTGCCGCTGGCGGCGCAGGGGTCATGGCGTTTTGGCCTGGCCGAATCGCCAGCGCGATTTGCGCAACGTGTGCGTCTGGCCCAGCAGGCCGTGCCAGCCGTGGGATCAGCGGCATTTGGCGCGGCCGTGCGGGTGCTGCGTGCCGAGCTCGGCCTGCAGGGCCTGAATGGCGAGCTGCTGCATCAGGCCTTTGGCCTGGTCCTGCACGCCACCCGCGACACCCTGGGTCTGACGCTGTATGACAGCCAGTTGCAGGCGGCCCGCCGGCTGCTGGACAACCATGCCGTGGAGATGGCCACCGGCGAAGGCAAGACGCATGCCGCCATGCTGGCTGCAGCCACTGCCGCGCTGGCCGGGGTACCGGTGCACGTGGTGACCGCAAACCCTTACCTGGCCGTTCGCGACGCCACGTCGCTGGCGCCGCTGTACCAGGCGCTGGGCCTGCGTGTGAGCGCCGTGCGGCCCGGCGAGCCCGACGACAGCCGCCGCCAGGCCTGGCAGGCGGATGTGGCCTACACCGCCGCGCGGGACCTGGTGTTTGACTACCTGCGTGACCGCCAACGCCCCAGCGGCCAGCCGCCGCTGCTGCGCGGCCTGTGCATGGCGCTGATCGACGAAGCCGACAGCGTGCTGATCGACGAAGCCCGCACGCCCTTTGTGCTGGCCGAACAGGTGCAGGACAAGGCCGCCGTGCGGCGCTGGCGTGCCGCGCTGGCAGCGGCACGGCGCCTGCAGCCGGACCTGCACTTCAACATCGTGCCGCAGACGCGGCGCGTGCAGCTCACGGCGGTGGGTCTGCTGGCCAATGACGTGGACGCCGGGCCGGCGCGCGACCCCTTGTGGGCCCATGACCACCACCGCCAGGAACTGGTGGAAACCGCGCTGTTCGCCATGCATGTGCTGCGCAAGGACGTGGACTACCTGGTGCAGAACGGCCAGGTCGACATCATCGACCCCACCACGGGCCGTGTCACGCCGGGCCGGCGCTGGTCGCAGGGCCTGCACCAGCTCGTCGAACTGCGCGAAGGGCTGACGCCCTCGCCCGAACAACGCACGATGGCGCAGATGAGCTTTCAGCGCTTCTTCACGCGCTACTGGCGGCTGTGCGGTACCAGCGGCACCTTGCAGGAGGCGCGCGCTGAATTGACCGGCACCTACGGGCTCAAGGTGCAGCGGGTGGCACTGCGCACACCCTGCCGGCGGCAACAGCTGGGCCGGCAGCTGTATGTGCACGACCGCGACCGCTGGGCCGCCGTGGCGCGCGCCGTGGCGGCAGCC
>JAHECB010000426.1 GCA_024641925.1 Betaproteobacteria bacterium
AAAGCAGCCAGCGTAGACCCGGTCAAAAGATCACTTGCGCGCTCCCCAATCGTCCACGATCACGCTGAAACAGCGTCCACGATCAGCCTGAAATGCCGTCCACGATGGGCTGAAATACGCATCATGGCCATCGCGCCAGCGCCCGTCAGCTGGTACAGCACAGCATGCAGGGTGTCGTTGACGTTGTAGTGTGACGCCGCGCCCAAGCCTGCCTGCCAGCTGATGTAGCCCACATCGAGTGTGGCGGCCCCCACGCGCGTCCAGACCATTACCCGCACCGCACGCTGGTGCCGCTGCAAGGGCGGCAGCAGGCCCACAAACCAGGCGGTGGTGCCGGCAAACAACGCCACCGACAACATGAATTTCAAGGGCTTGACCCAGGCGCTGACCCCGCGCAGCTGTCGTTCGTCCAAACCCAGCGCGATCAGCGTCGGTACACAGGCCAGCAGCATCAACATCGAAAGCGTCGCCAGGTGCCGCTCCCGGCAACACAGCTCCTGCAGCAGCTTGAGGCAGGCCCGGCGTGGCGCGGCAGGCCCCAGGGCTTGAGTCTGGGTGTGTTGCATCATGGTCTGGCGCCCGGTTGAACATTCAATGTGCCGCGCAGCGCCACATGAGCCAGCAGGCCCAATGGTCCGAGCATGCAGGTCAATAACAGCAGCACGACGGTCAGCGCATGTGGCCAGCGCAGCGCGGCAACGCGTTCCGATATCCAGGCGCCGACAAACAGATCAAACGCCAGGTAGTGCAACCAACCCGCCACCAGGGCGCCGGGCACATCAAAAAACGCGTGCACCTCGGCCACCGAACCGAACCCACCCTCGCTGCGCCAATGGCCATCCAGCAGCGCAGCGTACAGAACGGCAAACGACAGTGGCAGCCCGCGCCCTGCTGGACGAAGAGGGCGTGGGCGCCATCAGCATGCGCGAGGTCACGCGCCGCGCGGGTGTCACCCACCAGGCCCCTTATCACCACTTTGCCGACCGCGACAGCATCCTGGCCGAGTTGGTGGCGCAGGGCTTTGACGAATTGGCGCAGCGCCTGGCGCAGGCGCGTAAAGGCGGGCAGACCCCGCTGCAGTGCCTGTCGGCATCCGGCCAGGCCTACATCGCCTTTGCGCTGGACCAGCCGGGCACCTTTCGCATCATGTTCAGGCAAGATCTGTGTGACCCCCTGCGCCATGAGCGCGCCAGCGCCGCTGGCATGCGTGCGCACCAACCGCTGCAGCAGATGGTGGTGGTGGCTTACGGCCAAGCCGATGCCCAATGGGCACACATGCATTGGGCCCAGGCCCATGGCCTGGCCGGCCTGCTTTTGGACGGCCCCTTGGGCCAACAGTTGCGCACACCCGTGCAGCGGCGTCGGTTCGTGCGCGAGATGCTGGATACCTTTGCCGCTCAGATGCTGGCCACAACCAGTGCGCCGCTCACAGCATCAAGCTGAAGTCGGCTTTATCATGGGATGACATGCAATCAGGCCCCCACGACCTGGCCCGGATACGGCTGGAAAACGCCCTCGCGCTGTTTGAAGAGTTTGTTCGCGCCACGGCGCGTCATGCTGACGCCGCCACCTTGCGCGGCTTGGAGCGCCGGTTTGCCGAGCGCGTTCAGATTCAGCCCAGTTACTGGAGTCAGATCAAGAGCCGGTCGCGCCAGATTGGCGAGCGGCTGGCCCGTCAGTTTGAACTGCTGTGCCACAAGCCAGCGGGTTGGCTGGACCAGGCGCACGGCAACCAGCAGGGCGCAGCCGAAACCAGCATGGCAGTGCAGCAGGCTGCCGGGCCCGCTGCTCATGAATCGCAGCCTCAGAACGATGATGAGCGCTTTATCCTGGGCCTGGTCTTGACTTATTACCGCCGCCACCCGCAACGGGCCCGCACACGACTGCTGGACTTGTTGGGCGAGGTGCTGACCGCGCCAGCAGCCGCGCTGGAATCGTCAGTGGTGGATTCGGGCCTGTCCCAGCGCACGCCGGCGCGAGCGGGCAAAACAACCGCGCCCCTGAGCCCTGCTGCCGAAGATGCCCATGGACTGTGGCTGAAGTCCCAGTCAGGCGTGGCCCCGCTCAAGCGCAAAAAGTAGCTGCGCAAGCGGTTGACACCCATGGTCGCCTGTTCGCGCGCTCGACTTTGATACCGCCGCGTTGTGTCCATCCCCAACTTGCATGAAGAAATGCGGGCTGTGTCGCATGCGCGCAACTTGCGATTTGATAACGACGTGTTTATCATCTGCGCAAGCCTGTATAGCCGCCAGCCGATCTGCCCACCAGGGCAGCGACCACCTGCCATACAGCCGATCAACCCACCTTGAAAGCGTCATGAATCCGAATCTGAACCTCGTCAACAGCAGCACCGTGTGCCCTATGGCACGCCGGCTTGATGTGGACTTTGTGCAGAGCCGTTCGTTCGCGATCACCTGGGGTGCGCCGCCTGGACCGCCGATGTGCTGATTCACCAGAGCCCTTCTGGTGGCTCGCCTCAGACGGCCCGGGTTGCTCCAGCACCCGGGCCGCTTTGCTTTCCAGGCCTCGTTCACCCCCGACGAAAAAGGAGTCCCATCATGAAGATCACCATCAAGAACACCAAGCCCCGCAACCCGTTTGTGGCTGCCAGCCTGAAGCGGCTGGCCGGCGCCCACCGCAGCAGCCCGTCTGCTCGGCGCCAAAGGCAGCAACAGGCCTTGCGCCGTGAACTGGCCTTGCACCGACACAGCCCCTGAAAAAACCACCCGGCCCTTCACGTCTGCCAAC
>JAHECB010000427.1 GCA_024641925.1 Betaproteobacteria bacterium
GATGGCTTCCACAAACACCACACCGTTCAGGCCTTCCATGATGGGCAACGTGAAGCCCAGGTGTTCTTGCAGCAGCAGGTTGATGCTGCCACTGCGGCCAAAGATCAGCTGCAGCGCCACCGCGCCGACGAAGGGCGGCATGATCAGCGGCAGCACGCCCAGCGTCTGGATCAGGATGGCGCCGCGAAAGTCAAAGCGCACCGTGAAGTAGGCCAGCGGCACCGCGATCAGCGCGGCAAATACCGAGGCCATCACCGCCACGAACAGGCTGTTGAAAAACGCCTCTTGCATCAGCCCCTGGCTGAAGAAAGCCGCGAAGTGGCCGGCGGTGAAACTGCCGTCGCCGTCCTGGAACGCGGTGATGAACACCCGTGCCACCGGCAGCACAAAAAACAGCAGCAGAAAGGCCAGCACCAGGCCGCCGGCCAGCCAGACACCGGCCGACACGCCGGCGCGGGCGCTCACAGCACGGGCGCGCAAGACCACGCGATCAAAACCAGGGAATCAGACGGTGTTGGTCGACGCAGCCCTATTTCGCCAGCGCAAGGGCTTGTTCAGCCATGTCCTTGGCCTTGGCATAGTTGTCAACGGCCTGGCGGTTCCAGCGGTCTTCCAGGCCCGTGACCTGTTTGCTGACAGCAGCTTCTTTTTTGTTGGCGGTGAACACCTTCAGGAAGTCCTTGTTGGCGGCCATGTCGGCGCCCACCACGGGCGTGTAGGCCAGATCACGCGCCTGCTTGACCAGCGCAGCCGCTTGGGCATGGGGCTTCTTGCCCAGCGCGGCCTCAGCCGCATGAATGGCCTTGGTGGCCGCTTGCAGGTCTTTCAGGCGGAAGGTGATGGTCTGGTCAAACAGGCCAGAGACCACGTTGTAGCGGCTTTCCGAAAGGTCAGAGTTGAAGGCCACCTTGGCACGCTTGGCGATCTCGAAGGGGTCGGGATAACCGGCCGGCGCTTTCAACTGCGATTGGGGCAGGATGGGCAGGCGCGAAATCTTCGGTTCAAACAGCAGTTGCTGGCCTTCGGTGGACAGTGTGTAGCGGATGAACTGTTTGGCTTCTTCGGCATTTTTGCCGCCGGTCACCAACGCGATGTTGGCCGGCACCACGGCCGTGACGTCGGGGTAGGCAAACTCCACCGGGAAACCGCTGTACTTGCCGGCCAGGCCAAAAAAGTCGATCACCAGGCCCACGCCGAACTGGCCGTTGTTGACACCGTCAGGAACGCCAAAGCTGCGTTCGGTGATGGCGGCGCTGTTGCCGGCAATCTGCAGCAGCTGGCGCCAGCCTTTTTCCCAGCCTTCGCCCTGCAACATGGTTTCAACGGTCAGGTGGGTGGTGCCGGAACGCGACGGTGAACTCATCGCCACGTGGCCAAAGTACGCGGGCCTGACCAGGTCGGACCACTGTTTGGGTGTCGGCACCTTGTTGGCCGCCATGTAGCGGGTGTTCCACATCAGACCGTAACCGGCCAGGGCCTGGCCCAGGTAGCGGCCCTGCGGGTCGTTGATGGGGTAGTTGCCCACCTTGGCGGGCGCTGCCTTGTTGGCCAGGTCGGCCACGTTGTCCAGCAAGTTCAGGCCGCTGAGCACTTCAAAGGCGTCCGGTGCGCTGGCCCAGAAGATATCGGGCCGCTGGCCCACCGGCAGCTCACGCACGTAGGCGATGCCCTGCACGGTGTTCTTGTTCAGGATCTCGACCTTGACGCCTGGCGTGGCCTTCTCGAAGGCGGCCTTGTAGGCCTGGGTCAGCTCCTTGGGGAACGACGTGACGACAGTGACGGTGCCGGCTTGGGCCAGCGACGTGGCCAGGCCGGCCATGGCGACCAGAACGGCCAGGGTGGTGGAACGCATCGGCGGTGTGCTTTCTGAAAAAGTGCTGCAGGGGGACGGCTGGCCGGCGTCGGCAGGCGTCCGTTTCCGGGCGCGGGGTTGACGCATCGATCATGCCGGCGCCACTGGGCATTTGCCGCAGGGATTACCCCGGCAGCTGCCCCGGCAAGTGGGCCGCCGTTGCCACCTGAACCAGGTCGCCCACGTTCAGGCGCCCACCCGACAACACCCGCGCCGTGACGCCGCCATGGCCCCGCATCACGTTGTAGGCACCCGCGCCCAGGGCTTGCTCCATCTTCGAGCAGGGCTCGCACGGGCCGGTCACTTCAAGCACCACACCGTCACCGATGGTGATGCACACCGGTTGATCGGCAAACAAGGACCGGGCCGCCAGCAGGTTGAAGCCGCCCACCAGCAGGTTGCGGCGCAAGGTGCCGGCATCGACATCGCTGCGCCCCAGCCAAGCCGCCAGCAGCGGCAGGTGTTCCGCTTGCAGCAGCGTGACCTGGCGTTTGGAGGTCCCCGTTGCGACGCTGGGGCGCGCCGCCCGATCACCCTCCAGCCCACGGCCAGCCAGCGCGTGGGCCGTGACGACGCTCAAGGCCGGCACGCCGCGTTGCGGTCGCAGCCAGATCGCCTGCAAACGTCCGGGCTGGCCGAACTGCCGCGTGAGTGTTCGAAGGTCGGTGAGCAAAGCAGCCTTGACGGTGAACGCCGGCAGGGCCGGCAGGCCGCGTCGGCTGGAGTTGAGCCTGCAGACACCCGGCAGGCATCCGATGCATCAACGCAGCGCGTCGTTGATGCGCTGCAGCGCCTCGGCGCCTGGGCACAGCGCCTCGACACCCAAGGCATTCAGCGGCGCCTTGACCGTGCCCATGTGGGCATGCATATCCTGCGATCCGCTT
>JAHECB010000183.1 GCA_024641925.1 Betaproteobacteria bacterium
CCGTCTGCAAGGCCACCAGGGGCTGGCGGGCCATGCGACTGGCCTGCATCTTCAGGCGCAAGGCCTGCGTGCGCCTTGCTGCGCCAGGCGACAGCGATTCCAGCAGGCCCAGCGCACGCGGCGCATCGCGGTCGTCCAGCGCCCATTCCGCAGCGCACAGTGACAGTGCTTCTTCAGCGCTGGTGGTCCCGGTGGCGCCGGCGACACCGGCCAGGGCATCGTGCAGAACCAGGTCACGCTGTTGCCGGTCCTGCATGCGGTGCAGGCTGCCCGCAGCCAGCAATTGCGCCAGGCGGCGGAAGTCGCTGTCCGCCGCCAATACAGGGCTCAGCGGCTGGAAACTGAGTGCCCGCTGAGCCGCCTTTCGGGCGCGTCCATAACGCGCGCCAAAGTACTCGGCCAGGGCCTCGCGCAAGGCCATCTGGGCGGCACGTTCGCGGCGCAGGGCACGCCACTCTTCGGCCCGCCTGGGCAGACTCAGCAAGGCATGCAGCGCCTGAAATGCAAACATCAGTGCTGCGCAGGCGCCGACCAGGCACAGCACAAACAGGTTCAATGACAACTCGGCCCGCCAGCCATTCCAGGCGACGGTGACAACGCCGTCGTTGCGCCCCAGCGTCGCAGCGGCCACCACGGCGGCGGCAAACAACAGCACGAGCCAGACGATGCCGCGCATGGGGAGGGTCAGCGGCCCGCGACGGCCGTGGCGATGGCAGCCAGCGTGGCGTCAGGACGGGGCACTTGGACATGGCGTGCCTGGATGCTGGTCTGCTTCAGCAGTTCGCTGGCCAAAACCACGCGCCGGGCCGAGCGGTCGAAATACCGGTCCAAGGCAGACTGCGCGTCGCGCAGGTCAAACTGCGCGGTTTCAAATTGGCGCGACAACAAACTCAGGCGCGCGTTGAGCAGTCGCAGCTTCAGGTTCTCGCGCAGGAAATATGCTTGCTCCGGTGAAAGCAGCAAGGCCTCGGGCTGCTCGATTCGGGACACCCGCACGAGGCTCTTGACTTCGCTCCAGACATGGCTGCCGGCGCCTTGCCAGCGCTGCCGCAACTGCCGCAGCCAGTCCATGGCGGTGGTCGCGCCAGGCTCGCCCTTGGCGCCTGCCGCAGCAATACCGGAAGGCTGTGGCGAAGAATCCGTGGCCTGGTCGTCCGCAGACCGGGTGGGCAAGGCACGCGCCATGCGGGCACGGTCCAGCGAAGCCAACAGCGGCAGATCGTCGACCTGGCGAATGACGTCGTCCAGGCGAATGCTCAATGCGGTCAGGTCGGAAACCGCAGCGCTGCGGGTCTTTTCCAGGTCCTGCGCGACGGCGCGCCTCACACGCTCCAGTCGCGGCTGGTTGTAGCGAGCCAGGCGTTCGTCGGCTTGTCGCAGGGTCAGCACCAGGGGCTCGGCACTGCCGGTGATGGCGCTTTGCTGCAAGGCCACCCGGATGGCGGCCTCCAGATCGGCCAGCACGTTTTCGTCTCGCGAGCGGGACAGGGACTGGATCAGCTCTTCAAGCTGACCCCGCTGCATGGTGGTTTCGGCCACCCGCGCTTCGACCAGCGCCAATTTGGCCGAGACCTCACGAGAGGACGTTTCGGCTTGGCGCGACAGCGTGCGCGCTTCAGTGGCCTGCGTTGCGCTGTCCTGCAGCCGTTTGACCAACTCGGTTTCGACCAGCTTGACACGCTGCTGCGTGCTCCAGGCCAGCGCCAATGCACCCACGGCAACGGCCGCCAACAAGACCGCTGCCCAACGCCAGCTGCCCGGGACGGCGCCAAAACCTGGGCTGCGTCCAGCCGGCGGCGGCGCCCGATCCAGCGCCTGTGCGGCGGCAGCACCTGAGCCAGCCGGTTCAGGCGCGGGTGCGACGGGCACCGGAACTTCAGACATGCGGTTGTCGGGATCGATCACAAGTGATCAGATTGTAGGGTGCCGGTTTGCAGACCCCGCACGGCTTGAGCCGCCGCCACGACACCGGGTGCAACAGGCTCGACGGTGCCAAAACCCGCGTCCGACGCCGTCTGTGCGATGCGCGGGTGCGTGGCCAGTGCGCGGCTGCTGCGCCAGTCGGCCACGCCCGCCCAGCTTCGCAGATGCTGAATGGCCAGGCTGCTGCTGAAATGCCAGACGTACTGCTGCGGCCGCGCCAGCGCTGCTTGCAGGCGTGCCGTGGCCTGTGCATCGGGGTGCGGCGCCAGCGTGCGGTAGGCACTCAGGTGAAGCACTTGAGCACCTTGTGCACGCAACTGCTCGGCCAGCCAATCGCGGCCTTGCTCACCACGCACCACCAGCACTTGCCGCCCCTGCCAGCTGGACAGACAAGGTTGAAGCTGTTGCCACAGTGTTTCACTGTCGAAGCGGGGCGCGTCGGCGGGGGGCTGAACAATGTTGGCCTGTGGCAGGCCTGCAGACGCTAGCGCCGTCGCCGTACCAGGTCCGGTGCAGGCAGCCAATGTGCCGGCGGGCCAGCTCGAGCCGGCAGGCCGCTGGCCAAAAAAAGCCCGGACCGCGTTGGCGCTGACAAACATCACGGCCGCGACACCCGCCAGGTTTTGCCATGCCTGCAGTAGCGCCGCCGGTTTTGGCGTCGGCTGGATATCGATGAGTGGCAACGCGTACGCCGGACAACGCAGCGCCTGCAAGGCCTGCACCCAGGCCAACGCCTGCGCCCTGGGCCGGGTCACGATCAACGATACCGCGGGTTCAATGGGGGTCATGGCTGCTGCGGTGCCGGGGGCACACCGGTGTGCGGCGCGTCAACTGGCGGGCAAATAGCGGGTTGCACCCTGCGCCATCAAGGCCGACACGGCCTGTGCCCCCAAGGCCCTGGCAGCTTCTTCGGACTCAACCGCGGCCGCCACCTGGGCCAACAACAGAGGCTGCTGCGTCAACGATGCATCACCCAGCGCAGCGCTCAGCCGCAACAGGGGACCATCCCACACGGCAAATGCGGCCAGCGGCATGCTGCAGCTGCCGCCCAGGCCGCGGGAGACAGCACGTTCGGATTCCACCGCGAGCAACGTCGGCCGGTGACTGGTGGCCGCCAGAACGGCGTGCAGCGCCTTTTCGTCGGCGCGGATTTCGATGCCCAGCGCGCCCTGACCGGCCGCTGGAATCATCACCTGCGGGTCGAGCCGGCATCGGATGCGTTCTTCCAGCCCCAGACGCATCAGCCCCGCCGCAGCCAGCACGATGCCATCAAAGCCGCCCTCGTCGAGTTTGCGCAACCGCGTGTCCAGGTTGCCGCGCAAAGGCTCGATGCGCAGATCGGGCCGCTGCGCCAGCAACTGAACGGTACGGCGCAGGCTGGACGTGCCAACCACGGCCCCTTGCGGCAGGTCGGCCAATGTTGCGTAGTGGCTGGAGACCCAGGCGTCACGCGGGTCTTCGCGGGCCCAGACTGCTGCCAGCGCAAAGCCCGGCGGCATGTCCATGGGCACGTCTTTCAGCGAATGAACAGCCAGCTGAGCGCGGCCGTCTTCAAGGGCAGCTTCCAACTCCTTGACAAACAGGCCCTTGCCGCCCACCTTGGACAGCGTGCGGTCCAGGATCTGGTCGCCGCGGGTGGTCATGCCCAGCAACTCGACCTGCAGGCCAAGCTGAGTCACCAGCACGTCCCGTACATGATGGGCCTGCCAGAGCGCCAGGCGGCTCTCGCGGGTGGCGATCGTCAAGGGCGCGGGGGGTCGATCAGTATTCTTCACCCGCCGCATGATAGCCAGCGCTGCCGGCAGCTCGGGCAACGTGCTGCCGTCAAGTGCTGGCGGGCAGCATTCAACCAGGTCAACGCCGCCGATCAGCGGCTGGCGTTCAGCCCGCGCTTGACGAGCGGCGTTGGTGTGCAAGGGTGACGGCAGGACCGGTGGCGGCGTCAAAACCGTACATCCACAGGGCATCGAGCTCGCTGTCCTTGTCCACCCCCGCGGCCCAGGCCTTGGCGCCCAGGCCGTGAACCAGACGTACCAGCGCCTGCACATAGGTCTTGACCGCGTCTTCAGTGTCAATACCGCGCACGTGGCGATGGTCGATTTTCACGTAATCCACACCCAGCGACTGCAGGTCCACCAATTGCTGCGGGCTGGCACTGGTGTGCTCCGTGCCTACCTGAACCCCCAGCGCGCGCCAGGACTGCATCACCGACACCACGTTCAACCAATCGGGCGGGCGGGCGCTCTGCACAAATTCAATACTCAGACGCCGCGCGGCCTGTGGAACCCGTTCAAGGCGGCGCATCACCTCGGGTGCAAAACCCGGGGCCGACAACGATGGCCAGGACACGTGGATGCACCGAGCGCGCTGGTCCAGGCTGATGGCCGTCAGCGCCAGTTCCAGCGCCTTCAGGTCAACCTGCGGCATCAGACGGCTGCGTCGGGCCAGGGCCAGCCAGCGGGCCGCAGCCTGGTATTCCATTCCGGAGACCAATTGCACCCGCAAAGGGCATTGCAGCATCATCACCTGCCCGGCGGCGTCGAGCACCACATACTCGGCCAGTTCGACGCGGTTTTCCGAAAGAGCCTGGGCGATCTGGTGGCGCCAGACTTGTGAGCCGCCGATCACCGGCCGTAACGCTTGTCCTTGGCTGGGGTCATCGGCGCTGGCCTGAACACCTTCACCTGCGTACCAACCGGTGCCGTCTTCGGCGCGGGCCAACGCGCCGTCGGCAGCGGCCAGCGCTGCGCTGGTGCTCATGATGGGAGGCACTTCCACGCCGCCGACGGCCACCTGGGCCGAAGCGCTGATCAGCAGCGGCGCTGCAGCCAAAGCGGCATGCAGCGACTCCGCCGTTTCGGCGGCCAGACCGGCTACGGGCAGGCAAAGCGCAAAATCGCTGCCGTTCAGCCGACCCGCAAAACTGCCGTCGACCCGGTCGACGTAGGGCTGAAGGGCTTGTGCCACTGCCGCCAGCAGCCGGTCAGTCGCCGGTCGGCCCAATCGGGTGTTGATCAGATTCAGGTCCTGCACACGGAGCAACACCAGGCTGGTGGCCGGACCGGACGCGGTGTGCGCCGCTGCGGTGGGTGCATCCGCGGTGTCGTCACCCGTTTCCGGGGCGACCGGTGTTGGCCCGGCGGCCGTTTCGACGGCGCCAAACAAAGTCGAGAGGGCGGTGTCCGTCGTTTGCGGTGCTGCATCGGACGGGCCGTCGGCACGCAGGCGGCCCAGTCGCAACAGAAAGTGTTCACGCAGGTGCAAGCCGCTGACCATGTCAGTCTGGGCCTGTCGCTGCAGCGTGGCCACCTGATCGGCCTGTTGTGACAGAACCTGGCGCAAGCGACGAACCATGGAGTTCATACTGCGTGTCAGGTCACGCAATTCGGGCAGGTGGGGCTCCGGCGCCTGCACAAAACGCCCATGCTCGAGCGCCTGCGCCTGCGCAACGGTAGCCTGCAATGGGCGCCGCCAGGCGCGCAGGGCGCTCATGGACAAGGCAGCAGCCACCGCACCCAACAGCGCCAGCAATCCTGCGGTGCGGGTGAACGCCTGCCAGAGTGCGGCGTAAGTCCAGGCACTGAGCGCCTTGACCTGCAAAAACCCCAACTCACGCCAGGCGTGGGTCACGATGGCCTGTCCAGGTTCGGCACGGATGGGCAGCGCTTGAACGAACCAGTCTGGCACCTGGGGAACCGGGTCTGGGCGCTGCAGCAGAATGTCTTGCTCGCCGTCCTGACGCTTGAGGGCTACCAGCGCATAACCACCCATGTCGAAATGTGCATGCGCCACGGCCAGCAGTGACGCCTGATCACCGCGCTGCTGCGACAACGCCAGCGCCAGCGCTGACGCGGCATCACGATTGCGGAGTTCCAGCTGCGCCAGCAGCGAGTCGCGCGCCGACCAGGTGTGGATGAACAGGCTGCCCGCCAATGCCAGCAGCAAAACAGTCAGCAGCAGGAGCACGGCGCGGGCGCTCAGGGTCATGGCGTTGCTGCTTGCAGCAGGTGTCGAGAAGGAGGATGGCTCGGGCGCCGGCAGACCGCAGGCAACAGGGTGGGATGCCGGAGCGCCAGGGCGCCCGCCTGGACCCGCCTGCACTTCCAGAACGACAAAAGCCCGCCGGGGGCGGGCCTTGCCTGCAAACGCAGGTCGTGCGTGGACGCTACCCGATGATGCCCATGAAGAGCAGGCACCGGGCCAAGGCGCGGCATCAGATTTGTGCGGCCCGCAGTTTGAGCGAAAACTCTTGAAGCGCAGCGATGCCGCTCTCTTCAGCCTGGCGGCACCAAGCCTGCAGGTCAGCCACCAGCTGTTCGGCAGAGACGTTGGTGCGAGTCCACAAGGCGCGCAACTCTTCCCGCATGGCAACCAGCTTCGTCAGCTGAGGGCTGTCGGCCAAGGCCTTGGCCAAACTGGGTTTGACGCCCTGGGGAATACGGTCCTCGTCGCGGTGCAACCAGGCCTGAGCCAGACGCATTTGCCGCAAGCGCGTAGCGTCTGCTGCGCCCTGTGCCTTCAGCCGCGCCAATTCGCTGGCTGCCACACGCTTGAGTTCAGCGGCGTAACGCGCCATGACTTCATAACGGTTGGCAATCACAGCGTTCAGAACATGGCCGTCGGGAACGTCACGCACACCGCCCAGTGCCAGCTTGGGCGGCACCTTCTTGACCTTGGCCAGACCGACCATTTCCAGGGCCCGGATGTAAGCCCAGCCGATGTCGAACTCGTACGGCTTGACCGAAAACTTGGCCGACGTCGGGTAGGTGTGGTGGTTGTTGTGCAGTTCTTCGCCGCCGATCAGGATGCCCCAGGGCGACACGTTGGTCGACGCATCAGGCGCTTCGAAATTGCGGTAGCCCCAGTAATGGCCGACGCCGTTGATGATGCCGGTGGCCCACCAGGGAATCCACACCATCTGCACCGCCCAGACGGCCAGACCGATGGCGCCAAACAGTGCCAGGTTCAGGATGAGCATCAAGCCCACGCCCTGCCAGCTGTAGCGGGTGTACAGGTTGCGTTCAATCCAGTCGTCGGGCGTGTTGTGGCCGTACTTGGTCAACGTCTCCTGGTTCAGTGCTTCGACGCGATAAAGCTCGACGCCGGTCAGCAGCAAGGCCTTCAGGCCACGCGTCTGCGGGCTGTGCGGGTCTTCTTCGGTCTCGCACTTGGCGTGATGCTTGCGGTGTACAGCAACAAATTCCTTGGTCACCATGCCCGTGGTCAGCCACAGCCAGAGGCGGAAGAAGTGAGACACCGCCGGGTGCAAGTCCAGCGCGCGGTGCGCTTGAGCCCGGTGCAAGAAGATGGTGACACCCAGGATCGTGATGTGGGTGACCACCAGCGTAAAGGCCAACACTTGCCACCAGGCAGCATCCAGCCAGCCCGCAGCCAACCAGCTGACCAGGGCATCACGCACCGTAACCATTGCATCCATTCAAATTTCCTTCGGGGGCAAGAACAGCCCTCAACTCGCTATTGTAGGGGCGAGCACGCGTTTTCACAGCCCGGACAAGGGCCTGACAACCCCTTATTAGGGGATTTGTTCAAAAACGTATTGCGCAGATAGACGCTTTTAGCGTCTCGTTGAATGCACTTTAGCGTTTTGACCAAACGGCCGCAAAAAAACCATCGGTGCTGTGTCTGTGTGGCCACAGTCGCAGATAAGGCCCCTGCACCAGTTCGCCGGCACGCTCGACATGCGCCGCCTCCAGCACCTGCTGGGCGGCCACAGGTTCAAAGTCCTGCCCACGCTCGGCTTCGAAGGCTGCCGCCACCGCCTCGTTTTCAACCGCCAGCAGACTGCAGGTGGCATAAACCAGCCGCCCCCCTGGCTTCAGCAGACGCGAGGCGCTGAGCAGGATGGCCAACTGTTTGGTTTTCAATTCCTCCAACGCCTTGGGGCTTTGACGCCACTTCAGGTCGGGGTTGCGCCGCAAGGTGCCCAGGCCCGAACAGGGCGCGTCGATCAACACCCGGTCGATCTTGCCCACCAGGCGCTTGACGCGGTCGTCACGCTCATGGGCGATCTGCGCCGGGTGCACGTTGGACAAACCGCTGCGCGCCAGCCGGGGTTTCATCGCTTCCAGCCGGTGCCCGGACACGTCAAACGCATACAAACGCCCAGTGTTGCGCATGGCCGCACCCAGGGCCAGGGTCTTGCCACCGGCCCCCGCACAGAAGTCCACGACCATCTCTCCCCGCTTGGGGTCGACCAGCAAGGCCAGCAACTGGCTGCCTTCGTCCTGGACCTCGATGACGCCGCCCGTGAACATCGGCAGCTTGTTCAGTGCAGGCTTGCCCTGAATCCGCAGGCCCCAGGGCGAAAACGGTGTGGGCTCGGCTTCAATGCCCGCGGCCAGCAACTGCGCCTGCACTTCGTCGCGTTTGCCCTTGAGCACATTCACCCGCAAATCCAGCGCCGCGCCTTCGCTCAAGGTTTTCACCAGAGGCCAGAACTCGTCGCCCAGGGCTTCGCGCAAGGGATTGGCCAGCCAGTCGGGCAGGTTGTGGCGCAGTTTGTCGGGCAAGGTGTCGCGGTCGATCTGGGACACCTCGGCCAGCCATTGCTGCTCTTCGGGCTTCAGCGCGCCGCGCAAAAAACCTTCATTGCCCTGCCAGGCCAGCAGCGCCAACCGTCGTTCCAGCGCCCCGTGCCCACTTTGCGCCAGGTGGTTCAGCGCCAGGCGCTGGCGCAGCACGGTGTACGTGGTCTCGGCCAGCGTGTGGCGTTCGCGCGGGCCCAGGTCGCGGTGCTTGCGGAAAAACAACGACACCAGGCCATCGGCCGGGGCGTCAAACTTGAGCACAGAGCGCAGAAGTTCGGTGGTCAGTTCCAGGAGTGCGTTCGGATGCATGTCGGCGATTATCCTGCCGGGCATGTTCGAAGACACATTGGAACCCCTGCCCGCTGTCGTTCCGGGCCGATACCAGCACTACAAAGGCGGGCTGTACCAATTGCTGGGCGTTGTTCGCCACAGCGAAAGCCTGCAGCCCATGGCCTTGTACCGACCCTTGGACCAGGCTTCAGGCGACTGGGTACGGCCCTGGGCGATGTTTTTTGAAGAGGTGACGGTGGACGGTGTGCGCCGGCCACGATTCCAGCGCCTGAGCGACTGAAGGCACCAAACGACAAGCTTCAGGTGAAGGTCGTCAGATCAGCACCTGCGAGGCGCCATCGGCCTGGTGAACCACGCCATCGCGCACATCCAGTTTGCCTTCGACAAACCAGCGCACGCTGAGCGGGTAGATCACATGCTCGGTGGCCAGCACGCGCGCGGCCAGGGCGTGTTCGTCGTCGCCAGGCATCACCGGCACCACACTTTGCATGACGATGGGGCCATGGTCGAGTTCAGGCGTCACAAAGTGCACCGTGGCACCCACCGCCCTGCAGCCGGCCTGCAGCGCACGCCGGTGGGTGTGCAAACCTGGAAACGCCGGCAACAGCGACGGGTGAATGTTCAGCATGCGGCCTTGGTAGTGCTGCACCAGGGCGCTACCCAGGATGCGCATGAAGCCTGCCAGCACCACCAGGTCAGGCGAAAAGCCGTCGATCACATGCGCCAGTTCGGCGTCAAAAGCCTCACGCGTATTGAAGGCCTTGTGGTCGACCACCGCCGTGGCCATGCCACGCGACGCCGCAAACGCCAGCCCGCCTGCACCGGGCCGGTTGGCCACCACGGCCACCACCTGGGCCGGCCAGCGCTGTTCGGCGCAGCGGTGGACGATGGATTCCATGTTCGAGCCGCGGCCCGAGATGAGGATGACGATGCGCTGGTCCATGCTGGTGCTGTCGTGTTTTTGGCAGTTTAGAGGCAGTGCGCAGGCGGTTCGCCCAGGGGCTGAGACAATCGGCTCCGCCTTTCATCGACCCGAACCCGCCATGCGACCACGCGTTCTATCCGGCATGCGCCCCACCGGCGCCTTGCACCTCGGCCATTACCACGGTGCCCTGAAAAACTGGGTGCGCCTGCAAGACAGCCACGACTGCTTCTACTTCGTGGCCGACTGGCATGCCCTGACCACGCATTACCAAGAGCGCGAGGTGATGGAGCGCTACGTCTACGACATGGTGGTGGACTGGCTGGCTGCGGGGCTGGACCCCGACCGCTGCACCATCTTCATCCAGAGCCGCCTGCCGGAGCACGCCGAACTGTTCACGCTGCTGGCCATGGGCACTCCGCTG
>JAHECB010000184.1 GCA_024641925.1 Betaproteobacteria bacterium
TCTCCGAAACAGTGGCCCGCGTGTCGGCGGCGGCCGCAGCCGCGGCCGGCATGACGAAGATTTTGATCAACCTGGGCCTGGGCACGCTCATCCTGGACCGCAACCCGTCGATCCGGCGTTCCACGCGCAACGCCGCGCTGGTCTACCGCCTGGTGCCCGGCGGCGTCGGGCGTCCGCTGGCAGGCATCCGCTTTCGGTGCGTACGTGGAGCACCTTCAGTCGGGCACCGGCCCGTCCTTTGCAGCGTCGGCGTAGGGCCGTAGTTCAGCCTCGGTCAGTGTTTCCTGCGCCAGCAACTGGGCAGCCCCTTCTTCCAGTTGGGAGCGGCGGTCCTTCAGCACCGCGAACGCACGTTGAAAGGCTTCTTCAACGAGGGTACGAACAGCGGCGTCGATGCGGTGTGCGGTGTCTTCGGACAGCGCACGTTGCGACACCATGCCGTCTGGCACGTCCAGAAACCGCGCCTGCGGGCGTTCATAAACCACCTGGCCGACTTCGAGCGCCATGCCGTGGCGAGCCACCATGTCGTGGGCGATGTCGGTGGCCTTGACCAGGTCGTCTGCGGCGCCGGTGGAAACTTCGCCGATGACCAGGGATTCGGCCGCGCGGCCACCCAACAGCACGGCCATGCGATTGCGCAACTCGCCGCGGCTGGCCAGGTAGTGGTCTTCGCTGGGCCGCTGCAAGGTGTAGCCCAGCGCGCCGATGCCACGCGGGATGATCGAGATCTTGTGCACCGGATCGCAGCCCGGCAGGGTCATGGCCACCAGCGCATGGCCCATTTCGTGCACGGCCACGGTATGGCGTTCCTTGGCGCCCAACACACGCTGGCGGCGCTCCAGGCCGGCCACAATGCGCTCCACCGCGGCGGTGAAGTCCACCATGGCCACGGCATCGGCACCGCGCCGCGTGGCCAGCAGTGCCGCTTCGTTGACCAGGTTGGCCAGGTCCGCACCGGCAAAACCGGGCGTCAGTGCCGCCACCGCGTCGGCGTCCATGTCGGCTGCCGGTCGCACCTTTTTCAGGTGCACCCGCAGCACGTCGGCGCGGCCCTTTCTGTCGGGTCGGTCAACCAGCACCTGGCGGTCGAAGCGGCCCGCGCGCAGCAGCGCCGGGTCCAGGATTTCAGGGCGGTTCGTGGCCGCCAGAATGACCACGCCGACGCTGGCATCAAAGCCGTCCATCTCGGCTAGCAACTGGTTCAGTGTCTGTTCCTTTTCGTCGTGACCACCTGACAAGGCGCCGACGCCGCGGGCTCGGCCCAGCGCGTCAAGCTCGTCGATGAAGATGATGCAAGGCGCTGATGCACGCGCCTGCACAAACAGGTCGCGCACCCGCGCCGCACCGACGCCGACAAACATTTCGACAAATTCCGACCCGGTGATGGTGAAAAACGGCACGCCGGCCTCGCCGGCCATGGCCCGCGCCAGCAGCGTTTTACCCGTACCTGGTGGGCCCACCAGCAAGATGCCCTTGGGCATGTGCGCACCCAGTCGACCGTAGGCCTTGGGGTCCTTCAGGAAGTCCACCGACTCCTGCAATTCGGCCTTGGCTTCGTCAACACCGGCGACATCGTCGAAACTCACCTGCACGTCGGTTTCGGAATGCAGCCTGGCGCGGCTCTTGCCCACCGACAGCAGCCCGCCCAGGCCGCCCATGCCGCCCTGCGCGGCCATGCGCCGGGCCATCAAGTGCCACACCGCCAGCAGCAGCAGCGCAGGCACCACCCAGGACAGCAGGTCGCGCAGCAGGGTGTTTTCGACCACACCCTCGAATCGAACGTCGTACTGGGCCAGCTCGTGCGCCAGGTCCGGCGCCACACGGGTGGTCACGATGCGAGATCGACCGTCGGCCGCGGGTGACTTCAGGGTGCCTTGGATAAACTGGCTGCCGATGGCTACCGAGTCCATGCGGCCCGCCTTCAGGTGGGTGAGAAATTCGCTGTACGGGACCGGCTGAATCTGGCTGGCCGCGACCAGCAGGTCGCGCATCCAGAACAGCGCCACCAGCGCCAGCATCAGCCACCACAGGTTGGCGGGTTTCCACGCCAGAGGCGACCTCGATGCTGGCGTCGAAGGGTCCGGGGGGTCGTTGCTGGCCACGCCTGCGCCGATGGGGTCCAGGCTGGCGATTCAGGCCGCGCTGCGGCAAGCCAAGCCATGGCCAGCTGCAAGACCGCGGCAACCCGGGTACGGCCGCAGGCCCACCTGAGACAGCCTCAACTGACGGCCAGGCGCTTGCTGGCCGATTGGGCCTTCTTGGGCAGCTTCAGCCGGAGCACGCCGTTGTCGTAGCGGGCGTCCGCCGCAGCCTGGTCGACGTCGCTGGACAGTTGAAAGCTGCGGCTGGCATAGCCGTAATGGCGCTCGCTGTGCAGCACGCGGCCGTCTTTCTCTTCTTCGTGGTCCTGCTTGACCTCGGCGCTGATCGTGACCTGGTTGCCGTCAACCCGCACATCGATGTCTTCCTTTTTCACGCCCGGGATGTCGGCCTTGATGTCAAACGCCTGGTCGGTTTCAGACAGGTCAATTCGGATCTGCGGCGCTCGCGCGACGGTTTCGTTCCGCCAGGGGGCCCACACACTGCGCAAAGCGGCAGGGAAGGGCTCAAGATCAAACAGATCGGGGACACGCAGTTCGTTCATGATGAAGCTCCTTGGCGGGTATTGAACGGGGCAGCCTGGTTGGCACTGATGCGCCACGGCAAATGTTGATCCGCCTTGGCGCGCCGGCGGTTGAGCCCGCGCAATGCCACCAGCGATTGCACCAAAGACTGCGTCGAAGCCCGCGCAGAAGACGACGACCCGCTTAGAATTTTCAGCCTGCAAACGACTGCGCCATGACGTCTGAAATCGAACTGAAGCTGCAGATTCCGGCATCGCAACGAACCGCCGTGCAGGCCCGGCTGTTGCACGGGTCGTGCACCCGGCAGCCCCTGCATGCGCTGTACTACGACACGCCCGGCGGTGACCTGTCCCGAGCCGCCGTTGCGTTGCGGCTGCGGCGCCAGGGCCGGCAATGGGTGCAGACCTTGAAATGCGCTGACGAGAGTCCGGTGTCACGTCGGGAGCATGAAGTGGGGCGCGGCACCGGCCGCGAAGTGCCCGCGCTGGACCTGAGCCTTCATGCAGGGACTTCGGGCCATCAGCAATTGTTGGCTGCAGGGGGTCAGCAGCTTGATTCGCTGGCCCCTGTCTTTGAAGTCCGTGTGCAGCGGCTGAGTCGGCTGGTCAGGCACCGCGGAGCCCTGATCGAGCTGGCGCTGGACCAAGGGCACATCATTTGTGGTCGGTCGCGTTCGGCCATCTCCGAACTCGAACTGGAGTTGAAAACCGGCTCGCTGGCCGCCTTGGCCAGCCTGGCGGCACGCTGGGTACGGCGGTACGGTTTGTGGCTTGACGTGCGCAGCAAGGCCGAGCGTGGGTTCTTGCTGGCACGGCAACAGGCTGCGCTGCCCGCTTCGCCCGGACACGTGCCCGCACTGACCGCCCGTTTGTCACCCGACGCGGCGCTGCGCGGCATGACTCGCGCCACCTTGCTGCACATCCTGCCCAATGCGTCGGCACTGGCCGCCGACGCAGGCGATGCCGAGCATGTGCACCAGGTCCGTATCGGATTGCGCAGGCTGCTCAGCGTCTGGCGCGTGTTCAGCGACGGGTCGGCGGATCTGCAGCCGGACTGGCGCAAGCGCACTGCGGCGCTGTTCAAGTTGCTGGGGCAGGTCCGCGACCGCGATGCCTTGGCGCAATGGCCCATGCCGCAGTTGCAGGCGACGGGTGCGCCAGCTTGCGACCTGGGCGCGCCGATTGAAGGGCTGCCGCCGGCGCAGGTGTTTCGCTCCAAAGAAGCCACGCTGTTGCTGCTGGAACTGCTGACCTATTCGCACACTGACGCGGTGCGGTCATCACCATCTGGTGCCAAGTCGTCGGTCTTGGCACTGGGTGTGCCGCGCCTTCGTCGATTGCATCGGAAGCTTCAGCAGGCGGGCAAGATGT
Source organism: Betaproteobacteria bacterium (assembly GCA_024641925.1). Classification (GTDB taxonomy): domain Bacteria; phylum Pseudomonadota; class Gammaproteobacteria; order Burkholderiales; family Burkholderiaceae_C; genus Rubrivivax. The sequence goes on from JAHECB010000184.1 coordinate 3,995, forward strand.
ATGCATCGCTGAACGATGCTCAACGCCACCGTGCACGCAAGCAGCTCAAGCGCCTGCGCTACGGTGCCGAAATGGTGTCCGCTTTGTGGTCCAAACGGGCCTGGCGAGCCTATGACCAGCGGCTGCAACATGCGCAGGACAGGCTGGGGCGTGTGCAGGACCTTGTTGTGGCAAAGGCTGCTTTTTCGCGGCGGCGCGGTGAAGACCCCGGAGCGTTGTTGGCGCGGGAATGGTTGGCGAAAAGGCAGGCGCGATGGGTGCGGCGCGCAGGGCGTGCTTTGAAAGGCCTGGGCAAACTACCGAAGTTCCTGCGCTGATCGGGTCGGCCGCTGCGCGTTGCGTGCCGTGGGCGCTGCAACGGCGGGCGCCAGATCGCCTTCAGTTTTGCCTGGGGTGGGTATCGCGCCAGGTGCGAAGCAGCGTGTTCGCGGCGCGCCACAGCGTCAGTCCACGCAGTGCCCAGGCCGAGGCCGATGCCGCCGTTGATGCGGTCGGTGCACCGTGCGCGCGCGCTGGGCGCGCCCACAACGCCAACACCAGCGCGGCACCGCCGACGACCAGGCCCGCGCCGGGTGGCGGACGCCAGGCCTGGCGGACGCTGTCGATGTCGTGTGCGAGTCGAACGCGCTGCAAGGTGGCGTTGGCCAACAGAAGCGTCTTGCGGGCCATCAGGTCGCGGGCGCTCATGGCGTGTTGCCGTTCTGAACAGGCGCCGGGCTGGTGCAGGGTCATGTCCAGAGCCCTCATCAGTGCTCGGCCGCAAGTGCCTTCGCATCAGCCTGCAGCTGCGCCAGGGTCTCGCCCAGCAGCGAGGGCCTGTTGGCGATGATGCGCTGCCACCAGGCCGCTGCGGCCAGTGCGGCAACCAGCAAGACCGACGCACTCGCAGCCAGGACGGCAGCTGCGCGATCCGGCCCTGCCCACCAGGCCAGGGCAACCACACCCAGCACCATTGCGGTACCCGCGCAGAACAACGCCAGCACCGCAGCCACCATCTGTTGCGCCAGACGCGCGCGCTCTTCGGCCAGTTCGGTGCTGGCCAGTTCAAGGCGTGTGTGCACGATCTCGACGAAGGTCGCCGCAACGCGGCGCAACGAATCGCCCATGTCGTGCAGGCGGCTCATGCCTACCGTCTGCCGATCAGCAGCCCGGCCAGCAGGCCGATCGCTGCCGCCGCGCCCATGGCGGTGTAGGGATGGGCATGCACGGCCTCATCGGTTCGGTGCGCAGCGTCCTTGACGCGCATGCCAGCCTGAACTTCCATGTCACCGAGACGGCTGCGCAGGTTCGCGACTTCGTCGCGCAGGCGCTCCCGGGCTTCTGTCACCTTTTCGTCACCGGCGCGGGCCGATGCCCTGAGCAAGGCTTCGGCCTCTTCGGCCAGCGTGCGCAGATGATGGGCCATGCGGTCGTCGCTGACGGGGGTCGTGTGTGATGCTGTGCTGCTGTCCATTTGGAGGGGTCCTAAATTTGTTGAGGCCTTGGTGATTGCTGCTGCGATGGCCTACGTCATGACCGGCGTGGCGCGCCGCCTGCAGTGCGTGGTGTCATCAGCCGACGCGAAGCTCGTTGACAACATTGGTGATGCCCGGCGCCGACCAGGCGGCGCCTTGCGCCGCCATCCGCTCTGCCCATGAATGCACGCGTCCGCTCAACGTGACGGTGTGGCCATCGACAACGACGCCAATGTTCCTGGCTTCGCGATCTGCCTGTCGCTCAAGGGCATTCTGAATGCGATGGGTGATGTTGGCGGGGGTGACGAGCGGCTTGACGCTGAGGTTGTTGATGACGCTGATGACCCCGGTGAGCGGCCGCACGGCCTTCACGGCCGCGCCGCGCTGGAATTCCCAGTCCACTTCGCCCGCCAAGGTCAGCCATCCCTTTTCGACCATGACGTTGATCTTGTCTTCGGGCACCAGCGCATGCCAGCGCAGCGCCAATTTCGCAGCCGCCGCAATGTCGGCGTCACTGCGTTTGGCGTCTGGCCCCAGACGCACGTCCAGTTCAATGGCCATGCCCTTGACGCCGATGACCCGCTGCACGGCGCGTTCTACGGCGATCTTCTCGGCGAAGCTGCCGAGATGTCCACTGAGTGTCACGATGCCATCCTTGACCGCGACGCCGATGTTGTTGGCGTTCACGGAGGCATCCCACTCCAGTTCGGACTCGACGTCTTTTTTCAGATTCGTATCACTCTTGTCCATGATGACGCTCCATTTCGCTAGACGGTTGCAACAAGAAGATCTGCGGAGGGTGATCAGGCAAATCCTGGCGCCCATGTTGAGGGTGCAGGGTCGGTCGGCGATTGACTGCGCTCAACGCTGCAGGCAGCAAGCGTTCGTCGCACGGTGTCACAAGGGCGGGTGCCGACTCGCCGTGCGATGTCCGCGTCTGTCGAGCCCATGCGCGCCTGCCCAATTCGCAAAAAACAAGCACTTGGCGGAAACGCCAGCTGCTTTTTGGGGGGTGATCGACGGGCCCGGGTTGGCCTCGGTCAGCGATCCGCCCGCTGGTACAGTGCTGCTGCAGTCCGCGTCGACACTGGTCGACCGGGCACACAGCTCATCAAGCCATCGCCCCGGCAGCCAAGGTGCCGCACAGCGATTTCATTTTGTCGGCGCCGCGGCCGCGGCGTCTTCCAGCAGGAGTTGGGATGTCCACCACTTTGAAGCAACTTTTGGCCGCGGCACAAGCTGCTGTGCCCCGTGTGACCGCCGAAGAGGCGCAGGCGATGACGGCGTCACGCCACGCCCTGGTGGTGGACGTGCGCGACGCGCCCGAGGTCGAAAAGACCGGCATCATTGCTGGCGCTCACCACGTGGCGCGCGGCATGCTGGAATTCCGCGCCGACCCGGAGTCGCCGTTCCACCATGCCGACTTCCGCCGCGACAGGCCCATCATCGTCTACTGTGCCTCTGGCGGCCGCGCTGCGCTGGCTGGAAAGTCGCTGAAGGATCTGGGCTTCACCGAGGTCTTCAACCTGGGCGCTTTCAAGGATTGGGCCGCCAGCGGCGGGGCGGTGCAGCATCCGATCGATCCAGGGATGTGAGGCCGCGCGGCGCTTGAAGTAGTCGGATTGACTGCGCTCTCAGATGCGGTGCCCGGCTCCGTTGCCTGCAAATCTGAACACGCAAACGATCGTCCAATCTTCGCCACGGAAACGGGATCAGCCAGCCGCGGCTTTCACGTCTCGACCTGTTGGCAGCCCGGCGGAATTGTGCATAAATCCAGCTGACGGCCTCGCGTGGTCACAAATTTTATGGACGGTGTGGCCTGCCGTTTGGCGCATCATCGGGTAGTTGCAGCATCGCAGGAAGCCTTTCGGAGATCCCATGACAGCCCCATTGCCGCCGGCCTTGCCCTTGATCAACAACGAGCTCGAGCTGCTGTCCAGGCTGGTGCCCTTGGACGGTCAGGACATCGTCGAGCTGGGTTGTGGCGCGGCAGCGATGGCGCGTTTGCTGCTGGCCAGCCATCCTGACAGCCGGGTCACGGGACTGGAGGTCGACGAGCGCCAGCATGCCAAGAACCTGGCCGCTCTGCAGCCGGGTCTGTCGTTTGTGGCTGCGGGTGCGCAAGCTGTGCCGTTTCCTGACGCCAGCTTTGACCTGGCCTTGATGCTGAAGTCCCTGCACCACGTGCCCGTGGCGTTGATGGACCAGGCGCTGGCCGAGGTGGCCCGCGTGCTGCGCCCCGGCGGGCATCTTTACGTTTCAGAGCCCCTGTATGCGGGCCCCTTCAACGACATCGTGAAGATCTTCAACGACGAAAAGCTGGTGCGCGCTGCAGCACAGGCGGCGCTGGACCGTGCGCTGTTGCTGCCCCAGTGGGAAGAGGTTGAGCAGAAGTACTTTGACAACTCGATGCGTTTTGTCAACTTCGAGGACTTCGAAAAAAGGGTGATGCAGCCGACCTTTGCGGACCACCGCATCGACGACGCGAAGCGCGCGATGACGCGGGCTTCCTTTGAGCCGCACATGGGGTCGGAGGGTGCGTTTTTTGAGCGCACCATGCACATGCGCCTCTTGCGCCGGCGCGCTGAAGATTGACCCGTCGCTCTGCGAACCTGCCCCGTCACGCCGGATACGGCAGCCGACCTCGGCAGATGTGCAGCGCCGCCGCCTGAAGGCAGCTGCGCTATCGTGCAGCCATGAATCCTGTTGCCCCCGTCCGCTCGCGGCCTGGCCGCTGGTGGGACGCGGTGCTGGGTGCCGGGCCGCTGGTGGTCAGCCTGCTGATGGTCTTGCTGGTGCTGTCGCTCTATGCCGCCTACCGCTGGCTGGATCCCACGCCCAGCAAACACATCGTCATCGCCACCGGGCCCGAACAGGGCGCCTATGCCGAGTTTGCCAAACGCTATCAGCCGCTGCTGCGTGTGCACGGCCTGAGTGTCGAATTGCGCGGCACGCAGGGGTCCAGCGAAAACCTGTCGCTGCTGCGCGACCACCAATCCGGCGTCGATGCCGCCTTTGTTCAAAGTGGCGTCGAAAACGAAGTGCCCGCAACCGTGGCGGGCGTGATGTCGCTGGGCACGGTGGCTTACGAACCGATCTGGATCTTCTACCGACAGGCCAGCGCGAAGGCCCGGCTGGGCAAGACCCCACTGACCCGGCTGTCACAACTGGACGGTTGGCGCGTGAACATCGGCCCCAACGGCGGCGGGGCCGAGCCGCTGTTCCGCCGCCTGGCCGAGGTCAACCAGCTTGATCTGGCCCGGCTTCAGTTGGGGCACCGACCCGCGGTGGAGGCTGTGGTGGACCTGGTTCAGGGCCAGACCGACGCATTGCTGATGGTGGCGGCCGCCGACGCGCCACTGGTGCAGTACCTGCTGCAGACGCCGGGCGTGAAGCTGCTCGAATTTGCCCAGGCGCAGGCCTATGCGCGGCGTTTTCCGTATCTGCGCGCACTGATGATGCCGCGGGGTGTCATCGACCTGGCTGCCGACCTGCCAGCGCAGGACGTGCCCCTGGTTTCGGCCACGTCGTCGCTGGTAGTGCGCAAAAATCTGCATCCTGCGCTGGTGCAGTTGCTGGTTCAGGCGGCGCAAAAGGCGCATGGCGAGGCGGGCTGGTTCAGCGCGGCCGGGGAGTTTCCAAACCCCAGCGCCACGGACTTGCCCCTGGCGCCTGAAGCCGCGCGCTTCTACCGCGAGGGTCAGCCTTTGCTGCAGCGCTACCTGCCGTTCTGGATGGCTAACTTCATCGACCGCATGTGGATCGTGCTGCTGCCTTTGCTGGCGGTTCTGATCCCGCTGTCACGCGTGCTGCCGCCGCTGGTGGCACTGCGTGTACGGTCACGCGTCTACCGTTGGTACGCCAACCTTCGGGCGGTCGAGCAGGCGCTGGACGCTGGCGATGCCGACCATGAACGCTTGCGCGCTGAACTGGAAGGCATCGACGCCCAGGTTGAACGCATCGGCTTGCCGCTGGCCTACACCAGCGAACTGTATGACCTGCGAAGCCACATCGATCTGGTGCGCCAGCGCCTGTTGGCACGCGACCGCGCCTGACGCGCTGGCAGGGCCGCGGTCGCCGGGCGTACGCTGGACGGGGTTGCCCGCGCCGACTTGAAGCAGCGCGCCGGCGGGCCGCGTCGGGGCAGGGCCCCTCCGATTCAATCCGTCTTGTCCGGCACAGGAGCCCTGCCCACCGGGCACATGGCGTTGACCTGCGCTTCGCCGCGCAGGTACTGGCGTTCTTCATCGTCGGTGGCGGGACGCGCCTGAACGTCGTGAACATGGTGGCCAAAAAGCTGCTGCAACTCGGCCTGCATCTGCTGCTGCACCGGCGTGCCCGGTTTGAAGGCTTTGAACCAGCGCCTGGGCCGGCCGTCGTAGCGGAAATCAACGACCCAGGTGGCCGTGGACTTGTAGAAGGTGGACATGGGCAACAAGGGCTTGGGCGTTCAGATCGTCGGTCGCTGCGGGGACAGCCTCATGCCGTGTCGCTCAGGACCTCGAAGCCGCCGAATATGAGGCGCTTGCCGTCAAAAGGCATCTGCATGGAGGCCATGCGCGGGTCGGCCATGGCGCGTTGCATGCCGTCGTCCCGCGCCTGGCGTGAAGGCCATGCGACCCAGCCCATGGCCACGGTTTCGTCGGCCTTGCA
>JAHECB010000185.1 GCA_024641925.1 Betaproteobacteria bacterium
CGGCAAACTTGGGCGCGCCGCCGATCATCAGCGTCACCGCCGTGGGGGCGCCCTGGTAGACGTCGGGCACCCACATGTGGAACGGCGCGGCGCCCAGCTTGAAGGCCAGACCGGCCACCACAAACACCACGCCAAAGACCAGCACCTCGTGGTTGATGTCGCCCTTGGCGATGGCCGTGAAGACCTTGGGCATTTCCAGGGTGCCGGTGGCGCCGTACATCATGCTCAGGCCGTAGAGCAAAAAGCCGCTGGCCATGGCGCCCAGCACAAAGTACTTCATGGCCGCTTCGGTGGCCAGCGCGTGGTCGCGGCGCAAGGCGGTCAGCGCATAAAGAGACAGGCTCATCAACTCCAGCCCCAGGTAAACCACCAGGAAGTTGTTGGCCGAACACATGACCGAAATGCCCAGAAGCACAAACAGGCTCAGGGAATAGAACTCGCCCTTTTGCATGTCGCGCGCAGCCAGGGTGGGCCGCGCATAGGCCAGCGTGGCCATCATGGCCAACGCCGCAAACAGGGCCAACAGATGACCCATGGGGTCTACCACCACCATGCCGCCCATGCCGTATTCGGTCAGGCCGCGGTTGTGGCCCAGCAGTTGCAGCCAGGCAAATCCGGCGATGCTGATCTGTGTCAGCCAGAAGGTGGGGCGGCGTTCGCTGTCGGTGACAAAAAGGTCCACCAGCAGCACCGCGCAGCCCATCACCAGCAGCCAGATTTCCGGGTAGACGACGTGCCAGTTCATCACACTCATGTTGTTTGTTGGTTGTGCATGTCAGTTCAATTTGCGTCAGTTCAATTTGCTGACGGCCACATGCTTGAGCAGTTCGGCCACCGACACGTTCATCACGTCGGTGAAAGGCTTGGGGTACAGGCCCATGTACAGCACGGCCAGCGCCAGCACGCCGAGCATCAGGAATTCACGGCCGTTGATGTCCTTCAAGGCCTTGACGTGGTCGTTGGCAACATCGCCGAAGTACACCCGCTTGACCATCCACAGCGTGTAGGCCGCACCAAACACCAGTGTGGTGCTGGCCAGGGCGCCAATCCAGAAGTTGAACTGCACCGCGCCCAGGATGACCATCCATTCACCCACAAAGCCCGCTGTACCCGGCAAGCCGCAGTTAGCCATGGCAAACAAAACGGCAAAGGCCGCGAACTTGGGCATGGTGTTGACCACACCGCCGTAGCTGGAGATTTCGCGTGAATGCACACGGTCATACAGCACGCCGATGCACAGGAACATCGCGCCCGAGACAAAACCGTGGCTGATCATCTGCACGATGGCGCCGGCCATGCCCAGGTCGTTGAAGATGAAAAAGCCCAGCGTGACAAAACCCATGTGGGCGATGGAACTGTAGGCCACCAGCTTTTTCATGTCCTGCTGCACCAACGCCACCAGGCCGATGTACAGCACGGCGACCAGACTCAGCGTGATGATGACCCAGGCGTACTCGTGCGCTGCATCGGGCGCGATGGGCATGGAAAAGCGCAAAAAGCCGTAGGCACCCAGCTTCAGCATGATGGCCGCCAGCACCACCGAGCCGCCCGTGGGTGCTTCAACGTGCGCGTCGGGCAGCCAGGTGTGCACCGGCCACATCGGCACCTTGACGCTGAAGGCGGCAAAAAACGCGAAGAACAGCAGCGCCTGTGCGTTCAGCGGCAACGGCAGCTTGTGCCATGTCTGGATGTCGAAGCTGCCACCGCTCTTGAAGTACAGGTAGACCAGCGCGATCAGCATCAGCAGCGAACCGGCCAGCGTGTACAGGAAAAACTTGAACGCTGCGTACACCCGGCGCGGGCCACCCCAGACGCCGATGATGATGTACATCGGGATCAGCGTGGCTTCAAAAAACACGTAGAACAGCATGCCGTCCAGTGCGCTGAACACACCCACCATCAGGCCGCTGAGGATGAGGAAGGCGCCCATGTACTGCGCCACACGTTCGGTCACCACTTCCCAGGCGGCAATCACCACCACCACGGTGATGAAGGCCGTGAGCGGCACAAACCACATCGACAAGCCGTCCACACCCAGGTGGTACTGCACGTTGAAGCGGTCGATCCAGGCCAGTTTTTCAACAAACTGCATCTGCGCCGTGCTGATGTCGAAGCCCGTGATCAGCGGCAAGGTCACCAGCAGCGACAGCAAGGCGCCCAACAATGCCAAGGCGCGCACCATGCCGGCGTTTTCATCGCGGCCAACGGCCAGCAGCAGCGCACCAAACCCGATGGGCAGCCAGATGGCGATGCTTAAGAGACCCATGCTTTTTCCGTCTTCTTCTAATTGGTCGGCCGTCAGCCCAGCAACGTGCCCAGATAGGGCCCGATGAGCTTGGGCCACAGCTGCCAGGTCAGCAGGGCAAAGATGCCCAGCAACATGACCAGCGCGTAGGTGTACAGGCGCCCGGTCTGCCAACTGCGTGCCACCGCACCCAGGCTGCCGGCGGCGCTGGCGGCACCGTTGATGGCGCCGTCGATGATGGCCTCGTCACCGGCTTTCCACAGGCCACGGCCCACGAAGCGTGCACCGGCGGCCAGCACATGTTCGTTGAACCAGTCCAGGTAGTACTTGTTTTCCAGCACCTTGACCAGCGGGCTCAGCGCCTTGGCCAGCGCCGCGGGGATGGATGGCTGCACCAGGTAGAACCACCAGGCGGTGACCACGCCAGCCAGCGCCAGCCAGAAGGGCAGCGTGGTCAGGCCGTGCAGGGCCATGGCGGCCGCACCGTGAAAACCTTCGGCCAATTCGGCCATGGCCGGGTGCTTGGCGGCATCCACAAAGATGGCGCCCTTGAAGAAGTCGCCAAACAGCATGGACTGGATGGTCAGGTAGCCGATGACCACCGAAGGAATAGCCAGCAGCACCAGCGGCGCGGTCACCACCAAAGGCGACTCGTGTGGTGTGGGGTTGTGATGGGCGTCGTGATGGTCATGGGCCGCCTGCGCGTGGTCGTCATGCGCGTGGTCGTCATGTGCGTGGTCGTCATGTGCGTGGTCGTCTTCCGGCGGGAACGGCTTGTGATGAAAGCGCTCCGTGCCGTGGAAAACCAGGAAGTACATGCGGAACGAATAAAACGCCGTGACAAACACGCCCGCTGTGACCGAAAAGATCGCGAAGCCGGTGCCCGGCAGGTTCGTGGCATGCACCGCCTCGATGATGCTGTCCTTGCTGTAGAAGCCTGCAAACAAGGGTGTGCCGATGAGTGCCAGGCTGCCCAGCAGCGACGTGATCCAGGTGATGGGCATGTGTTTGCGCAGCCCGCCCATGTTGCGGATGTCCTGGTCATGGTGCATGCCGATGATCACGCTGCCAGCCGCCAGGAACAGCAACGCCTTGAAGAAGGCGTGCGTCATCAGGTGGAACACCGCCACGCTGTAGGCGCTGGCGCCCAGCGCCACCGTCATGTAACCCAGCTGGCTGAGGGTGGAATAGGCCACCACCCGCTTGATGTCGTTCTGGATGATGCCCAGAAAACCCATGAACAGTGCCGTGATGGCACCGATGACCAGCACGAAATTCAGCGCCGTGTCCGACAGTTCAAACAGCGGGCTCATGCGTGCCACCATGAAGATACCGGCCGTCACCATGGTGGCGGCGTGGATCAGCGCAGAGATGGGCGTGGGGCCTTCCATCGAATCGGGCAGCCACACGTGCAGCGGAAACTGCGCACTTTTGCCCATGGCACCGATGAACAGACAGATGCAGGCCACCGTGATCAGCATCCAGTCCGTGCCAGGGAAGGTCATCTTCGCCAGCTCAGGCGCCTTGGCAAACGCTTCGCCGTAGTTCAGCGTGCCGGCGTAGGCCGCGATCAGGCCGATGCCCAGGATGAAGCCGAAGTCACCCACACGGTTGACCAGGAAGGCCTTCATGTTGGCAAAGATGGCCGTGGGCTTCTTGAACCAGAAACCAATCAGCAGGTAACTGACCAGGCCCACCGCTTCCCAGCCAAAAAACAGCTGCAGGAAGTTGTTGCTCATCACCAGCATCAGCATGCTGAAGGTGAACAGGCTGATGTAGCTGAAAAAGCGCTGATAGCCCGGGTCGCCTTGCATGTAGCCGATCGTGTAGATGTGCACCATCAGCGACACAAAGGTCACCACCACCATCATCATGGCGGTCAGGCCGTCGATCAGGAAACCCACTTCCATGACCAGCTTGCCCAGCACCATCCATTCATAAATGGTGGCATTGAAACGTGCGCCGCCGTTGACCTGCATCAGCACCAACACCGAGCCGATGAAGGCAATCAGCACACCCAGGATGGTGACGGTGTGGCTGCCGCGCGTGCCCACGGCCTTGCCGGCCAGGCCGGCAACCAGGGCACCGACCAGCGGCGCCAGCGCGATGGTCAGCAACAGACCTTGGGAAATCGAGTTCGCCATATGAATGTCAGTTCGAATCAGTCAAGGCCCAAACAAGCAGCCGCCGCGGAGCCGGCTTCGCCGGGCCGCTGGGGGCGCCCCCTTGAGGGGGAGCGCCGAAGGCGCTTCGGGGGTGGGCCATTTCTTAACCCTTCAAGTCGTCGAGCTCTTCGACGTTGATCGAGGCCCGGTTGCGGAACAGCACGACCAGGATAGCCAAGCCAATCGCCGATTCAGCGGCCGCCACCGTGAGAATGAAAAACACAAACACCTGGCCGGCCATGCGGTCGGCCTCGACCGGCAGGTAATGCGAGAAGGCGACAAAGTTCATGTTCACCGCCAGCAGCATCAGTTCGATGGCCATCAGCAGCACGATGAGGTTGCGGCGGTTCATGAAGATACCGATCACCGACAGCGCAAACAGCACGCCGCCCAGCGACAGGTAGTGTCCGAGCGTGATGGGGCCCAGCATCATGTGGCACCGCCTTCCTTGGATTCGGGCGCTACAGGCAGAGACGGCGCTTCCACCACCGGCGGCATCTTGATCAGGCGTACGCGGTCAGCCTTCTTGGCCCGAACCTGTTGCGACGCATCCATGTGCTTGCCGTCCTTGCGGCCGCGCAGCGTCAGCGCAATGGCCGCCACGATGGCCACCAGCAGCAGCACCGCCGCCAGCTGCAGCGGGTACAGGTAATGGGTGTAGATCTCGATGCCCAGCAACTTGGTGTTGCCCATCTCCAGTTCACGCGCCACCGGGGCCGGCGCCTCCAACTGGAAGCCGCGCATCAGCACCAAGGCCATTTCCAGCGCAATCAGCGCGCCCACCAGGCCGGCCAGCGGCAGATGGCGCCAGAAACCCTGGCGAAAGTCGTCGGCATTGATGTCCAGCATCATCACCACAAACAGGAACAACACCATCACCGCGCCGACATAGACCAGCACCAGCGTGATGGCCAGGAACTCGGCGCGCAGCAGCATCCAGATGCAGCTGGCGCTGAAGAAGGACAGCACCAGGAACAGCGCGGCATGCACGGTGCTGCGCGCCGTGATGACCCGGAACGCGGCCACCAGCAGCACGGCGGCGAAAAGGTAAAAAAGGGCTGAGATCGGATCCATGGTCTTTTGGGCGCGCGCTGTCGGTCAGCGGTACTTGGCGTCGGCAGCGCGGGCGGTGGCAATCTCTTTTTCGTAGCGGTCGCCCACAGCCAGCAGCATGTCCTTGGTGAAGTACAAGTCGCCGCGCTTTTCGCCGTGGTATTCGAAGTGGTGCGTTTCGACGATGCTGTCCACGGGGCAGCTCTCTTCGCAGAAGCCGCAAAAGATGCACTTGGTCAGGTCGATGTCGTAACGCGTGGTGCGGCGGCTGCCGTCGGCCCGCACGTCGCTCTCGATGGTGATGGCCATGGCCGGGCACACGGCTTCGCACAGCTTGCAGGCGATGCAGCGCTCTTCGCCGTTTTCATAACGGCGCAGCGCATGCAGGCCCCGAAAGCGTGGCGACTGCGGCGTTTTTTCTTCCGGGAACTGGACGGTGATGTTCTTGGCCAGGAAGTGTTTGCCTGTGATGCGCATGCCCTTGAAGAGCTCGGTCAGCATGAAGCTGGACAACACGTCCTTGACGGCGGTGAGTGTGCTCATGTCGGCGTCATTTCCAGATTGAGAGGGGAGACTGCATCCACAGGCCCACTACCACCAGCCACACCAGAGTGACGGGAATGAAGATCTTCCAGCCCAGGCGCATGATCTGGTCGTAGCGGTAGCGCGGGAAGGTGGCACGCACCCACAGGAACATGGTGGCGACCACAAACACCTTGATGGCCAGCCAGATCCAGCCGGGGATGAAGCTGAGGAATTCAAACGGCGGCAACCAGCCACCCAGGAACAGCAGCGTGGTCATCATGCTGACCAGGATCATGTTGGCGTACTCGGCCAGGAAAAACATCGCAAAGCTCATGCCCGAGTACTCGATCATGTGACCGGCGACGATCTCGGATTCGCCTTCCACCACGTCGAACGGGTGGCGGTTGGTTTCGGCCAGGCCGGCGATGAAAAACACCACGAAGATCGGCAGCAGCGGCAGCCAGTTCCAGCTCAGGAAACCCACGCCCATGTTCGCAAAGCTGCCGCGGCTTTGCTGCGCGACGATCTCGCTCAGGTTCATGCTCGCCGAGACCATCAACACCACCACCAGGCAGAAACCCATGGCGATTTCATAGCTGACCATCTGTGCCGATGCGCGCAAGGCGCCCAGGAAGGCGTACTTGGAATTGCTGGCCCAGCCGGCGATGATGACGCCGTAGACCTCCAGGCTGGTGATGGCCATCAGGAACAGCAGACCGGCATTGACGTTGGCCAGAGCCACGTCGGGACCAAAAGGAATGACCGCCCATGCTGCCAGCGCCGGCATGATGGTCATCACCGGGCCCAGGAAAAACAGGCCCTTGTTGGCGGCCGTGGGGCGGATGATCTCTTTGAAGATCAGCTTCACGGCGTCGGCGATGGGCTGCAGCAGACCCAGCGGACCGACGCGGTTGGGGCCCAGCCGGATCTGCGTGAAGCCGATGCCCTTGCGTTCCCACAGCGTGAGGTAGGCCACGCAGATCATCAGCGGCAGCACCACGGCCACGATCTTGATCAGGCTCCACAACACCAGCCACAGCGTGGGGCCCAGGGTGCTGTTGCCCAGTTGATGCACGGTGTCGAACATGCTGCTCACACCCTTTCCAGCGTGATGGCACCGAAGATGGCGCCCAGGCTGACGGTACTGGCGTGACCCGCTGCAATGCGCACGGCCGTGGGTGCCAGTCGGCTGTCTTCAACCGCGGGCAAGACTACGGCGGTTTCATCCTGGCCCACCAGCACGTTGTCGCCGGCCTTCAGACCCAGTTGCTTCCACACCGCGCTGGGCACGCCCACCTTGGGCACGGCCGCGTCGGCGGTCTGCTGCAGCGATGCCGCGCGGCGCACGATGCCGTCGGTGCTGTAGATGGGTACATCGGCCACCCGTTCGAGGCCGGTCACGGCCATGGACGCGGTTGCTGATGCGGAAGCCGCTGCGGCATTGTCCAGGCGCTGGGCCCAGGCCAGCACATCACCCAGCGCTTCCTGGCGCACATCTTCAACGGTTTCGAAGTCAAACCCAGGCACACCCAGCAGGTTGCCCAGCACGCGCAGCACCTTCCAGCCCGGGCGGGTTTCGCCGAGCGGTTTGGCCACGCCATGGAAGCTTTGCACCAGGCCTTCGGCGTTGACAAAACTGCCCGCAGTTTCGGTGAAGGGTGCAATGGGCAGCATCACATCAGCCACGTCGGCCAAACCATCCTTGAAGGCCGTCAGCGCCACCACCAGACCAGACGCTGCCAGCGCCCTGCGCGTAGCCACGGCGTCGGCACCGTCCAGCACGGGCTCGCAATTCAGCAGCAGCAAGGCCTTCATGGGTTGCGTCAGCATCTGGGCTGCATTCAAGCCGCCTTCGCCCGGCAAGGCGCCCACCAGTTGCGCGCCGACGGTATTGCCGGCTTCACCCAGGTAGCCGCACCGGGCATCACAGGCTTGCGCAATCCACTGCGAAAGCGCCAGCAGAGCTGATGCCTGCGGGTGTTGTGCGGCGGTATTGCCCAGCAGGACGGCCACACGCTGACCCGACAGCAACGATGCAGCAATGGCCTGGGCGGCTTCAGTCGCCTGCCCGACCATCGGCGCGTCCAGGCCCTTGGCTTGTGCCACCGCTTGAGCCACGTCGGCCAGCGCTTGCAACCAGCCGCTGGGTGCCACGGTGGTGTGGCTGGCGATAGGCATCAACCAGTCGTCGTGCACGGCATGCAGGCTGTGGATCTGGGCGCCGTGTTTGACGGCCTGGCGCAGGCGCTGTGCAAACAGCGGATGATCCTTGCGCAGGAACGAACCGACTACGAGTGCGCGGTCCAGCCTCGACAGCTCGGCGATGGACAGTCCCAGCCAGCGTGCATGGTCAGCGGGCGCCACATTGCCGAAGTCGGCATGGCGCAAGCGATGGTCGATGCTTTCGCTGCCGATGCCGCGCACCAGGCGCGCCAGCAGGTGGAGCTCTTCGGTGGTGGAACCGGCGTGGGCCAAGGCGCCCATGCCCTGCGAGCCGAACTCGGCCTTCACGCGCTTCAGCCCGTCGGCCACATAGGACAGTGCGGTGTTCCAGTCCACCGTCTGCCATTGCCCGCCCTGCTTGATCATGGGCTGCGTCAGGCGCGCGTCGCTGTTCAGCGCTTCGTAGCTGAAGCGGTCGCGGTCGGCGATCCAGCATTCGTTGACGGCTTCGTTTTCCAGCGGCAGCACACGCATCACCTTGCCCGCCTTGACCTGCACGATCAGGTTGGCGCCGGTGCTGTCGTGCGGGCTCACGCTCTTGCGGCGCGACAGTTCCCAGGTGCGAGCGCTGTAGCGGAAGGGTTTGCTGGTGAGTGCGCCGACCGGGCAGATGTCGATCATGTTGCCCGACAGCTCGCTGTCGATGGTGCGACCTTCGGCGGTGGTGATTTCACTGTGCTCACCGCGGTGGATCATGCCCAGTTCCATCACGCCGGCCACTTCCTGGCCAAAGCGCACGCAACGGGTGCAGTGGATGCAGCGGCTCATCTCTTCCATGCCGATGAGCGGGCCCACGTCCTTGTGAAACACCACGCGCTTTTCTTCGTCGTAACGGCTGGCGCTGCCGCCGTAGCCCACGGCCAGGTCCTGCAGCAAGCATTCACCGCCCTGGTCGCAGATGGGGCAGTCCAGTGGGTGGTTGATGAGCAAAAACTCCATCACCGACTGTTGCGCCTTGGTGGCCTTTTCGCTCTTGGTGCGAACGATCATGCCGTTGGTCACCGGGGTGGCGCAGGCGGGCATGGGCTTGGGCATCTTCTCGATGTCGACCAGGCACATGCGACAGTTGGCCGCGATGCTCAGCTTCTTGTGATAACAGAAGTGCGGCACGTAGATGCCAGCCGCGTCGGCCGCGTGCATCACCACGCTGCCGTCTGCAACCGTGACCGTCTTGCCGTCGATGTTCAGTTCAGCCATGGACTATTTTCAGACCCGTTTTCAGACCGGTTGCTCAGGCCAGCACCGCAGCCGGAGCCGGAGTCTTGGTGCCAGCACCCACCAGGCAGGTCTTGTGTTCGATGTGATAAGTAAATTCGTCGCGGAAGTGCTTCAACATGCCCTCAACCGGCATGGCCGCAGCGTCACCCAACGCGCAGATGGTGCGGCCCTTGATGTTGAAGGCCACCGAGTCCAGCAGCGCCAGGTCTTCGGCCCGGCCCTTGCCGTGTTCGATGCGGTCGACCACACGCCACAGCCAACCCGTGCCTTCGCGGCAGGGCGTGCACTGGCCGCAGCTTTCGTGCTGGTAGAAGTAGCTCAGGCGCAGCAGGCTCTTGACCATGCAACGGCTGTCGTCCATGACGATGACCGCCCCCGAGCCCAGCATGCTGCCGGCCTTGGCAATGGCGTCGTAGTCCATGGTGATGTCCATCATGGTGGCGCCCGGCAATACCGGCGCCGATGAACCACCGGGGATTACCGCCTTGAGCTTGCGCCCGCTGCGCACACCGCCGGCCATCTCCAGCAATTGTGCAAACGGTGTGCCCAGGGGCACTTCAAAGTTGCCCGGCTTGTTGACATCACCGACCACGCTGAAGATCTTGGTGCCACCGTTGTTGGGCTTGCCACATTCCAGATACTTCTGGCCACCGTT
>JAHECB010000186.1 GCA_024641925.1 Betaproteobacteria bacterium
CACTCAGCGCTTAAAAAGCGCTTGCCCCCGTCGCGCAGCGCACGCGCGCCGCGGTGATGGGACACCAGGTCAAACTGGCGCAGGTTCGCCGGGCTTTGTGCCAGCTCCATCAAATGCTCGGCGTCGGTCAGCAACGGCACCGCGGCGTCCAGGAAACGCTCGGCCGCCAAAGCCGCAGACGGTGTGGTGGTCCAGTGCTGGCTGCGGCCAGCCTCGCTGGTTGGTGGGCGCAGGCTGGTAGCCAGCCCCGCACCCGTGGCCGCACTCAGCGGCAACCACCAGGCGGCATCGGGTGCGCTCAGACTCAAGCCGGGCTCGGTGTCGGCATCGCTGCCCGTCATGCCCTGGGCATCCTGACCCAGGGCCAGCGATTCGATGTGACTGAAATGGCCACGAACCTGTGCACCGGGTTGCGGCACGGCCGTGACCACACGCTCCACCGTCATGCCCGTGGATTCCAGCGCTGCCACCGCGGCAGAAAGACGCGCACGGTTGGTGACGGCTACCCAGCCGGTCTGCCCCGGCACCACCCCGTGGCCCAGCGCCAGGTGCACGGCGTCGTCGTCGTCCAGCAGCAGTTCTTCCATGACGCCGGCCAGCGCCGATCGCATGCGTGCTGCAGGGGCCTTGGGCACCAGCACCTGATGCCAGCTGGCATCGGTTTCGGCCAGCACCAGCACCACCCGGTCGGCCTTGGGCAACTGTGCAGCGGGCGCCCTGGCCAGTGGTCCGGGCTGCCGCTCGTCGGCACTGAACACATAAGGCCATTCGACGGGCAGCTTCAGGCCCTGCGAGGGCTCGCTGGCAGCGGTGCGGGCACCCAGGCGTTCACGCGGTGGGAGCTTGACGACAAGCAGTGACATCAGGGAGCGGCGTTCGGCGTTGGGCGGACGACAGGATACAAGGCGCCTATTCTCGCCTTCATTTGCCAAGGCCTTGCGCCTTGATCAGCGGGATGGAAGCGCAAAACTGTGACGCTCACGACGCAAGACATCGACCCGGTTGTTGCGCCGCACCAGCAAGGAACGCTCCTCCAGCACACGCTCTTCCAGCCGCAGCCGACCCGAGACGATGAAATAGGCGGTGGTGACACTCACACGCGCCGGGTCCAGCTTGACGTCGGGTGACAATTGCGCCTTCAGGGCCGCCACCGTCTCAAAGGGTTGGCGCTGGCGCGCCTGAACCAGCCGCTGTGCGCCGCCCAGGTCCAGGCCGTCCAGCGCGGCCACCAGCACCTCGCGCGGGGCGGTGTTGACGTTCACCGGGGTGCGTACGGGCAGCAAGTCCACCCAGGGTTCCAGGGTCTGCAGCAGGTCGTCTTCCATGCCCAGCCAGGCCAGGTCGGACAGGCGCTGCGGCCGCAAGGCCTGCACACCCCCGCTGGAGGCCTGGCCTGGCTGCGGTCGGACTGACGCAGTCGCAGGCGCAGAACCCAACGCCTGGGCCAGTCGGGCCGCGGTGTCACCCGACAGGCCTACGGCATCGCACAGATTCTGCAGCGCCAGCACCTGGGAGGCCACCACAGCCCCTTTGTCGTCCAGCAGATTGCGCAGGTTGAAGCGCGACTGAGCGTCGGTGATGGAGCCCGAAATGAAGGCCTCGGGGCCGTTGTCGGTGTTGTTGTTCTGGTCGGCGGCCAGAAATGAGGACAGCCGAACTTCTTCCAGCGGTGTTGCCCAGGGTTCGTCCAGGCCGTCATAGGGGTTGCGGCGCGACCGGTTGTTGCGATTGTCCTCTCGCAGGATCAACCGCGCCCAGTCCAGCGCACCGGTCAGGATCCACGCGGCCTGCGCTCGCGCTCGCTCAGCGCCTTCAACGTGAACAGCCCGTGTCTGGTGCCACACCATGCCGGCCGTGACCGTGGTGACCAGGGCCAGGACGATCATGGCCAGCAACAGTGCCGCACCACGCTGCGCAGCGTGGTGCGGTGCGGGCTGCTTTGGTACCGCCATCGTCACGACTCCGAAGGCCCCAGGGCAATGTCGCGGGTCAGCTTCTTGCCCCCCAGCGTGATCACCAGGCGCACGGCGGCGGGCAGTTGCTCCTGTGGGGGCAAAAAGGCCGGCGGCGCCTGTGCGGGTGCGCCGCTTGGGTTGCCTGCCGCCGTGCCTGCGGCCGAGGCGGCCGCATCAGCCGCTTCGGCACCTTCTTCAGCCCCGGACGCTGGACCGTCCGGCGCCGAAGCGGCCAACGGTGGCGGCGTGGCCGGCAACGAAGGCTTAACCAGATTGCCGGTGCTTTGGGCGTTGGTCCAGCTGCCGCTGCGGTGGAAGTAGATCTGCCAGTCACTGGCGCCCGTGGCCACTTGCAGCTGCCCCGCCTCGTTGCCCAGAAACTGCTGGCTGCGCATCCAGGCGTCCTGCAGTTCATCGACATTGTTGAACGCGCGGCTGGCCCAGCGCTGCCACACGCCACCCTCAGCGCCCGGCCGAACGGCCCACACCACCAGTTGCACGCCGCCATCGGTGCGGCGCGTCAGGCGCAGGCTCTGGCCGTCGAACTCCAGTGCCGGCACGGCTGCGCTGTCGTGCACGGCCAGCAGGTCCTGTTCCCATTGCGTCAGCACCGTAGATAGGCGCACGGCATCGTTGATGGCTTCTCGGCTGGCGTCGCGTGAACGCAGCACCCCGTCCAACCCCTGCCAAGACAGCGCGGCCAGGAGTGCCATGGCAAACAGCGCCACCAGCACTTCAACCAGCGTGAAGCCCGCGTTGCGGTGGCGATGTTTCACAGGCGCCCCAACACGGTCGACAGCGTCAGCAACACATGCCCCTGTTCGTCAGCCACCGACGCGTCCACCCGCCTGAAGCCGGGGTTCAGTGTGGGCCGAATCTTCAACTTGCCGACATAGTTGCGGCCCAGTTGTTCGCAGCTGAAGTCGGCGTCGCCAACCCCCGGGAAACTGCGCGCCAGGCGCAGCGCAGTGAGCTGGTTTTCAGCACACCACTGGGCCGCGATGACGTCGGACAGCCGCTGGGCGTTGTCGGTCATCACACCCGCCGCACGAAGCCCGGCGCCCAGGGCGATGGCCGTCACGGCCAGGGCCACCAGCACCTCCAGCAGCGTAAAGCCGCGGCACGCACTGCGCTGGGCGACGTTCATGGCTGGCCTGCCGCCCCCGGGCGGCCCGTGTCGGCCGTCGGGGCCATGGCCTGCTCAAACGGGCCCAGGCCGTCTGACACCAGCGTCAGTTGCTGCTCGCCCAATCGCAGTACCAGGCGCTGCGGCGGCAGTATGGCCTCGGGCCCCAGCACCACAAAAGGTGCGCCCGTGATCTGGACACTCGTGCGCTCGTCCAGCCAGCGGTTTGGCAACTGAAGGCTTCGAGGCAGGCCGACAAAGTTGAAGTCTGCACGCGCGGTGTCTTCTGCGGCGCCAAGCTGGCCTTCAGCGTGCGGTACCCAGCGCACCGGAACGCCGGCCACACGAGCTTCGGCGCGTGCCATTTCCAGCAGCGACCCCAGGCGAGCACCCTCTTCCTCCAGCTTGCCCGCATCGCGGTCGGGCAAGGCCAGCGCGACCAGGCCAACACCCAGCGCGACGATGGCAAACACGACCAGCAGCTCCACCAGGGTGAAGCCGCGGCAGGTTTCGCGGCGCGGGCCGCGCCTACTGCCAGGAGCCGATGTCGGCATTCTTGTCTTCACCGCCCGGCTGCCCATCGGCGCCGAAGCTGAAGACATCGATTTCGCCCTTCACGCCCGGATTCAGGAACTGGTACGGGCGACCCCAGGGGTCGTTGGGCAGTTTGTCCAGGTAAGGCTTCCAGTTGGGCGGCGCCGAACCCACGGTGGGCTTGCTGATCAGCGCGCTCAAGCCTTGTTCATTGCTGGGATAGCGTTGGTTGTCGAGCTTGTAACGCTTCAAGGCCTGCACCAGCGTGTTGATGTCCGTACGCGCCGCCGTGCCGCGCGCGTCGTCCAGGCTGGAAAACAGGTTGGGCACTATCAGCGCCCCCAGCACACCGATGATGACCAGAACCACCAGCAGTTCGATCAGGGTAAAGCCATGCCGTGCCTTTCGCAGCATCGGACGCTGCATCAGGCGTGTTGGGCGCCGGGCAATCGGCAACTCGAATTTCGTCATCAATGGTTCAGCTCGGGCAGATCAATTCGGGGCCAACTCTGGCCGTCCGGCACGGAAAACCACTCGGGGCGCGGCGCCAGACGGCCAGTGTGCACGGACCGCTGAATCATAATCCGCTGATGTCGCTTCGAATGTCCGTGTTGCTGGTTTGGGCCCTGGTCGCGGCCAGTGCCGTGTTTTGGTCACTCAAATTGTTTGCCACGGGCGCTCCGGTCCCGGCCAATGCCAGTGTGGCCGCCACGGCGCCAACCCTGAATGCCGACCTGACGCGGCTGCTCGGCGCCGACGCCGCGCCCGAGGTGCAGGCCCGCGCAGAACCTGTCACTGACGACCGTTTCAAGCTGGTCGGGGTCTTGAACCCCCGCGGCGATCGTCATGCGCGCGAAGGCATCGCGCTGATTGCAGTTGACGGCAAGCCTGCCAGGAGCTTTCGGGTGGGCGCCGTGGTTGACGGCGACCGTGTGCTGCAGTCGGTCAACCTGCGTGGCGCGACGCTGGGGCCGCGCGGCGCGCAGGCCCAGATCACGCTGAACATACCGCCACCGGCCGATGCCAACCGGGGGCGTCCGGTATTTGCGGGCTTTGCGCCGGCGACAACGCCTTCGCCATCACCATCACCACAACTGCAGCAGGCGCCAGTGCTTCGGCAGCCCTTGAATATCGTCGAGCCAGCGCCAGAAGCTGAGTCGCCACCAGTCAATATCAACAACAACCGGCTGATGCAGCAATAGA
Source organism: Betaproteobacteria bacterium (assembly GCA_024641925.1). Lineage (GTDB taxonomy): Bacteria > Pseudomonadota > Gammaproteobacteria > Burkholderiales > Burkholderiaceae_C > Rubrivivax. The sequence goes on from JAHECB010000186.1 coordinate 4,819, forward strand.
CCGTGGGCCAGGGGCTCCTGGTCGCCCACGTCGCCCACGCCACTGTCAGTACAGATCGGTGTTGGGTGAGTCCAGCCAGGGCGGCGCAATCGGCACCGGATCGGCTTCGGCCAGGCCCCCAGGATGGGTAGGACCCGGCTCTTCGCCGTCACCCAGCTCGGTCAACAACGCCGCAGCACTGCGCACCAACGGCCAGGCCAAAGTTGCGCCTGTGCCATCGGTGCTTTCCATGCCCAGCTCCAGCAACGCCGTGGCCCTGAACAGGCCCAGTGCCCGGTCCAAGCCCTGGTGGCCATGGCTGCGGCAAAAAAGGCAGTAATCAGTCACCGGCTGGGCAATGCGGGCGGCCAGCATGAGTGCAGCACAGGCCGGCATGCCGTCGATCATCAACAAATGGCGTTTGCTGGCCGCCATCAGGATGACGCCGACCATCACCGCCATTTCAAAGCCCCCCATGGCGGCCAGCACGTCGACGGGCCCCGACACCTCGCGGTGACGCCCCTGGGCGCCTTGCAAGACCACCATCAGGTGCGCCAGTTCATCGGTGTCCATGTGCGGACCCGAGGTGATCAGGTCGCGCACGGGGCTGTCGGTCAGCCGCGACAGCACCAGAGCGGCACTTTCGTGCGAGCCCACACCCACGCCGGCCACCACGGTGACGTTGCCTTTGAGCTGATCGCCAATCTCCATGCCGGCACGCATGCCCGCGTGAGCCTGCTCCATCGTCATGGCCTGGGTGACCCGGGCATTGCGGGTGCCGTGGGCGATCTTGCGCATCATCAGGCGTTCGTGTCGCGGCAAGGTGTCGGCCACGCCACAGTCCACAACCACTGAATTGATGCCCTGGGTCCGGGCAAACACACTCATCGGCAGGTGATGAGAGAGCAGTTGCTTCACGGTCTGCTGGGTGCTGCGTTGGTGTGCGTCCTGGATGCCGTCAACCGCCAGGCCGTGGTCGGCGGCGAAGATCAACATCTGCGGATCGCGCAACTGCGGTTTCAGCGACGACTGCATCAACCCCAGCCGTATGGCCAGCGGCTCCAGTTCGCCCAGACTGCCGCCGGACTCATGGCGTGCCTGCAGCTTGTCACGCAACGCTTTCTCGAGCGCCGGGTGCGAAGTGGGTGTCACCAATGAGCGGTTCTGGACCATGACGGGGCAATCGGTGGGTGCGTTGAGAACAACCGTTCAACGCAGGAACAGCCCGACCACCGGGTTGTCCGTTTCTTCGGTAAAGGGGTATGCAAGCCCACGAAGAAAGCGCTCAAACACCGCTTCATCTCCGGCCGGAACCTGAATGCCCACCAGTATGCGCCCGTAGTCCGCGCCCTGATTGCGATAGTGAAACAAGCTGATGTTCCATCCGGGGTGCATGGCGTCCAGAAAGCGCATCAGCGCACCCGGTCGTTCAGGGAACTCAAACCGGAAGAGGCGCTCGTTTTTTGCCAACTCGCTGCGACCACCCACCATGTGGCGCACATGCTCCTTGGCCAGTTCGTCGTCGGTCAGGTTGACGCTGGCAAAACCCTGGCGGCGAAACTGACGCGCCAGCTTGTCGGCCTCGTCCAGCCGCGTGATGGTCAGGCCGACAAAAACATGGGCCTCGTCGGCACCCGAGATGCGGTAGTTGAACTCGGTGACAGAGCGCGGGCCGATCATTTCGCAAAAACGCTTGAACGAGCCCCGTTCTTCGGGAATGGTCACGGCCAGCAGCGCCTCGCGCTGTTCACCAAACTCCGCACGCTCGGCCACAAAACGCAGGCGGTCGAAGTTCATGTTGGCGCCGCACGTGATGGCCACCAGCGTCTGCCCCTTCAGCTTGTGGGCCGCAACATATTGTTTGATGGCGGCGACACCCAGGGCGCCCGAAGGCTCCAGCACACTGCGCGTGTCCTGAAACACGTCCTTGATGGCGGCACATACGGCGTCGGTGTCCACCACCACATAGTCATCGACCAATTCGCGGGCCACCCGGAAGGTTTCTTCGCCCACCAGCTTGACGGCGGTGCCGTCTGCAAAAAGTCCCACCTCTTTCAATTGCACACGCTTGCCAAGCCGCACCGACTGCGCCATGGCGTCGGAATCCACCGTCTGCACACCGATCACCCGCACCTCGGGACGGATGGCCTTGATGTAGGCCGCGACACCGGAAATCAGGCCGCCGCCGCCGATGGCCACAAACACGGCGTGCAGCGGCCCCTGGTGCTGGCGCAACACCTCCATGGCCACGGTGCCCTGGCCGGCAATGACATCCGGGTCGTCGAAGGGGTGCACAAAGGTCAAGCCTTCTGCGGCCTGCACCTGCAGGGCATGGTGGTGGGCATCGGTGTAGCTGTCTCCCTGCAGCAGCACCTCGCCGCCCAAGGCACGCACGGCATCCACCTTGACCTGGGGCGTCGTCACCGGCATCACCACCACAGCCCGGCAACCCAGACGCTGTGCGGCCAAGGCAACCCCCTGGGCGTGGTTGCCCGCCGATGCACAGATGACGCCCTTGGCCCGAGCTTGCGGCGTCAGGTGGATCATCTTGTTGAATGCACCGCGCAACTTGAAGCTGAACACCGGCTGCTGGTCTTCGCGCTTGAGCAGCACGGTATTGCCCAGGCGACGCGACAGCGTCTTCGCAGTCTGCAGGGGTGTCTCCACCGCCACGTCGTAGACCCGCGCCGTCAGAATGCGTTTCAGGTAATCGGCCGACAGGCGCCGGCCTTTGGCCGAGAGGGCACGCAACGCGGGTTCGGACGGTGCGGCAGAGGGGGCGTTGGGCATCGGCAAAGTGGCAATCAGGCGGGGCTCGGCATCATAGTAGGCTGTCGACGGCACACCGCCGTCAGGCTGTCGCCCATCACCGCGCGCTGGCGCCCTGTAGGCCTGCACGAGCGCGCGCGCAACGGCGACAGCCGACGCGCGCGACACGAAAAAAAACCCAGGGTTTTGCAACCCTGGGTTGAATCCACCAGTGTTCGAGGTGGAGGAGACAATCGGTGAGCAAGTGAGCAGAAATGCATGCCGCACCGGACCCGTGAATCCAGTCTATCACCGTATTGCTGCACCGCAATATGCTGGCAGACAGGCATTTTTTGAACGCCGACTTCGATCCGCAACACGCGCACCAAAGCAGCGCAAATCTGGAGAAATTGCACCATGGAATGCACCATCAACTGGATGCCAGGCACCGGTATGGGGTTTGTTGCCGAGACCGGCAGTGGTCACTTTCTGACCATGGACGGCGCACCCGACGGCGGCGGCCGCGATCTGGCGCCGCGGCCCATGGAAACCGTGCTGGCGGGTACCGGCGGCTGCACCGCCTACGACGTGGTGCTGATCCTGAAACGCGGCCGCCATGCGGTCACCGGCTGTCAGGTCCAGGTCAAAGCAGAGCGCGCCGAGACCGACCCCAAGGTCTTCACCCTGATCAACATGCACTTCATCGTCAGCGGCAAGGCCTTGCCCCCTGCGGCCGTGGAGCGCGCCATTGCCTTGTCGCACGAGCGCTATTGCTCGGCCAGCATCATGCTGGGCAAGACCGCGCAGATCACCACCAGTTTTGAATTGCAGGAGGCCTGACGGCCGGTGCCGAGTCGCAGCAGGGCAGCTGCCGCCCTTATCCTTTAACTAGATGTAGTGCGCCGTTCGTGTCATCAAGCGCGCCGAAGCCTTCATCAACCACGGCACCGGGGCCGGCAAGGGCTGGGCGCCCGCTGCTTCGGCCTCCTGGGCATGACGACTTTCATCGTCTTTCATCGCCTGTACAACGGCGCGCGACGCAACGTCTGCCGCCGGCAGGCGCTGCAGGTGGCTGGCCAGATGGGCCTCGACCTGACGCTCGGTCTCGACCACAAATCCCAGGCTGACGCGGTCGCCCAGGCGCCCGGCCAACAGCCCGATGCCAAAGGCGCCGGTGTACCACAGCGGGTTCAGGCGGCTGGGGTGGTCGCCCAACTGCTGTAGCCGGCGTTCGGTCCAGGCCAGGTGATCGGTTTCTTCGCGTGCGGCCGCCTTCATCTGGGCACGCAGGTTTTCCGAGCGCGCCGTCAGCGCCTGCGCCTGGTACAGCGCTTGTGCACAGACCTCGCCCACGTGGTTGACGCGCATCAGCGCACCCGACAAACGCCGATCGGCCGCGTCCAGTGGCGCCGGCGCAACAGCCCCTGCGCCAGGCATCGGCCGGCGGGCAACAGCGGGTGCCGCCACCGTGCGCAAGGCGTTGTCCAGACTGCTGATGATTTGATCAGTGATATTCATAGGGAACCAGAATAGCCCAAGCGAATCACACCCGAGCTGCAGGCACAGCCCGTTGTTGTCAGACAACAGCCTGCAGTCCTTTTTGGGCCGATTCTTGGCATTCGGCCCGGCCGTCTGGTGCAATAGCGTCAACTTCCGATGCGGAGGTTGGCCTGATCAGCCCCTCACCCGGTGGCCTCCCGATCGGGACCACTTGTTCAACCTAGGAGATAGTTGCAATGAAGAAAAATCTGTTCGCGCTGGCCGCACTGACTGCGTTTGCTGGCGTGGCTTCGGCCCAATCGTCGGTCACCCTGTATGGCCGCGTTGACCTGTCGGTCAACAAGGGCATTGGCACCGACCAAAAGAGCATTTCCAATGGTTCCGGCAGCCGTCTGGGCCTGCGCGGTGCTGAAGACCTCGGCGGTGGCTTGAAGGCCATCTTCAACATCGAGACCCGTTTTGATGCTGACACCGGCGCCTTCCAGAACGCCAACGTGTCCGGCCTGTCGGCCAACGGCACCATTCCGAACCAGGGCAACCGCTTCTGGAGCGCCCGTTCGCTGGTCGGCCTTGAAGGCGGTTTTGGCCAGATCACGCTGGGCCGCGAGTACACCACCGCCTTCCTGGGCACCCAGCTGCGCGCTGACCCCTGGGGCTGGGACACCATCGCCGCTCAAAACGGCATCACCGGCCTGGGCGGCATCGCCAAGGTTCGTAACGACAGCGCCATCACCTACAAGATCGGTGCGGGCGGTTTCTCGTTCGGTGCCCAGATCGCTGAAGCCACTGACGCGATCAACAAGCTGGACAGCAAGCCTGTCAACTTCAACATCGGCTTCGGCGCTGGCCCGTTTGACGGCTCGGTTGGTTACGAGAAGACCGGCCGCGTGAACGAGAAGATGACCTCGGTCCAGGCCAGCTACAACCTGGGCTTCATGAAGCCTGGCTTCTACTACGGCAAGGGCACCACCGTGGCCAACGCTGACCACAAGGGCATGATGTTCACCGTCACGGCACCTCTGG
>JAHECB010000187.1 GCA_024641925.1 Betaproteobacteria bacterium
GTTCGGCAATCAGCAGCGCCGCCACAAAGGCGCCCGGGATCGAACCCATGCCGCCGACCACCACCACCACAAAGGCCGAGCCGATGGTCAGCAGGTCCAGCTCCAGGCTGGCGGGTTCACGCGGCAGTTGCAGTGCGCCGCCCAGGCCCGCCAGAAATGCACCCAGCGCAAACACCGAGGTGAACAGCCAGGCCTGGTTGACACCCAATGCCGCCACCATGTCGCGGTCTTGCGTGGCGGCGCGCACCAGCGTGCCCCAGCGGGTGCGGGTCAGCAGCAGCCACAGCAGGCCCAGCACCAGGGGGCCCACCACGATCAGAAACAGGTCGTAGGTGGGAAACCGGCGGCCCAGGATGTTGGCTGCACCTTCCAGCCCGGCGGCGCGTGGCCCCAGCAGTTCTTCGGGGCCCCACAAGTAGAGGGCCGCATCCTTGATGACCAGCGCCAGCGCAAAAGTGGCCAGCAGCTGAAACAGTTCTGGCGCCTTGTAGATGCGCCGCAGCAGCAGCATTTCGACCAGCGCACCGATCACCGCCACCGCAACCGCACCCAGCAGCAGCGCGGGCCAGAAACCGATGCTGCCACTGAAGCGGTCCACCGCCGTGTAGGCGATGTAGATGCCCAGCATGTAAAACGAGCCGTGCGCAAAGTTGACGATGCGCGTGACGCCGAAGATCAGCGACAGGCCGGCGGCCACCATGAACAACGAAGAAGCGCCGGCCAGCCCGTTCAGCAGCTGGGCCAGGAGGCCAGAGAATTCCATGCGGTGGGCGGCGCTTCCGTTGCGGTTTCAGTGCAGGCCAGGACTTCAGTTGCCAGGCCGCAGGCGTTTGGTGACTTCTGGTGTGGGCAGGTAGTAGGTGCCGTCCAGGTAGCGGTAGTCCACCATCACGCCCTTGCCGCCGTCATTCTTGGTGCGGCCGATGAAGGCGCCCATGGTCGACTGGTGGTCTTCAGCGCGGAAGGTGATGTTGCCAAAGGGCGTGTCCACCTGCAGGCCCTTGAAGGCGGCCACCATCTGGTCGGTGCCCGTGCCGCCCGCCTTGGCCACGCCGGCTGCAATCGACCTGATCAGCGCATAGCCCACCACCGAACCCAGGCGCGGGTAATCGTCGTACTTCTTCTGGTAGGCCTTCAGGAAGGCCGTGTGCGCGGGTGTGTTGATGCCGTTCCAGGGGTAGCCGGTCACCAGCCAGCCGTTGGGCGTTTCGTCTTTCAGCGGGTCCAGGTACTCGGGCTCGCCGGTCAGCAGGCTGACCACTTCGCGGCCCTTGAACAAACCGCGTGTATTGCCTTCGCGCACAAACTTGGCCAGGTCGGCACCAAACAGCACGTTGAACACACCGTCGGGCTTGGCGTCGATCAGCGCTTGCACCACGGGGCCGGCATCCAGCTTGCCCAAAGGCGAAGCCTGCTCACCCACAAATTCCACATCGGGCTGGGCTTGTTGCAGCAGGTCCTTGAAGGTGGCAGCAGCCGACTGGCCGTATTCGTAGTTGGGGTAGACCAGCACCCAGCGTTTCTTTTTCATCTTCGCCACTTCGGGCACCAGCATGGCCACCTGCATGAAGGTGCTGGGGCGCAGGCGGAAGGTGTAGTTGTTGCCGTTGGCCCAGACGATCTTGTCGGTCAGTGGTTCGCCGGCCAGGAAAAACACCTTCTTCTGCTTGGCAAATTCGGTCACGGCCAGGCCCACGTGCGACAGGAAGGTGCCGGTCAGCACGTCGACCTTTTCGCGCGAGAGCAATTCTTCGGCCACACGCGCAGCGTCGCCGGGGTTGGCGTTGTCGTCGCGGGTGATCAGCTCCAGCTTCTTGCCATTCACGCCGCCGGCGGCGTTGATTTCTTCAACGGCCAGTTCCATGCCCTTCTTGTAGGGCGCCAGGAAGGCGGGCTGAGCCTTGTAGCTGTTGAGTTCGCCGATCTTGATCACGCCTTGGGCGTGGGCGGGCAGGGCAAAGGCCAGTGCCAGACTGGCAGCAGCAAGCAGTCGAACCGTAAACATGGGGCTTTCTCCTCAGGGTGAATCGGAAAACTCAGGTTGTGGACGTGGCGCCGGGTTGGCGCCGCGCCGGGGTCATCGCAAGCCGTCCTGGCCCTTGATTTCATGCAATTGCAGGCCGCCGATGCGGGGCAGCGGCCGGCCACTGTCGGTCACGACAACGGCCACGACAATTTCGTTGGCGCGCGGCGCGTCGACCACACGCGCTTCCATGGCGTCGAAGTGGCTGCGCACAAAAGCCGCGTCCTTGTGGCCCAGTGGCACGTCCACTGCTGTGCCCATGCCGCCTTGTTTTTTGGCCGATGGCACCAGCGCCGCCCCCTTGCTGACCGCTGCACGCAAAGGCGCGCCCAGTTTGGGGTGCAGGATAGCGGCGGCGTGTTCCAGCTCGCCGGCTTCACCCACGATGGCGGCCTTGCCGTAACTCTGCGCCTGTTCGGGCTTGATGCCCAGCGCCTGCACGCAGCGCTGCCCCAGCAGCGCGCCCAGCTCTTCGCCGATGGCGGTCAGCTCGTCCAGCGATTCCACATAGCGCCCTGCGCTGGGGTTGTGGATGACGGCCATGGCCAGCGCACGGCGCGTGGGCGGGTTGATGGCGCGGTCCATCTCGCGGTGGGTTTCGTCAACCACCACAACGATCTTTCGGATTTGTGCAGGCATGTTCGGGTGCTCCTAGCGTTGGCCGTCCCATTTGGCGATGTCGGCGGCCTTCAAGCCGCCCACGCGGGCGTGGATGCGCGAGCCCGTGCTCATGGCCAGCACCACCACCATTTCGTGAGAGCGGGGTGAATCGGGCACGCGGAATTCAAAGGCGTCGAAGTGGCTGCGCACGTAGGCGGCGTTGATGTGCGTCAGCGGCACGTCCAGCGCGGCACCGGGGCCGCCCACCTTCTTGGTGCTGGGCACGATGGCCAGCGCGTTGCCGGTTTGACCCTCCGCGCCGGGATTGCCCGCCTTGTAGGCCGCGGCGTCACCCTTCCAGCCCAGCAGTTCGCGCATGGCGTAGCCGCCGGGCACGTGCCACAGGGCCCCGTGTTCCAGTTCACCCGCTTCGCCGATGATGGCGCCCTTGCCGTAGCCCTGGATGCGATCCACCGGCACGTCCATGGCGGCCAGCAGCTGTTGCGCCAGCTTCAGGCCCAGCGGCGCCAGCGCGTCCATCATCGGCATCAGGTCTTCCACATAACGGCCGGCAAAGGGATTTTTCAGCACCGCGCCGATGGCGCCACGCTTCAGCGGCACGGCGGGCGGTGGCCCGCCTTCGTGGAAGATGTCTTCGATCTGGGTGACGATGCGTCGGATTTCAATCATGGTGTCTTCAAGCCGCCAAGGGCAGCGCGGCTGGGGGTTCAACGGTTGAGGTCTGCTTTTGGCAGACCAGCACGGCGGCGTGGATGAGGTTCAGATGTTGCAAGTGTCGGGCCAACTGCTGACCGGCCTGCAGTGCAGCCCGGACGATGTGTTCATCCAGCGCCGGCACCTGTACGGTGACCAGGCGTTCGCCCAGGTCACTGTTGTCGCGCAGGCTGCTGGCGGGCGCGCGCTGGATGCGCGGGTCGTCCACATTCACGGCGTTGGCGATCAGTGTGGCGGCGGCGTCGGCGGCTGCCGCGGTGGCCGCCAGCACCGTCACCGCGTCGGCGATGCCCAGCGACTGGCTGCGCCCGCGCCAGCCGCTGGTGGCAATGCCGCGCACCGGGTCGGTGCCTTGCACCGTGAAGTGGCCATCCAGGGCGGTGTTCTGTTGGTTGATGTCGGCCACCAGGCCCACCGTCCAATGTGCGGTCGGCACCAGATGCAAGGCGATGTCGCCGCCGTTATTGACGTAGGCGCGCGAAACACCCGCTTGCGCATAAACGCCAGCGATTTCCTGCGCCACACTGCCCGCCACGGCGGCCATGGGCGTGATGAAGCTTGTGGGCATGGCAGCGCAGGCCTGCCACATGCGGCGTGCAACATCACCCTGCAGCGGGCATGGCCCGGCGCCAACGGCCTGGCGCAGCAGCGGCAGCTCTTGCACCAGTTCGGGCAGCACAGTGCTGAAGCGCTGCCACGCGGTTTCGTGCGCCGCTGCGACCGCATCGGGTGCGCCGTCGGCGCCGATCACCAGTTCAATCGGCCCGTGGCTGAAGTGCCAGCGATTGCCGGGCAGGGCGGTGCGAACGGGCGCCATCATCCCAGCATGGGTGCCTGGCCCAGCGGCCAGGGGTTGGCGGCCGTCGCGGCAATGAAGCGCCGGCCTTGCGGCGCGCCGTCGTTGTGCCAGGCACCACTTGCCAGCACCTGCTGCAGTGTGCGCACATGGTCCATGTGGCCACCCAGCGTTTGGTAGTCGTCCAGCCGCATGCTGAATTCCAGCGGCGCCACGATGGCCGGCGTGGGCACGGTGCCAAAACTGTTGGCCGGCATGCGCATCACATCGGCCATCACCGTGATGCCGCCGCCTGGCCACACATAGGCCGGTGCGCCGCCACAGGTGACGTTGACCAGCAGCCGCTTGATCATGCGCGTGAGCAGCACCGGGTTGTCGGTGACGCCGGCGCGCAGGCTGCCACCCGCCCCGCCCAGGAACAGCACCGAACACAAAGAAGGTTCGCAGTTTTCGCCGATGCGCTGCACCACCTGCGCCACCGCAGCCGGCATGGGCGCCTCGCGCGGCACCAGCTGGTCGTCCAGCACAAACCAGGCGCAATGTTCACCCGTGGTGGACGTCATCAACAGGCGCAGGCCCGGCCTCGCCACCTTGACATCCCAGCCTTCGATGATGGACAGCGGATCCGTCAAGTCGGTGCCGCCCCAGCCGGTACCTGGGTTGGCCACCTGAAAGTAGCGGCCGGGTGTGCTTTTGCGGCCGCGGATCTTCAGGCCCGAAGCTGCCATGTCCAGGCAGCGGCCAGCCTGGTGTTCGCTGAGCACGCCGGTGATGTGGTCGTCCACCACCACGGCCTCGTCCACATGGCCCAGCAACTGCTTGGCAAAGATGCCCACGGCCGCCGAGCCGCAACCCACACGCATGCGCTGCTCTTCCACGCCGTTGACGATGGGCGCACGCCCGGCCTGGATGATGAGCTCGGCGCCACCTTCAATGGCCACTTCAACGGCCTGCTGGTTGCCCAGCGCCGCCATCAGTTCGCAGGTGACCCGGCCCTCTTTTTTGCTGCCGCCCGTCAGGTGGTGCACACCGCCCAGCGACAGCATCTGCGAGCCGTATTCCGCCGTGGTGACATGGCCCACCACCTCGCCCTTGCAGCGCACCGCGGCCTGCTCCGGGCCCAGCCAGCGGTCGGTGTCGATCTTCACCTTGAAGCTGCAGTAGCTGAAGATGCCTTCGGTCACCACGGTGACCAGGTCCACCCCCTGGTGCTGCGACGACACGATGAAGGGCGCGGGTTTGTAGTCGGGGTAGGTGGTGGACGAGCCCACGCCGGTGACAAACAGCTCGGCCTCGTTGAGCAGGCCGCCGGATGATTCGGTGCCGCTGGCGCCCAGAAAGGGCACCACCGCGGCATCGTCGGCCTGCAAGCCGCGCTGCAGGATCAGCACCGGGTCCAGCCGCACCAGCGTGCCGGCCTGGTTGGCGTAGCGGTCGCAGGCGCCCACCTTGCCGTCGCTGATCTGGCACAGCACCGGGCAGGCGTTGCACTCGATCTTGTTGCTGGCCATGCGGTCGCTGCGCGGGCGCGACTTGTCCAGCACGGGTGTTGCGCTTGAAGTGGGCGATGCTGCCGCCGGCAACAGATCGCCCGCCTCGTTGGCAGGCGCGCCGGGCAGGCCGTCAGTTCGGGTGTGCTCAGTCATGCCGGGTTTTGGGGCTTCGACGCCAGTGGCGCGCGCCTTGCGGGTTGATCCAGAACGGGTTGATCGACAGCTGCAGTCCATGTAGCATTCACTTAACGTCAATGTTGCAAGCACTACATGAAACTGCAATCTATCGCAAAAGTCCCACCCTCGCAAGGATGTCTGTACGCAGGTGCCAGCCAGCCTGGGCGGCGTGCTGAACCCACGGTGACCCGCCGATGAGTGCCTTCAACACCGAACGGGTGCTGACGGTGCACCACTGGACGGACAACCTGTTCAGCTTCACCACCACACGCGACCCGTCGTTGCGTTTTCTGAACGGCCACTTCACCATGATCGGCCTGCAGGTCAACGGCAAGCCGCTGCTGCGCGCCTACAGCGTGGCCAGTGCCAACTACGAAGAGCACCTGGAGTTCCTGAGCATCAAGGTGTCCGACGGCCCCTTGACGTCGCGGCTGCAGCACATCCAGCCCGGCGACAGCCTGCTGGTGGGCCGCAAGCCCACCGGCACCCTGGTGGTGGACTACCTGAAACCCGGCAAGCGCCTGTACCTGCTGGCCACCGGCACGGGCCTGGCGCCGTTTTTGTCCATCGTGCGCGACCCCGAGGTCTACGAACGCTTTGAGCACATCGTGCTGGTGCACGGTGTGCGCCAGGTCGACGAACTGGCCTATCACGACCTGTTGACCGAGCACCTGCCCCGGCACAAATACCTGGGCGACCTGGTGAGCTCCAAGCTGCGCTACGTGCCGACGGTGACCCGCGAATCGTTTCGCACCATGGGGCGCATCCCCCATCTCATCCGCAGCGGTGAACTGGCCGCGCAGCTGCAGTTGCCCGAGCTGGACCCGGCCACCGACCGCGCCATGATCTGCGGCAGCCCGGCCATGCTGCGCGAACTGAAAGCCTTGCTGGAAGAGCGCGGTTTTGTCGAAGGCAACACCAGCACGCCGGGCGACTTTGTCATCGAGCGGGCCTTTGCCGAGCAATAAGACCAAGGCCGTGGTCAGCGGCGTGACGCCAGCCAAGCGTTTGGCGGTGGCCGCCGCCGCGCGCAAGCGGGCAGCCTTGCCGCAGCGCCCCGGTGTGCGCGAACAAGCGGCAGCTGCCACGCGCGAAGCCATCCTGAAGGCGGCGATCAAGGTTTTTGCCAAGAACGGTTTTGAAGGCGGCCGGGTCGAGGAAATCTCGCGCCTGGCCAAGTCCTACGACCGCATGATCTATTACTACTTCGGCAGCAAGGAGGCCTTGTTTGTCGCCGTGCTGGAAGAGATCTACCGCCGCTTCAACGAAGCCGAGTCGCGCCTGGTGCTGGACCTGGCGCAGCCCTCACAGGCGCTGCGCGACGTCATCGCCTTCATGTGGGCCTACTACCAGCAGCACCCGGAATTCATCTCGCTGCTGAACAGCGAAAACCTGCACCGGGGCCGTCACATCGGGCGCCACATCGTGCAGACCCAGCGCGCGGGTGAATACGCGTCGCCGGCACTGGCGGTGCTGGGCCAGGTGCTGAGCAGCGGTGCACAGGCCGGCCTGTTTCGCGCCGACTTGCGCGCCCGCGACGTCTACCTGATGATGGCTTCGATGGGCTACTTCTATTTGTCCAACCGCTTCACGCTCTCGGCCTTTCTGGGTGAAAACCTGGAAGACCCGGCGTCGCTGGTGCACTGGCAAGGTTTTGTCACCGAAGCCGTACTGCGCATGGTGGCGGTCGACCCCGTTGCCGTCCGCAATCCCGTCCGCGAACCCGCCCTCAAACCTACCCGCAACCCACCCCGCTGAACAGGAGCCCCCCATGGCCGAAACCGCCGCGCACCCCGTCTCTGGCAAGCTGGTCATCCGCAACATCGGTCTGCTGCTGTCGGGCGACCTGGACCGGCCCATCCTGGACGCCGACACGATCGTCTGCGACAAGGGCCTGATCGTGGCCGTGGGCAAGGAAAAGGACTGCGACACCAGCCTGCCCGCCACGGTGATCGATGCGCGCCAGACCTGCGTGACGCCGGGCCTGATCGACAGCCATGTGCACCCCGTGTTTGGCGACTGGACCCCGCGCCAGAACCAGACCGGCTGGATCGACAGCACCATGAACGGCGGCGTCACCACCATGATCTCGGCCGGCGAGGTGCACCTGCCCGGCCGGCCCAAGGACATCGTGGGCCTGAAGGCCCTGGCCATCACCGCGCAGCGCGCCTTTGACAACTTCCGCCCCGGCGGCGTGAAGGTGCTGGCCGGCGCGCCCATCATCGAAAAAGGTATGGTTGAAAGCGACTTTGCAGAACTGGCCGCGGCTGGCGTGAAGCTGCTGGGCGAGGTGGGTCTGGGCAGCGTGAAGGCCGGTTACGAAGCGCAGCAGATGGTGGCCTGGGCGCGCAAACACGGCATTCAAAGCACCATCCACACCGGCGGTCCCAGCATCCCCGGTTCGGGCCTGATCGACAAGGACGTGGTGCTGGAAGCCGACGCCGACATCATCGGCCACATCAACGGCGGCCACACGTCGCTGCCCGAAGCGCATGTGTGCGAGCTGTGCGAAAAATCGTCGCGCGCCATCGAGATCGTGCACAACGGCAACGAAAAGGTGGCCATTGCCGCGGCGCAGATGGCGCTGCAGCTGAAGTGCCCGCACCGCGTCATCCTGGGCACCGACGGCCCCGCCGGTTCGGGCGTGCAGCCGCTGGGCATGCTGCGCATGTGGTCGCTGCTGTCCAGCCTGGGCGGCATCCCGGCCGAACTGGTGCTGTGTTTTGCCACCGGCAACACCGCGCGGCTGCGCGGCCTGAACTGCGGCCTGATCGAGCCCGGCCGCGCGGCTGACTTCGTGTTCATGGACCGTGCCCAGCACACCGCCGGCCGCACGCTGCTGGACAGCCTTCAGCGCGGCGACATACCGGGCATCGGCATGGTGGTCATCGACGGCATCGTGCGCTGTGGACGCAGCCGCAACACACCGCCGGCCACCGAGGTGCCGGTGGTGGTGTGAGTGCCTGCCGCAGCCGCAGTAGGCGGTTCTGGCGCAGCCGCGCTGCGCACACTTGAAGGCTGGGCGCCCATCAAGCCTTCACTTCAACCACCTGTTCAAAGCCGCCAAAAATCATGCGCTTGCCGTCAAAGGGCATGGCAGGGTTGCCGGGGTTGGACGGGTCCATGCGGGGGTCTTCCATCATCTTCTTCATGCCGGCGTCGCGTGTGGCCTTGTCGGGCCATTCAACCCAAGAAAAAGCCACCGTTTCGTCGGCCTTGGTCTGCACCGCGCGGCGAAAGTCGGTGACTTTGCCGTCGGGCACGTCATCGCCCCAGCTCTCGACCACGCGGGTTGCGCCCAGCTCGAGAAACATTGCATCAAAATGCCGCGCGTGCTGAATGAAGGCCTGCTTGTTGGCCGTGGGAACCGCGATCACAAAACCGTCGATGTAGGGCATGTCTGAACTCCTGTTGGGTAGGCCGGTAGGTGCTCGTGCCTGGGTCCACGACCCGGGCGCGTGGCAGTTTCTCGACGAACGACAGCGCGCCGATTCGACATCATCGCGCGGTTGCGGTGCGGGGTAAATGCAGGTCTCAGGCAGGCAGCCCGCTTTTTTGCAGGCGTGGTTGCAGGCGTGGTTGCAGACGTTATCTGGCCTTGAAAGTCGACGATGGCCTGCGGTATTGAAATCAAACATCCGGCCCAATGTGAACGGAGGGGAATTTCAGGGTACCGGCGCGTTGTGTGGGCGCCCGCATAGCGAGAGCGCACACGTCATGGTCCGCCAGGCGGTAGTGAGCGGCCTTGCTTTTTTCAGTTGCGGCCTGAGCGCGGTCACGGTCTTCGGTGGTTTCGCAGCGGCCTAGCAAGTGGTCGAGCGAGCGAGCGGTCAAGCAAGCGGTCAAAGTGCGGTTCTAGATCAGCTTCTGGCGTTGGAGACAGCTCAACGACAAAGCGCGTCGGCCCAGCTTTGACGTGGATTTGGGCTTTCTCGGCAGACTGCATGGGCGCAGCGTATTGCGTGTGCGTTGCGGCTGCAAGCCGCTGTGACGGCGCGCATCCTCGAACGGACTTTGGGAGTCCGCAGCCGGCCAGTTGCGGACCTGGGCGCTCTTGCTTCCGAGCGAGCCAAGGCCATCGGACGGCCGACTCCGCTCATGTCCCCCGGGACGGACTTCGTCCGCCCCTCCTCCTTTACTTCGCTACGTCGGCCGCCCGACGTCCTTGGCACCCCACCAGTGATGGCGCACCTGCTCGCGAACACGCAGCGCTGTCTC
>JAHECB010000188.1 GCA_024641925.1 Betaproteobacteria bacterium
CGTTGGCAGCGGCAAACCATTGCGCCAGTTGTTGGGCAGAAGCGGTACCGGCAGCACGCAGCTGCTGAAACACCCGCGGGTAGGCCTGGCCGGCGGTGTAGAAATCGTAGTTGGCATAGCCCGTGGCGTAAGCCGCATAGGGCGCCACGGTGTGCAGGTGTTCAAACGACGCGTTGAAGCAGTTGTTGAAGTGGATCACGGCGGGCCGCGGCACGCCGGAGCGGATGGCGCTGCGCAGCGCTGCGCCCAGCGCCCAGCTGGACATGGGCGGCCGTGTGGACGGCAGTTCGGGCGACGTCATGGGCAGCTCTGGCGACGTCATCGGCAGGGCAGGTGACCCGGCTTCGGGCTCGAAACGGGTGCCTTGATCCGATTTGATCCAGCGCACCACGCCTGACTTTGCCCCCGATGTCCAATGCGTTGCATTGCTGCGCGTCAGGCGCGCGTAGTCGATATCGGGCACAAAACCGCCACCATGACCTTCCAGAGCCAGCACCAGGGCTGAACACGGAAACCGCTGGTGTGTCCGGCGCAGGAAGCCGGCCAGCGCCTGCGGTGCGCTCATGTCCTGCTTCCAGGCCGAGGTGATGCTCATCTGCCTGGATTGGCCAGCCGGGATTTCCACCAGGTAGGTGTCGTCCTCGAACAGGTCGATCAAGGCGCTGACGTTCACACCCTGGTCCGCCACCCGCTGCAGTGCCTTCACCAGCGCCTGCCGGGCGACCGGCTGCTGCCTCGTGGCGGGGTAGATACTCAGTATTTCGTCGGTACCCAGCGGCGCGTAGACCGCAAACACCACGCTGTCCACGCGTGAACCCCTTTGGGTTGCGCTGACATCCAGCGTGGGCAGTTTGCTCGTCGTGGCTTTGCGCATGTTCGATCCTCTTTACTGGGGGTGTTGTTCGGGCAGGCTCAGCCGCGCAGTATGAACCGCCCAAGATGACACCATGCTCGTCTACAGTGCGCCATCCCTAGTTCTGCGCGGGCCGACGGCCTTGCGAAAAAGTCACCTCCCTCCACCGTGGCCAGCACATCCCTACCGCCGAGCGACGACGACCAGGTGTCGGCGGCAGCTGAAGGCCTGCCTTCGCAAGTGTTGCTGGTGCAGGCCCTGTTGGATACGGCGCTGCAGGCGCTGCGCAGTGGCACGCTGACCGACCTGGTGCGCCAGCGGCCGCAGGCGGCACGCTGGATACTGCGGCGCCACGCACGGCTCGTGGTCGGCACGGCGGGCGAAGACATGCCCGGCGACCCGCTGCCGCTGATGGTCCTGCTGGTGCTGCGCTGGCTGGTGACCCAACTGCGGCCAGACGGTTCGCCGCACTTCAAGAGCATCGAAGACGACGCCTGGTTGCGTCTGTCAGGCTGGCGCCCCGTGCTTGCCATGGCCAGCCACGCGGGTTTTGTGGATGTGCCTGACTTTCCACGTGTCTACCGTCGCCACAACGGCGAGGCCGCGCTGGACAACCTGTGTGGTCTGTGGGGTGTTGGTCCGAGCACGCTGTACCGCATGCTCGAGCGCGCACGTCAAGCCATGGCGCGGGTGCTGCTGGAGTCGGGGGATGATGCCCGGCGCAGGCTTTCACTGCGTCAATTGGTCGCCGACGAGTGCCATGTCCTGGGAGGTCGTGCATCGGAGCCGGCGCGTGCCGCCTGGCACCGCCGCCAGGCGGCGTCGGCGCTGTTGCTGCGCGACCCGGTGTCGCAGCTGTGGCATTGCTGGCAGGGCAGTGATGTGACCGGATTTGTTGAATCTGTGCGACTGCACGCGGGCGCGCTGGCCTCTAAAGCCGAGGCCGAAGCCATGGTCGAGCGGGTGGCGGCACAGGCCATGACGCCGCGGCTGGGGGTGGAACTGTGCCTGGCCCGGGCAGCCCTGGCGCGTACCCGCAGCCAGAGCGACCGCGAGTTGCTGCACTACGAGCGGGCACTCCAGGTGGCTCAGACAGCGGAAAGCCCGCTATTGCTGGGCATTGTGCAGAGCGCACTGGGCAAGTATTTTGAACCCCGCGATGCCGACCGCGCGTTTGCCTGCTACCAGGACAGTGCCGATTTTCTGCGGGGTCTGGACGTGGACGGCCAGGACACGCAAACCCTGGTGCACGCCATGACCACGCTGGCCCGCCTGGCCTGGCTTTACCTGCAACGCAACGACCCCCGCAGCAAGGCCGTGCTGGATCGGGCCGAAGACCTGCGCACCCGGTTCCGGGTGCCCGACGATGCGCTGGGCATGCTGGAACAGGTCTGGGGCGAATACTGGCGGCGGTCTGGCGACTTGCTGCGTTCGATCGAGCACCGTTACCGGGCGCTGAACATTTTTGAGCGGTTGGGTGACGAGCGCTCGGTTCTGGCCACTTACCTGAACCTGGTGCCGGTGTTTGGGGAGCGCCGTGACTACGCCAAGGCCGATGCCTGCGCCCAACGCATCTTTGAAGCGGCCCGCGTCCGTGCGGTGGAGCCGGCCTTGCTGGCCAGCACGCACTTGAATCTGGGCGCTGTTCACTTCTGGCGCGGCGATATTGACGCGGCGCTGGCGCAATACCAGGCCGCGTTGGACCAGAGCTTGCGGGCCGGCTTGCGATTGCACAGCTTTCGTGCCCACTTCAACCTGGCCGAGTCGTACTACGTGCGGGCGCGTGACAGCGGCAATGCCGAAGACGAGCGCCTGGGCGACGCGCACGTACAGAAGGCATTGGCCGCACCTGAGTCTGACAGCAGCCCTGCTGCGATGGAGTCAGCGCGAAAGCTCAAGACCGAGATACTCGGCGCCAGGCATGCAGCAGCGCCGGAACGCCTCTTGTCTGGCGACACAGCTGTCCATTTCGAAGAACTGGCGCTGATACAGCGCCAGCGCCAGGTGCTGGCCGTGCCGGGCGATGCCCGCCAGCACGCCGAAGCCCATCTGGCCATCGCCACGGCTTACGCGGCCATTGCCGCCAAGGAGCGCGAGGCCGCGCAGGCGCTGATCGATCGCGGCGGTTTGCAGCACGAATTCATGCCTGCTTTCGACACCCTGCGGCAGACCTTTGAACGCCAGCTGACACAGGAACAGCAATTGGCAGCCCACTGGAAGCAGTCGGCCGCCGACGTGCTTGACGACAGCCGCCGCGCTGCGCTGATCGCGACCCTGATGCGCGAAGGGAAAATCAACAAAAGCGCCTACGCCAGCCTGGCCGATGTGTCGCCCGCCACGGCTTCGAAGCATCTGGGTGTGTTGACCAGCCGCGGGCTGCTGGTTCAGCAAGGCAAGGGGCCCACCACGCACTACACCTTGTCCGAGTAGCGCTCAAGAACCCGGTGTCTGTCAGGTTTCGTGCATGCTGTTGCCGCAGCGGACCGTTTTAAGGCTACGCTAATTCTTGCAAGCTACGGTGTTTCCATGCCGGGCTTTGCAGCCCGACGTTTCCTGGAGAAGACCATGCCCACCGTTCACTTTCAATTTCGCAGACCGCAGGCGCCTCAAGTCATCGACATCACGCCCCAGCCCTGGTGGCGCGGCGTGGGTCGCAAGGTGGCCAGCGTGTTGGTGTTGTGTGTGGCCGTGCCCGTGCTGTGGTTTGTGGGTGGCGTGCTGGCCCTGCTGTTGATAGGAGTGCTGCTGGCGGGTTTGACGGCATTGGTGATCTGGGGCTCGATCCAGCGCTGGCGCCTGGCGCGCCAGTACCGGCGGCAGCCCGCGGCGCCCGCAGGCCGTGCCGTGCAGGACGCAGATGAAATCTGATGGCTCATCAGCTGCGCGCCCGTCCTGACCAGCGGCAAGCCTGAGTACGCCGTCGCCCGCCATGCGCCTGCTGCTGGTTGAAGACGACACCATGATCGGCGAGGCCGTTTTCGATCTGCTGAGGGCCGAACATTACGCCGTGGACTGGGTCAAGGATGGTGAGCGCGCCGACACGGCACTGCGCACGCAGGCCTACGACCTGATGTTGCTGGACCTCGGTCTGCCCAAGCTGGACGGCTTGGCCGTGCTGCGTGCACTGCGCATGCGCAAACAGCGTCTGCCGGTGCTGGTGGCCACCGCGCGCGACTCGGTGCAGCAGCGCATCGAGGGCCTGGACGCCGGCGCCGACGACTACGTGCTCAAGCCTTACGACCTGGATGAGCTGCTGGCGCGCATCCGCGCTTTGTTGCGCCGAGCAGCCGGGCGCGGCGAGCCGGTGTACGAACACCGCGGCGTGAGCATCAACCCGGCCACGCGCGAAGTTTTGGTGGGCGGCCAGCCCGTGCAGCTGTCGGCGCGTGAATGGGCGGTGCTGGAGCCGCTGCTGGCGCGCCCCGGCGTGGTGCTGTCGCGGGCCCAGCTGGAAGAAAAACTGTACGGCTGGAACGACGAGATCAGCAGCAACGCGGTCGAGGTGTACGTGCACGGCTTGCGCAAGAAGCTGGGCGCGGATCTGATCCACAACGTGCGCGGCGTGGGCTATAGGGTGCCCCGCGCATGAACCTGGCTGACCTCGCCGGGCGGGCGCCCCATTCGCTGCGCACGCGTTTGTTGTGGTTTCTGCTGGCGGCCATTGTTCTGACGGCAGGGCTGCAGGCGGCCTTTGCCTACCGCACCGCAAGGGCCCAGGCTGACGAGATCTTCGACTACCACATGCAGCAGATGGCGCTGGCGCTGCGTTCCGGCCTGCCCACCGGTGGAGGCCTCGGGTTCGACGGCGGCCATGACGACGCCGAAGAGGCCAGTATTGTGGTGCAGGTGTGGACAGCAGAAGGACTGCGAATTTTCCAGTCCGCCACGCGAGCAGCCGTGCCGCAGCGGCAGGTGCTGGGGTTTTCCGAGGTGTCGGTTCGGGGCAGCACCTATCGCGTGTTTTCCATGCGCGCGCGTTCCCAGGTCATCCAGGTTGCGCAGGACATGGCCGCGCGGCAGCAGATGGCTGGCGCGATGGCGCTGCGCACGGTGGCGCCCATTGCTTTGGTGGCGCCGGTGCTGATGCTGGTGGTGTGGTGGGTGGTGAGCCAGTCGCTGGCCCCCGTGTCGCGTGTGCGCCGACAGGTGGCCAGACGCCAGGCCGATGACCTGAGCGAAGTCAGCGAGCGCGACCTGCCCGACGAAATCCGCCCGCTGGTCACCGAGCTGAACCTGTTGTTCGGCCGCGTGCGCCAGGCCTTTGACGCCCAGAAAAGTTTTGTCGCCGATGCCGCACACGAATTGCGTTCACCCCTGGCGGCCTTGAAGCTGCAGGCCCAGAGCCTGCAGCGTGCCACCGATGACGAAACGCGCGAACGGGCCGTGAACCGGCTGACCGCGGGCATCGACCGCGCCACGCGCCTGGTGGAACAGTTGCTGGTGCTGGCGCGCCACCAGGCCAGTGCCGCATCGGGCCCGGCTGCGCACAGCGTGGCGCTGCAGGACATCGTTCGTCTGGCCCTGGCAGACGCTGCACCTGCGGCGCAGGTGCGGCAGATTGACATGGGGCTGCTGCATGCCGACCCGGTACAGATGACTGGGCACACCGAGGCGCTGCGCATCCTGCTGCGCAATCTGCTGGACAACGCCACCAAGTACACACCGCAGGGCGGCCGGGTGGATGTGGAACTGCGCCAGCAGGCGGGCGCGATCCACCTGACGGTGGAGGACAGCGGCCCCGGCATCGAGCCCGCGGACCGCGACCGGGTCCTGGACCGTTTTTACCGGGTGGCGG
This sequence comes from Betaproteobacteria bacterium, assembly GCA_024641925.1. GTDB lineage: Bacteria > Pseudomonadota > Gammaproteobacteria > Burkholderiales > Burkholderiaceae_C > Rubrivivax. The sequence continues at coordinate 5,649 of JAHECB010000188.1, forward strand.
GCAGCGAATCGTCGGGCAGTGGCCTGGGCCTGGCCATCGTCAAGTCGGTGGCCGAACTGCACGGTGCCACGCTGCAGCTGGACAGCTCGCCACGTCTGGGGGGGTTGCGGGTCACCGTAACTTTTCCGAATGACCTCGTGAAAGCTTCAGCGTTGCCTTAAGCGTGGTCTAAGCCGGCCGCGAGACAGTGCACCTCAATCCCAACCCCGGGACAACAAGGAGCACTGACCATGAACGTCCGAACCCTGACCCCGACCCGTCTTGTGCTGGCCCTGGCAACGGCCGGCATCCTGGGCGGCGCCGGCGTCACCCTGGTGTCCGGCTCGCGCGCCCATGCTGCGGCCGTGCCGGTTGCCGCGGCCGCCGCGCCTGTGATGGCCGTGGGTGGCCCTGACTTTTCACAGATTGCCGAACGCTACGGCGCCGCTGTGGTGAACATCAGCGTCAGCGGCATGCAACGCACGGCCGCCAATGACAACAGCGAAGACGGCGACGGCGCACAAGCCGCACCGCCTGCACAGTTTCGTGGTGGCCCTCGCATCGACCCCAACGACCCATTTTTTGAGTTTTTCCGGCGCTTCCAGGGCCCCAACGGCGGCATGCCCGGCTTGCCTGACCAAGGTCAGCGCCAGGTGCGCGGTCAAGGCTCGGGCTTCATCGTCGGCGCCGATGGCACCATCCTGACCAACGCCCACGTGGTGCGCGATGCCAGCACCGTCATCGTCAAGCTGACCGACCGGCGCGAATTCCAGGCCAAGGTGCTGGGCTCTGACCCCAAGACCGATGTCGCAGTCTTGAAGATCGACGCCAAGGACCTGCCCACCGTGCCGCTGGGCAGCACGCGTGACCTGAAGGTGGGTGAATGGGTGCTGGCCATCGGCTCGCCGTTTGGTTTTGAGAACACGGTCACCGCAGGCGTGGTCAGTGCCAAGGGCCGATCCTTGCCCGACGACAGCTTTGTGCCCTTCATCCAGACCGACGTCCCGGTGAACCCGGGCAATTCCGGCGGCCCGCTGTTCAACACCCGCGGTGAGGTGGTGGGCATCAACTCGCAGATCTTCAGCCGCACCGGCGGTTACCAGGGCCTGTCGTTTGCGATCCCCATTGAACTGGCCACCAAGATCCAGGCGCAGATCGTGGCCACCGGCAAGGCACGGCATGGGCGGCTGGGCGTGGCCATCCAGGATGTCAACCAGTCACTGGCCGATTCCTTCAAGCTCGACAAGCCCGAGGGCGCGCTGGTTTCCAGCGTGGAACCGGGCAGCCCGGCTGACAAGGCGGGGTTGATGGCGGGCGACGTGGTGCTCAAGGTCGACGACCACCGCATCGTGGCAGCGGGTGACCTGTCCTCGCGGGTTGGTGGTTCCAGCCCCGGCGAAAAGGTCACGCTGGGTGTGTGGCGCCAGGGCAAGGCGTTGTCACTGTCCGCGCAACTGGGTGACGCCAGCGACAAGACTGCCCAGGTGGCACAAGCCGATCCGGCCGTGAACAAGGGCAAGCTGGGCCTGGCGCTGCGGCCATTGCAGCCGCAGGAACAGCGCCAGGCACGGGTTGAAGGCGGCCTGCTGATTGAAAGTGTGGGCGGCCGTGCGGCCACGGCGGGGGTGCAGGCTGGCGACGTGCTGATGGCCGTCAACGGCAAGTCGGTGGCCAGTGTGGAAGAGGTGCGTGATGCGGTGCCCGGTGACGCGAAATCGGTGGCGCTGCTGATTCAGCGCCAGGGGCGCCGAATTTTTGTGCCGGTGCGGTTGGGTTGAGAAAAACCGGCACAGCGGGCCAGGGCGCTCTTGGGCGGCCTGGCCCTTTTTCTTCGTGTGATGATTGAGGCCTCGAATCGTTTCACGAGCGCCCACCATGTTTTTGCCATCGCCCCGCGTGTCTGTCCGCCGTTGTGTTGAGCGCCTGGACCGGCACCCGCCGGCATCGGCATCTGTGCTGCCGGGCGCCGGGAGCGCATGCCGATGAGCGCGGCCCCCCGTTACCGTGACGCCCGCGTTGGTGGCTGCGTTGAAGCGGTGGTGCACACGCACGCCGACGGCACCACCACGCTGCATTCCACCGAACAACTTCAGGCCTATCCACAGCGCCTGACGGACCGGCTGGAGCATTGGGCGCAGCGGGCGCCCGACCGCAGCCTGGTGGCGCGGCGCGACGCTTCTGGCGCTTGGCGTCATGTCAGCTATGCCCAGATGCTGGACCGCGTGCAGCGGGTTGCCCAGGCTTTGCTGGACCAGGGCTTGTCGGTGCAGCGGCCGCTGGCCATCCTGAGTGGCAACGACATCGAGCACCTGACGCTGGCGCTGGCGGCGATGTGGGCGGGGGTGCCCTACACCCCCATTTCCACCGCGTATTCGCTGGTGTCGCAGGACTACGGCAAGCTGCGGCACATCCTGCAGACCACCACGCCCGGGCTGGTGTTTGCCAGCGACACGGCCTATGCCGACGCCATCGTGGCCACCGTGGCGGACGACGTGCCGGTGGTGATGACCCAGGGTGCCGTGCCCGGCCGCGAGGTACTGTCGTTTGAATCGCTGCTGGCGGCCACGCCCACACCGGCCCTGGCGGCCGCGCACGCCACCGTAGGCCCCGACACCATCGTCAAGTTCCTGTTCACGTCCGGCTCGACCAAGCAGCCCAAGGGTGTGATCACCACGCACCACATGGTGTGTGCCAACCTGCAGATGATCCGCCAGTGCCTGGGTTTCCTGGCCGACGAGCCGCCGGTGCTGGTGGACTGGCTGCCCTGGAACCATGTGTTTGGCGGCACGCACAACGTGGGGATTGCTTTGTACAACGGCGGCACGCTGTACATCGACGACGGCAAACCCACGCCCGCGGGCATGACCGAAACCCTGCGCAACCTGCGCGAAATTTCGCCCACCATCTACTTCAACGTGCCCAAGGGTTTTGAAGAGATCGTCACCGCCATGGACAGCGACACGGCGTTGCGCGACCGATTGTTCAAGAATTGCCGCGCCATGATGTTCGCCGGTGCGGCGCTGAACCAGGGTGTGTGGGACCGGCTGAACGCCCACGCCGAAGCGGCGGTGGGCGAACGTGTGCGCATGGTCACCGGCCTGGGCATGACCGAAACCGCGCCGTCCTGCACCTTTGCCGTGCGCACCGACGTGGCTTCAGGCCACATTGGCTTGCCCTTGCCGGGTGTCGAGGTCAAGCTGGTGCCCACCGACGGCAAGGTCGAGATCCGTTTCCGCGGCCCCAATGTCATGCCCGGCTACTGGCGTGCGCCCGAGCAGACGGCCGCCGCCTTTGACGAAGAGGGCTACTACCGCACCGGCGACGCCGTGAAGTGGATCGACCCCGCCGACCCGCAACGCGGCCTGCTGTTTGACGGCCGCACCGCGGAAGACTTCAAGCTGTCCAGCGGTACCTTCGTCAGCGTGGGTCCCCTGCGCGCGCGCATCGTCGCGGCCGGCGACCCTTGTGTGCAGGACGCCGTCATCACCGGCATCAACCGCAACGAGGTGGGCGCCTTGCTGTTCCCGCGTGCCGACGAATGCCGTCGCCTGGCAGGCCTGCCCGCGCACACGCCCTTGCCGGAGGTGCTGCACCACCCGACCGTGCGGCAGTTTTTTCAGGCGCTGGCAGACCGCCTGTGGCAGGACGCCACCGGCAGCGCCAGCCGCGTGGCACGCCTTCATGTGCTGGCCGAACCGCCGTCCATCGACAAGGGCGAAGTCACCGACAAGGGCTCGATCAACCAACGGGCCGTGCTGAGCAGCCGCGACGCCTTGGTGCAGGCCCTGTATGAGGGTGGCGAAGCAGACCCCTTCCTGATCGTGCCCTGCCAAAACCAGGTCGCCGGCAAGGCGGGCTGAAGTCCGGCCGCCGAAAGAAAAAAGGGCGTACCCCGGGGTACGCCCTTTTTTGGCGCCGTTGCAGCGGCTTGTTTACTTGGCGTACTTCTCGATCATGGCCTCGGCGTCGGCGGCCAGCTTCTGACCATCAAGGCCTTTGGCAGCCACTTCCTTGTACCAGACCGCGCGCACGCCGTTGGCCACCCGCTGCCAGCGTGCCGTCTGCGCCGCGTCCAGCGTGATGCTGTTGTTGCCAGCCTTCTTGGCCAGCGCCAGGCCGGCCTTGTCGCCTTCGTCCATGGCGCGCCCGAACATCGCTGCGGTTTCCATGCCGCTGTTGTTGTCGATGACCTTCTTCAGGTCGGCCGGCAGCTTGTTGTAGCTGGCCTGGTTCATGGCCACCGCAAAGGTTTGCGTGTACAGGCCCTTGGCACCGCTGAACCCGGTGTGGTTCTTGACGATCTGTTGCACCTTCAGTGCGGGTACCACTTCCCAGGGGATGGTGGTGGCCGAGATCACGCCTTTGGACAGCGCTTCACCCACTGCCGACACGGGCATGCCCA
>JAHECB010000428.1 GCA_024641925.1 Betaproteobacteria bacterium
ATGCCGCCCACCAGCACCGTGGCAGCCCGAGCCGGCAGCGACAGTGCCGACAAGGGGCGGCGCAAGGCACACAGTGCCACCAGCCACAGCAGCGACGCCAGCAGGCCGGCAAAGGACACGGCGGCCTGCCGCGTGGCCCATTGCGACAGGCTGCCGGCACCCGCCAGCGCCGGCACGGCCAGCGCCACCTGCACCAGCAGCACACCACGCAAGGCCATCGCCGGGTGGCAGACGTCAAACGCGGCCAGGGCCTGCTGCTGCAGGCGCTGGCGTTCTTCGGCTGCCGGGTCAAACCGCGACATGGCGTGCGCCATGCTGTCCAGATCCATGCGCTGCGAGGTCTCGGGCCACAGGCTGGGCGCGCGCGACAACGTCTGGTCGAAAGCGGAATCCTCGCCCAGGGCGCTGCGGGTCTGGCGACGGATTCGCCTCATGTCAGGGTGTGCTGCATACCGACCCGGATAATACGGAGTCGTGCAGCGCGGCACGCCGGAAAAAGGCAGCCCCGCACCACCGCTCGGTGGCCCGCCAATGCCACGCGCCTTTGCCTTTTGAGAAGACTCCAACGCATGTCCACCCCAAGTTCACCGTCAAAAGCCCAACCGGGCCAGCCCTCCGACGACCCTTTGGCCAACAAGGCGCAGGCCTGGTCGGCCTTGTTCAGCGAACCCATGAGCGAGCTGGTGCAGCGCTACACCGCCAGTGTCAGCTTTGACCAGCGCCTGTGGCAGGCCGATATCGCCGGCAGCCTGGCGCATGCCGACATGCTGGCCGCCCAAGGCATCATCGCCGCGCAGGACCTGGCCGACATCCAGCGTGGCCTGGGTCAGATTCGCCAGGAGATCGAGTCTGGCCAATTCAAATGGCAGCTGGCTCTGGAAGACGTGCACCTGAACATCGAGGCCCGCCTGACGGCCCTGGTGGGTGACGCCGGCAAACGGCTGCACACCGGCCGCAGCCGCAACGACCAGGTGGCCACCGACGTGCGCCTGTGGCTGCGCGGCGAGATCGACAAGCTCTCAGCCCTGCTGGCGCAGATGCAGGCCGCGCTGGTGCGGCTGGCGGCCGATCACACCGAAACCGTGATGCCGGGCTTCACGCACCTGCAGGTGGCGCAGCCGGTGAGTTTTGCGCACCACCTGCTGGCTTACGTGGAGATGTTTGCGCGTGACGCCGAACGCCTGGCCGACGTGCGCAAACGCACCAACCGCCTGCCGCTGGGCGCAGCCGCACTGGCCGGCACCAGCTACCCGCTGGACCGCGAACGGGTGGCGCGCACGCTGGGCTTTGATGGCGTCTGCCAGAACAGCCTGGACGCGGTGAGCGACCGCGACTTTGCGCTGGAGTTTTCAGCCTTTGCCGCCATCACCATGGTGCATGTGTCGCGGCTGGCCGAAGAGCTGGTGCTGTGGATGAGCCAGAACTTCGGCTTCATCGACCTGGCCGACCGCTACTGCACGGGCAGTTCCATCATGCCGCAGAAGCGCAACCCCGACGTGGCCGAACTGGCACGCGGCAAGAGCGGCCGCGTGGTGGGCCACCTGATGGGTCTGCTGACCCTGATGAAGGGCCAGCCCATGACCTACAACAAGGACAACCAGGAAGACAAGGAGCCGCTGTTCGACACCGTCGACACCGTGGCCGACACGCTGCGCATCATGGCCGAGATGGTGGGCGGCATCAAGGTGAAGGCCGAAGCGATGGAAGCCGCGGCGCTGAAGGGCTACGCCACCGCCACCGACCTGGCGGACTACATGACCAAGAAGGGCCTGCCCTTCCGTGATGCCCACGAAACCGTGGCGCATGCGGTGAAGCTGGCGATCGGCCAGGGCCTGGACCTGTCGCAACTGCCGCTGGAAACGCTGCAGGGACTGCACCCCAGCATCACCGCCGACGTGACCCAGGTGCTGACACTGCGGGGATCCTTGAACGCCCGCAACGTGCTGGGCGGCACGGCGCCCGAGCAGGTGCGGGCGCAGATCAAGCGGCACCAGGCGCGCCTGGCTTCAACAGGGCCGTAACGCCGAAGGCGGCAAGCCGCCTTCAGCGCAGTTCAACGTTCAAACCCAGCTGTCGCGCAGCGTGGTGATGCGGTTGAACACCGGCGCGTCGCTGCGGTGCGTCACGCGGTCGGTCACGAAGTAACCCAGGCGCTCGAACTGATAGTGCTGCTCCGCCCCGATGTGCGCCAGCGCCGGCTCGACAAAACCCTGCACCTCGACCCGGCTGTTGGGGTTGATGACCTCGTGAAAGTCGCGCCCTGCAGCATCGGGCTGGGCTTCGGTGAACAAGCGGTCATACAGCACCACCGTGGCCGGCACGGCATCGTGCACACCCAACCAGGTGATGGTGCCCTTGACCTTGACGCTGTCGGCGCCCGCCGTGCCGCTTTTGGTGCCCGGCAGCACCTGCGCCAGCACCTTGCTCAGCCGGCCTTGGGCGTCTTGTTCAAAGCCGGTGCACTCCACCACCATGCCGTACTTCAGCCGCACCTTGCTGCCGGGCAGCAACGTGCCGTCGGCCTGGGGCTGGGGCGGGAAGAAGCGGAAAAAGCCTTTGGGTGGGTCGGCCGCAAAGTCATCACGCTCGATCCAGACGCTGCGACCCAGACCGAACTGCCGCAGGCCCAGGTCCGGCAGCTGCGGGTGCGCGGGCGCCTGGCAGGGCTCGATGTGTGTTTCGTTGCCCATCACCTCGGCCCAGTTAACCAGCGTC
>JAHECB010000429.1 GCA_024641925.1 Betaproteobacteria bacterium
ACAGCCGCATCGGCTGGTAGCCCGCAGCGCGCTGTGCAGCCACCTCGGCGGTAGACAGGCCGAAAATGAAGATGTTGTCGTCGCCCACGTTCTGGCGGATCTCGACGTTGGCGCCGTCGTCGGTGCCGATGGTCAGCGCACCGTTCAGCGACAGCTTCATGTTGCCGGTGCCGCTGGCTTCGGTGCCGGCGGTGGAAATCTGCTCTGACAGGTCGGCGCCGGGCATGATGGTTTCGGCCACCGACACACCGTAGTTCGGCACAAACACCATCTTCAGGCGGCCACCGATGCGCGGGTCGTTGTTGATGACCTGGCCCACGTCGTGGATGAGCCGGATGATGCTCTTGGCCGACACATAGCTTGACGCCGCCTTGCCGGCAAAGATGACGGTGCGCGGCACCCAGGGGGCCTTGGGGTCGGCCAGCATGGCCTGGTAGCGGGCCACCACCTGCAGCACGTTCAGCAGCTGGCGCTTGTATTCGTGGATGCGCTTGACCTGCACGTCGAACAGGCTGCCCGCGTCCACCACCACGCCGGCGCTGTGGTGGATGTGATCGGCCAGCCGCTGCTTGTTGCCGTGTTTGACGGCCATGAAAGCGGCGCGGAAGTCGGGGCGCTGGGCATGCGGCAGCAGGCGCTTGAGCTGGTCCAGGTCCAGCCGCCAGCTGCTGCCGATGGTGCTGTCGATCAACGACGCCAGGCTGGGGTTGGCCTGCGCCAGCCAGCGCCGCGGTGTCACGCCGTTGGTCATGTTGGTGAAGCGGTCGGGCCACAGGCTCGCGAAGTCGGCAAAGATGGTCTGGGTGATCAGTTCGCTGTGCAGCGCCGACACGCCGTTGATCTTGTGGCTGCCCACCACCGACAGGTTGGCCATGCGCACCCGGCGCTCGCCGCTTTCGTCGATCAGCGACAGGCGGCGGATGAACTCCGGGTCGCCGGGCCGGTGGGCCGCGGCTTCGGCCAGGAACTCGGCGTTGATGCGGAAGATGATCTCCAGGTGCCGTGGCAACACTTGCTGCATCAGGGCCACCGGCCAGGTTTCCAGCGCTTCGGGCATGATGGTGTGGTTGGTGTAGCTGAACACCTTCTTTGTCACCGCCCAGGCCGCATGCCATCCAAACCCATGCTCATCCACCAACAAGCGCATCAACTCGGCCACGCCGATGGCCGGGTGGGTGTCGTTCAGGTGGATGGCGACCTTGTCGCTCAAGTTGGTCAGGCGGCCGTTTTCAGCCAGGTGCCGGCCCAGGATGTCCTGGATCGACGCGCTGGTGAAAAAGTACTCCTGGCGCAGCCGCAGTTCGCGGCCGGCGGGTGTGCTGTCGTTGGGGTACAGCACCCAGCTGATGTTTTCGTATTCGTTCTTGAATTCGGCGGCGCGTGCGTAGTCGCCGGAATTGAACGCGTGCAGGTCGATCTGGCTGGGTGCGACGGCCTTCCACAGGCGCAGGGTGCTCACGCGCGTGGTGCCATGCCCCGGCACCACCATGTCGTAGGCCTTGGCATTGACCTCGCCGGCGTGCCGCCAGGTGGGCGTGTTGCTGGGGTCGGTGGCTGGCTCCACCCAGCCACCAAAGCGCACCGCGTAGGCCACGTTGGAACGCGGAAACTCCCAGGGTGTGCCGTCTTCCAGCCAGGGGTCGGGCAGCTCCACCTGACGGCCGTCGTTGGCAATGCGCTGCTTGAACATGCCAAATTCGTAGCGGATGCCGTAGCCGTAAGACGGCAGTTCCACCGTGGCCATCGAATCCAAAAAGCAGGCGGCCAGGCGGCCCAGGCCGCCGTTGCCCAGCGCGGCGTCGGCTTCGGTGGCGGCCAGATCTTCCAGCGTGTTGGCATGCAAACGCGCCGCCGCACCCATTTCGCCGCGCAGGTCCAGCGCCGACAGGGCGTTGCTCAGGGTGCGGCCCATCAGGAATTCCATGCTCAGGTAGTACACGCGGCGCGCCTTGCTGGCGTGGTCCGCGCGTTCGCCGGCCACCCAGCGCCGGGACAGCGCTTCACGCGCCACCTGGGCCACGGCGCGCATCACCTCGGCCGGCGCCGCCGTGCTGGGGTCCGCGCCCACCGTGGACAACAGATGCGTGTCGACGGCGGCAGCCTTGGGCGGGGCGCCCAACAGGGCGTCGGGGGTAATGCTGGTGGGGGTTGTTGAGTTCATGGCAGATTTGCCAACGCCGCGGCGTGGCCTGGTGAGCGGTGCAGTGGCACCGAGTGTTGCGGATGAACGCTGGCAGCGTCAACGGTTTGTCAGGGTATCAACCGTAGTTGAACTACATGTACGAGCAAGCAAAATACTTGCCAATAATCCTCGTTCTGGGGGCTGCGCCCAGACTTTGTCGAGTGTGGTGCCCACCATTGTTGCTGATTCAAGGTGTCTGTACGGACCGGGTGGCCAACAAGTCACGGTGTAATTTGCTTTCAGAAAAGAGAATGGAGACCCAACGATGAACCCGATTGATGTGGCCCAGGGCCTTGATCTGCCGCGCCGCGCCGTGGCGCTGGTGCTGGCGGGTGGCCGCGGCAGTCGCTTGCGCGACCTGACCGACTCGCGCGCCAAACCGGCGGTGTACTTTGGTGGCAAGTTCCGGATCGTGGATTTTGCGCTGTCCAACTGCATGAATTCCGGCATCCGGCGCATCGGCGTCATCACCCAGTACAAGAGCCACAGCCTGCTGCGCCACCTGCAGCGCGGCTGGGCCTTTCTGAAAA
>JAHECB010000189.1 GCA_024641925.1 Betaproteobacteria bacterium
CAACGCTTCGAGGGCCGCGTTTGACGACCGGCACGGCCGATAAATCAGCGTTTCCTTAGGCTGCAGGTGGATTTTGCGGGAACTGTGGCACGCCCTCTGGGTAGGCTACCCAGCTTTGGGCCGACTGACACCAGATGTTTGCTGCAGGCTTGATCCAGCTCGTATCGTCGAGCGTTCCAGCTTTAAGCCAATCTAGCTGAGGCGTGGCCACGACGTCCGAGAATATCGGTGAACCGCAATCCGAACAGAAGTGTCGATACACCGGCTCTCCACTGCTTCCTTTATCCTGATACACAGCGGGCTTGCCGGATGTGAACTGCAGTGAGCCTTTGGGAATACCAATGTTGATCGAGAACGCAGCGCCAGACTGTTTCTGGCAGTGCGTGCAGTGGCAAATCGCTGCCATGACCGGTTCAGCGGGCGACTGATACTTGATGGCACCACATAGGCAACTACCAGCGATCTTTGTCATGTGAGTTCTCGACTTGTTGCGGGGAATTCATTGGAACTCAACTGCCGGCCGTACACAAGTGAGGCCCGAATCTGCTGCCTACCCATTCATGATTCGGCCGCATCGCTCCCGAAGTTGAAAGCCCGAGGTTGGGGCTCCTTGAGCGTTAATTAGTGACTAGCTCACGCCATGAGCTACCTGGGGGTCACAGTACCTGCACTGCCCCGTACTCTGGGCAGGTAGGAGCATGTGATGAACGCAGCGGAGTTGAGGGTTTTGCTGAAGTCGGTGACGCGGCTGACCCCGTGCCAGAAGACGGTCTTGCCAGCCCATCGCGATAATCCGCAGCGGTTGTGTGCAGGTCGCCATTGCATCGATCGACGTGAACCCGCCTCAGTCACAGCCGCTTCGACCGCATGAGCTTGTCGATTCCGGGCGCGGTGGCAGCCGGACTTCGCTCGCAAAAGGCCAGGGCCGTCGGTTCGTTGAAGGACATCAGCTTTGCCGCGCCAAGAGGTCCAGCGCCGCCTCGGCGCTTCAGCGGGCGCCCCGTCAGCGAGACCCCGCTGAACCCGACTGCCGTTGGAATTCCTCATAACTCATGGTGGTGCTGGCCAGGCAGCGTTTGCGTTCTTCGACGTGTTGAATGCGGTTGCATTCGTTGCGCTGCCAACCTTGACCAGCGCCATACAACTGCTGCGACGAACAGGCTGTTTGCAGGAACAAGGCCAAAAGGCTTGCGGCCCGCACCCCGCATCGGGCACGATTCGCCCGTCGGTCTTCGACGCTGTACGGCATGTGGGATGCTCCAGTGGGTTGATGAGGTTTGCCTCGCCCCCAACGCAGGCGCAAAGCGGTTGACCCTTGGGCCGAGCCGCATGACAGGTGCTCCGCCGCTTGGTTTCATGGCGGCATGGTCAATGCGACAATTTGCGGATGGCAACCATGACTTCGCATCCGCAGTTGGTGTTTTTTGGACGACGCTCGCGTTCGTGGGCTGACGAACATCGGTGTCCTTGATGATGCCAGCCGCTGCGTCAACGCCCACGACCACTTTTGACACCCGCGCCCTGCGCAACGCACTGGGCCGCTTCGCCACCGGTGTGACCATCGTCACCTGCCTGGACGCGCAGGGTCAACCCATGGGCCTGACGGCCAATTCCTTCAGCGCTTTGTCGCTGGACCCGCCCATGGTGCTGTGGGCACTGCGGTGCAGCAGCCTCAGTCTGGCGGCGTTCACGGCGGCTCCCGGTTTTGTCGTCAACGTGCTGGCCGAAGACCAGGTCGATTTGTCGCGGCATTTTGCTTCGCCGCTGGACAGCAAGTTTGTGCACGGAGTCTGGACCGCGGGTGCCCACGGCTTGCCTTTGCTGCAGGGCTGTGCCGCCGTCTTTCAATGTGATCTGGTGTCGCATCAGGTTGCCGGTGACCATGTGCTGTTCATCGGGCGTGTCACGTGCATCAGCGAAGCACCGGTGCCGCCGCTGCTGTTCCAGGCCGGCCACTACCGCATGCTGGGGGAAGTGCTGTGAACGGGATGATGAAAGTCGAAGCCGCGTGGATCGACATGTTTGTGCAGGTGTTTTCGCTGTGCGGTGTTCAGCGCGGTGACGCCTGCGCCGTGCTGTCGCAAACCCAGTCGCGGCCGATATTGCCGCAGCTGGCCGAACTGGCCTTGGCGCGGCTGGGGGCGCGGGTCTTCCACGTCGTGCTGCCGGGCAAGCCGCTGACCGCGCCCGTGCCGGTTCGCAGCACGGGCGCGTCCGACGCCATTGGCGGGCTGGAGCCGGTTGTGCAGGCGCTGGCATCCAGCGTGTTCATCGCCGATTGCACGGTCGAGGGCCTGCAGCATGCGGCCGAACTGCCGCGCATCCTGAAAGGTGGCGCACGCGTTCTCGCCATCAGCAACGAACACCCGGAGATTCTGGAGCGCTGCCTGCCCCAGGCCGCCGACGAAGCCGTGGTGCGCGACGCCATGCGCCGCTTGAAGTCGGCCCGGGCCATGCAGGTCACTTCCGCTGCGGGCACCGATTTGCGCATCGACTTGGCCGACGCGCGTGTGGGCGGCGTCTGGGGCTTCACGGCCAAGCCGGGCAGTCTGTCGCACTGGCCCGGTGGCCTGGTGCTGGCATTTCCTGCGTCGGGCAGCGTCAACGGCACGCTGGTGCTGGACCGGGGCGACGTCAACCTCACCTTCAAGCGTTACCTGCAAGACCCCGTGAAGCTGGTGATTGAAAACGACCATGCGGTGCAGGTGCTGGGCGACCACGTGGACGGCGAGATGATGCGCGGCTACTTTGCCTCCTGGAACGACCCCGAGGCCTATGCCGTGTCGCACCTGGGCTGGGGCCTGAACCGTGCCGCACGATGGGACGCGATGACTTTCTACGACAAGGCCGACTTCAACGGCACCGAGCTGCGTGCGTTTGCCGGCAATTTTTTGTACTCCACCGGCGCCAACGAAGTGGCTGGTCGCCACACCTTGGGCCACTTTGACCTGCCGTTGCGCGGCTGTACGGTGGTGCTGGACGGCCAGACCGTGGTGGACCAAGGACGCCTGTTGTGACCGCCCGTCTGGCCTTTGACTTGCAAGGGCAGGGTGACGATGTTGTCGTGCTGCTGCACGGCATTGGGGGCGGCCGTTCGATCTGGGCTGATGCGGCGTCGGGCAGCACACGCGCCCTGGCCCAGGCGGGCTGCCGCGTGGTCGCCGTGGACTTGCCCGGTTATGGCGACTCCGTGTCGGCGGGCCCGCCCACGCTGACCGGCATGGTGGACAGCTTGCTGGAACTGCAGGCGCACCTGGCGCCGCGCCGCACCGTTTGGTTGGGTCACAGCATGGGCGGCATGGTGGCGCAGGAACTGGTGGCCCTGCATCCGGCGTGTGCTCAGGCACTGGTGCTGACCTGTACCTCGCCGGCCTTTGGCAAGGCTGATGGCGCCTGGCAGGCGAAGTTTGTGGCCGAACGCCTGGCGCCGCTGGATGCGGGTCTGGGCATGGTGGGCATGGCCCAAAAGCTCGTGCCCGGCATGCTGTCGCCGCAAGCGCGGGCAGGCGCTGAAGCCGTGGCGGTCGAGGTGATGTCGCGCGTGCCCGAAGCCACCTACCGCACGGCGCTGAAGGCCATCGCCGCGTTTGACAGGCGCAGCAACCTGCCGAACATCACCCAGCCCAGCTTGTGCCTGGCCGGTGAACACGACCGCACCGCACCGCCCGAGGTGATGCAGCGCATGGCCGGACTCATTCCCGGAGCGCACTACGCCGTGGTGCCCGGCGCCGGTCACATCGCCAACATCGAGCAGCCCGCCGCCTTCAACCAGGCCGTGCTGCAGTTTCTCCAGGCGCAGGCCTTTGCGCATTGATTGAATCAGGAGCAAGCACCATGCACATTGCCGGTTCCACAGCATCGCTGACACCGCAGCAACGTGAACTCATCGAGCTGGCCGCCACGCTGGGCCGCGACAAGTTGGCACCGCGCGCGGCGCGTTACGACTGCGAGGCCACGTTTCCGTTCGAGAACTACGAAGACATGCGGCAGGCGGGCCTGCTGAAGATCTGCGTGCCCAAGGCCTACGGCGGCCTGGGCGCCGACTTCGCCACCTACGTGATGGTGGCGGCGGAACTGGGCCGGCACTGCGGCGCCACGGCGCTCTCGTACAACATGCATGTGTCGTCCACCATGTGGTCCGGCTTCATCGCCGACACGCTGGACATGACCACCGAGCAGCGCGCCAGCCATGAAGCCAACCGGCGTGTGCACTACCGCAACATCGTTGAAGACGGCAAGGTCTATTCACAGCCCTTCAGCGAAGGCGGCGCGGCTGCGGCTGGCAAGGCGCCCTGGGGCACGCTGGCGGTCAAGGTGGACGGCGGTTACGTGGTCACCGGCAAGAAGATCTTTGCGTCGCTGGCAGGCGCTGCCGACTTCTATGGTGTGCTGTGCACCGTGGACAAGCCCGGCGCCACGCAGCGCGATTCGCTGTACCTGGCGGTACCGGCCGAAGCAGAAGGGGTCAGCGTGGTGGGCGACTGGGACCCGCTGGGCATGCGCGGCACGGTCAGCCGCACGCTGTTGCTGAAGGATGTTTTTGTGCCCGACAGTGCACGTCTGATGCCCGAAGGCCTGTACTTCCAGGCCGCGCTGCGATACCCGCACATGTTTGCCACGCTGTCGCCCACCTACATGGGCATCGCGCAGGCGGCCTACGACTTCACCGTGCAGTACCTGCGCGCTGAAGTCCCGGGCATGCCGCCGGTGAAGCGGCGCATGTACCCCACCAAGCAGATTGCGGTGGCCGACATGCGCATCAAGCTGGAACAGACCCGCGCGCTGTTTTTGCAGAACGCACGTGACGCCCAGGTCGACCCCGACAAGGACGCGCGCATGCGCCTTTATGCGGCGCACTACAGCATCATGGAAAACGCCAACGCGCTGGCCGCTTTGGCCATCCGCACCTGCGGCGGCCAGAGCATGCTGAAAAGTCTGCCGCTGGAGCGCCTGTACCGCGACTCGCGCTGTGGCTCCTTGATGCTGCCGTGGACGGCCGAGCTGTGCGTAGACCGCCTGGGGCGTGAATGCCTGTACGAATCGGGCGAGCGCGACGAAGCCATCGAGCCCTAGGGCCGCGCTGATGTTCGACCGCCTGGTCCCCGAGCCGCTGGCCGCAGCCGCCACGGCGCATCTGCAAGGCGACGGTGTGGCGCGTGGTGCCATCGTGGCCTGGCTGGGCCACAACAGCTGGGACATGCTGGCCACGCTGGTGGCCTGCCACCGCCTGGGCGCTGTGCTGCTGCCGCTGAACTGGCGCCTGTCAGCGGCCGAGCTGGCAAACATCGTGCAACACGCCGGGGCAGGGCATTTGTTGGGCACGCCCGAGATGGGGGATCTGGCCGCTGATGCGCTGAACCGCGCGCAACTCGCACCGGGTGCCGCTGATGGGGTGTTGGCGGGCGACCTGCTGCTGGTCTACACCTCGGGCACCACCGGCCAGCCCAAGGGCGCCATGCACACCGCCGCGGGCATGCAGGCCAATGCGCTGGCGGCCATCGCGGCGCAAGGGCTGACACCTGCCGACGTGGTGCTGTCGACCTTGCCGCTGTTTCATGTTGGCGGCCTGTGCATCCAGACCTTGCCGGCGCTGGTGACCGGTGCCAGGGTCTTGCTGCACCCGCGTTTTGATCCCGGGTTGTGGTTCGACGCCGTGCATCGCGACCGACCCAGCACCACGCTGCTGGTGCCGGCCATGATGCGGGCGCTGCTCGAGCATCCACGTTGGGCCGTTTCTGACCTGTCGTCGCTGCGGTTTGTGAACAGCGGGTCGCAGATCGTGCCGCGCCATCTGATTCAGGCCTTTCACGCACGCGGCATACCGGTGGCGCAGGTTTACGGCTGCACCGAATCCGGCCCGGTGTCCATCGTGCTGCGACCCGACGAGGCCCTGGCCCAGGTGGGTCGCAGCGGCCGTCCCGCGCTGGGTGTGACGGTGAACCTGGCGGCCGACGGCGAGATCCTGCTCAAGGGCGCGAACCTGATGCGGGGCTACCACCGTGAAACCGCTCCAGCCTTTGATGCGCAGGGTTGGTTTCACACCGGCGACCTGGCGCGGTTGCACGACGACGGGTTCTACGAGTTGGTGGGCCGGTCCAAGGAGCTCATCATCTCGGGCGGCGAAAACATCCACCCGGCTGAGATTGAAAATCTGCTGGTGGGTGTGCCGGGCATTGCGGAATCGGCGGTGGTGGGCGTGCCCGATGCACGCTGGGGCGAGGTGCCCGTGCTGGCCCTGGTGGCGTTGCCGGGGCACACCATCGACGCTGACATGCTGCGCGCGGTGTTCAACCAGAACCTGGCCCACTTCAAGCATCCGCGGCGCATGGTGGTGCTGGCCGAATTGCCCAAGACCGCCTTGGGCAAGGTGCAGAAGCCGCAGTTGGCGGAACTGCTGTCCACGCTTTGAAGGTGGCGGGCGGTGGGCGCAACAACCCTGCCCGCCGCGTCACCACAGGCTACGCCGTCTTGTTGCCGCTGATGGACGCGTGTGGCCTGACCAGGAACTGGCTGGCGACGGTGACACCAATCAGCGCCAGGCCGATGAGGTCGCTCCAGATGCCGGGTTTGATCAACACCATGGCGGCCACGATCAGCAGGATGCGTTCCCACGGCCGCGCTGGGCCGAAGAAAAAGTATTCATGCAAGCCCGCCGCCAGGCAGGTGACACCGATCAGTGCCGTGACCACCGACATGGTCACCACCTGCCAGTCGCCGATCAGCAGCAGTGACGGCGCAAACACAAACATGAAGGGGATGATGTAACCCGTCAGCCCCAGTTTGACGGCGGCCCAGCTGGTGTCCACCAGCCCCGCACCGGACAGGCCGTTGGCGGCGTACACCGCCATGGCCACGGGCGGCGTGATGGCCGACAGCACCGCAAAGTACAGCACAAACAGGTGAGCGGCCTCCACCGTCACGCCCAGCTTCACCAGGGCCGGCACCAGCAGCGCCACCTGCACGATGTAGGCCGGCGTGGTGGGCAGGCCCATGCCCAGCAGGATGCCGGCAAACATGGTCAGCAGCAGCGCCAGGATCAGCGAGTTCTGGCTCAATGCCAGCACCACGCCCGTGAACGACAGGCCCAAGCCGGTCAGCGTGATGGTGCCGATGACGATGCCCGCCGTGGCGCAGGCCATGGCCACCACCAGCGTGTTGCGCGCGCCCGATTCCAGCGCCTCGACGATGGTGGCCAGCTTGAAGGTGCGCCGCGTGCTTTCACGCAACCAGGTGGTGGGGATGACCGAGCCGATGCCACACAGCGCCGCAAAGGCCGCGCTGCGTCCGGCCAGCAGCACGGCGACGATGATTACCAGTGGCAGGAACAGGTGGCCGCGTTCACGCAGCACCTGGCCCAGGCGCGGCAGGTCGGCTTGGGGCAAGCCCACCAGGCCGATACGCTTGGCTTCGAAGTGCACGGCCATGAACACCGCCACGTAGTACAGCGCTGCCGGCAGCAGCGCAAAGGCCGCCACCGTCAGGTAGGACACGCCCAGGAATTCGGCCATCACAAAGGCCGCTGCGCCCATGATCGGCGGCATCAACTGGCCGCCGGTAGAAGCCACGGCTTCCACCGCGCCGGCAAACGCCGGCCGGTAGCCGGTGCGTTTCATCAGCGGAATGGTGAAGGTGCCGGTGGTCATGACATTGGCCACCGCGCTGCCCGATACCGTGCCGAACAGGCTGCTGGTGATGACCGCCACCTTGGCCGGTCCACCCGAGCTGCCGCCGGCCAGGGCCAGCGCAAAGTCCATGAACAACTGGCCTGCGCCGCTGCGTTCGACAAAGGCGCCAAACAGGATGAACAGCATCACGTAGGTGGCCGACACGTACAGCGGAATGCCGAAGATGCCTTCGGTGGTCAGGTACAGCTGATCGAGCATGATGCCCACCGACTGGCCGCCCGCGGTCAGGCCGTAAGCCAGAAACGCAATGGCGGTGATCGGCAGTGCCCAGCCCGTGAAACGGCGCGTGGCCTCCAGCATCAGCAGGATCAGCGCACCGCCAAACACGTAGTCGTTGAACTTGGGGTCGTCGACGTAGTAGATGCGGTTGAGGATGTAGTCCAGGTTGAAGGCGGGGTACAGCGCCGCGGCCACGGCCACGCCCACCAGCACCAGGTCCAGGGCCGAGATCTTGCTGGCTGTGCCCCGCACGCCGGGCATGATCAGAAAGGCCAGCGCCAGTGCAAAGGCCAGGTGCGAGCCGCGAAAGACGTACGCATCCGGCGGGCCCGCAAAGGCTATGTAGAGCTGGTACACCGACATGGCCACCGCCACGGCGGTGATCAGGCGGCGGGCAGCATTGGGGGGTAGCGACAGCATGGGTGCACCGGTTCTGTGGCTCCAACCGACGCGTCGCGCGCGGCAGGGCGGCGCGCGGTCAGTGGGGCAGGGTGTGGCGCGGGCGGGCGCCCGCGCCAACCGATGGCGTTACAGAACGCCAGCTTCCTTGTAGTACTTCATCGCGCCCTTGTGCATGGGCACGCCGATGTCTTCGGCCATCATCTTGGGCGTGGTGCCGCCCATGGCTTTGGCAATGGCAGCCAAGTCTGCCTTGTTGTCGACCATGCCCTTGAGCACCTTGTAGACCACATCGGCGTCCAGATCACAACGTGCGATCACGTGGGTGGCGTAGCCGATGGTGGGCACATCCTGGGTCTGTTTGGGGTAGCTGCCGGCCGGGATCACCAGCTTGGTGTAGCCGGGGTTGAGCTTGCGCATGGCCTGGAACTTCTCGTCGCCGATGGCCACGATCTTGATGTCGCGTGCCGAAGCCAGGTCCATGATGGCCGATGCCGGCACCGTGGTGCCCAGCGTGAAGAGCTGGGCGTTGTTGTCCTTCATCAGCGACACGGCGTCGGTGTAGGACACATAGCTCACGCGGCTCAGGTCAGCAGCCTTCAGGCCATAGACCTCCAGCGCCTGCTGGCTGATGAACTCCGCCGTGTTGCCCTTGGGCTGGAAGGCGGCGGCCTTGCCCTTCAGGTCGCCGATCGAATTGATGCCGGAATCGGCATTGGCCACGATCTGGAAAAACTGCGGGTACAGCGTGGCCACGTTGCACACGTTGGTGGCAGGGGCGTCAAAGGGCTTGCGGCCGGCAATGCCGTCCACGGTGGAAATGGAGTTGGCAAAACCCAGGTCGGCCTTGCCGCCTTGGATGGCCTTGACGTTGGCGATGCCGGCGCCTGGCAGCACCTGCACCTTCAGGCCGGCCTTGTCGCCGATGTTGGCGATGGCACCACCCAGGGGATACCAAGAACCGCCTTGCGGACCGGTCATCAGCTTGACTTGCTGCGCCTGCGCAGCAGCGACACAGCACAGCAAGGCACCGATGAAGAGGGAAGTCTGTTTCAGGCGAACGGCCATGGGGATGCTCCTGTGTTGGAACTGCAAAAATACAGTGACCTATGATGCTAGGGCAAATTGAAAAGCCCCCAAAAGGGGTTAACGCGAAGCTGTCTGCGGCTTCAAGTGCGGCAACAACAGCCCTGTGTTGCATGGGATAAATGCCACCACCATCAGGGTTCGCCCTTAGTTGAAAACGGGCCCCCTGCGGGAACCACGAGTGGTCTTGCGTCAACTCCTGGGTTTAAATAGCCGTTGTTTAGTGGCAGCCGGCAAGGACAGACGCCGAAGCCGCTGTGCTCTCCATCACTCCACCTTCATTCGAGGCAGTTTTTATGACAAGTATTTTTTCTATGGGCAAGCGTCGCTTGCTGACTTCGGTTGCGTTGGCGGCAGCCTTCGCATGGCCTGCCTTGTCCGCGGCGCAGTCGCCCATTGTGGTGAAGTTCAGTCACGTGGTGGCCGACAAGACGCCCAAGGGCCAGGCCGCCTTGAAGTTCAAGGAACTGGCCGAGAAGAAGCTGCCGGGCAAGGTGGACGTGCAGGTCTTCCCCAGCTCGCAGCTGTTTGGCGACGCCAAGGAACTGGAAGCCCTGCTGCTGGGCGACGTGCAGTTCATCGCACCGTCACTGTCCAAGTTCAACCGCTTCACCAAG
>JAHECB010000190.1 GCA_024641925.1 Betaproteobacteria bacterium
CTGGGCCCGCGTTGAAGACAAAGGACGCGATGCCGCCCGCGTCGCCGTTGAAATGGCCAACCTGCTGGAAGACCTGTCGTGAACAAGCCGGTAGACAAAGTCGACAAGGGCGGCGCTGAGGCAGCGGGCCGAACCAGCCGGCGTGCACCGCCCAAGTCGGCACGCCGGCGCTCACGTGAACTGGCCATGCAGGGCCTTTATGAATGGCTGCTGGGCGGTGCCGACGCCAAGACCGTTGAGGCCCACATCCAGGAGATGGACGGCTTTTCCAAATGCGACCGTGCGCATTTCGACGCGTTGCTGCACCAGGGCATAGACCAGGCCAGCGCGCTGGACGCCGTGCTGGCGCGCCATGTCGACCGCAGCACAAAACTGCTGTCGCCCGTTGAACACGCCATTCTGATGGTGGGCGTGTATGAATTGATGAACTGCCTGGAAGTGCCCTACCGCGTGGCCATCAATGAAGCGGTTGAACTGGCCAAGACATTTGGCGGCACCGACGGGCACCGCTACGTCAACGGCGTGCTCGACAAATGTGCTGCCGAATTGCGCACCGTTGAAATCGGGTCAGCGCCGCCCCGGCGCGCTTCAGCACCGCGCAGCGAGCCCCCTGAATCCGCATGATCCGCACCGCATCGCGGCTCGATCACATCGAGCCGTTCTACGTGATGGAATGCGCCAAAGCGGCCGAAGTGCTGGCCCGCAGCGCCGCATGCGACCCCGCACAGGGCGGCGAACCCATGGTGTTCTTGAACATTGGCGAGCCTGATTTCACGGCTGCGCCGGCGGTGAACGAGGCCGCATCCTTGTGCCTGTCTCGCGGCCGCACGCAATACACCCAGGCCACCGGCCTGCCGGCCTTGCGCCAGCGCTTGTCGGGCTGGTATGCACAGCGTTTTGGTCTGCAGATCGACCCGGTACGCATCGTGGTCACGGCCGGCGCATCGGGTGCCTTGCAACTGGCCTGCCTGGCCTTGTTTGAACCGGGCGACGAGGTGCTGATGCCCGACCCCAGTTACCCGTGCAACCGCCACTTCGTGGCGTCGGTCGGCGCCAAGGCCCGACTGCTGCCCACCACGGCAGCCACACGTTTTCAGCCCAGCGCCGCGGCAGTTGCTGCCGCCTGGGGCGAACACACCCGCGGCGTGCTGCTGGCCAGCCCCAGCAACCCCACGGGCACGTCCATCGCCCCGGCCGAACTGGCCACCATCGCCCAGACGGTACGCCAGCACCAGGGCGTGATGCTGGTGGACGAGATCTACCTGGGGCTGGGCTACGACGCCGCGTTTGCCGATAGCGCCCTGTCGCTGGGCAGCGACATCATCAGCATCAACAGTTTCAGCAAGTACTTCGGCATGACCGGTTGGCGGCTGGGCTGGATGGTATTGCCCGAAGAACTGGTGGCGCCGGTGGAGCGGCTGGCGCAGAACTTGTACATCTGCGCCAGCAGCGTGGCGCAGCACGCCGCACTGGCCTGTTTTGAACCGGCGTCGATGGCGCTGTACGAACAGCGGCGCGGTGAATTCCAGCGCCGCCGGGACTTTGTGGTGCGGGCTTTGAATGAACTGGGCCTGACCGTCAGCGTACCGCCCGACGGCGCTTTTTATGCCTGGTTCGACTGCTCGGCCTACAACCCCAGCAGTTGGGACTTCTGCGCACAAGTGCTGACCGATGCACACGTTGCGCTGACACCCGGTCGCGACTTTGGCCCTGCCTTCGCCGACAGCCATGTGCGGCTGTCATTTGCCAGCAGCATGCCTGAATTGCAAACCGCCATGCAGCGCCTGCGGCGCGTGCTGAAATCAGGCTGAAAGCACTTTTGGCTCCTCAAGGGATCACCGATCCCCGTATCTTGAGGGTCGGTTCTGAAACATTGGTTACACGAGGTTAGCAAGTCGTCAACTGAGGCCCAAGCTCGGGCCCCAATTGTGGTCGGCTGGGGATAATTCGGTCATCGTGCGTAATCCCCTGCTGGTTGACCTGCAGCACAAGCTGCAACGTTTGAAAGGCCTTTACGGGGGCGAGACCTCGCAATGGGCCGACACGGTTGTGCAACCGCGGGGCACCGAAGGTGAAGCCGACACGGACGCCGACTCGGGCCACGATACGGACTACCTGACCGGCTTTGACTCGCAGTTTCTGGACGACCTGAAACCGCCAGTCTCAGAATCGGTTTCTTCGACAGCGAGCAGCACAGCGCCCAGGGCAGAAGCTGCAGCGCCCGCAGCCCGGCCGCCGGCTGAGAAACGGTCCGCAGTGGCCGACACGGCGCCTGCGCCCACTGAAGCCGAGGTGCGTGCCAGCACCACCTTGTCCACCATAGGCCGCTATGCCATCAAGGGGCATCTGGGTGCCGGCGGCCTCGGGCAAGTGTATGAAGCCTGGGATCCGGTGTTGTCGCGATCGGTGGCCGTCAAGACCGTCCAGCTCAATCTGGAACCCGATGTGCGTGCCATGCTGGACGAGCACATCCTGAACGAAGCGCGTGCTGCAGCCGGCCTGAGCCATCCACACATCGTGACGGTCTTTGACGCCGGGCTTTCACCGCAGGGTGTGTACATCGCCATGGAGAGGCTGGTCGGCCGCGACATCCGTGAAGCGCTGGCCCGGGGCTGGCGGCCGCGGCCGTCACAGACGGCCCAGATCATGCGGCGCGTGGCAGAAGCTTTGGCCTACGCCCATGCCAAGGGCGTGGTCCACTGCGACATCAAGCCCGCCAACATCTTTCTGGACCGACTGGATCGGCCCAAGGTGCTCGATTTCGGCATTGCCCGGGTGGCCCACCGTCGCCGGCCAAACGGCAACGACCCGCTCATCGGCAGCCCGCATTACCTGGCCCCCGAGCAGCTGCTGAACGGCGTCGCCGACGCGCGCACCGACATCCGCGCCATGGGTGTCGTGCTGTATGAGTTGCTGACGTTGTCCCGCGCATTCGGCGGCGATTCGGTTGACCAGGTGACCGAGGCCGTGCTGCTGAACCAGCCGAAGCCCGCCATGGAACTGCGTCGCAACATTCCGCGCACGTTGGTGGCCATCGCCACCAAGGCCATGGCCACCGAACCATCACAGCGCTACCAGACGGCCTCAGAAATGGCCAACGCCCTGCGCCTATGGAGTGCACGCCACGCCGCGCGCAAGGAACGCGTGGCCGCTCGCACACGAACCCGCAAGACCAACGAGTCTGTGCTGCGCGGCCTGATCAGTCCCACCCAGATCATGGTCGCCGCCGCCGTCACCCTGGCCGGTGTGGTTTTGCTGTGGAATTTGCTGCCTTCGGTCAACAGCAACGCCGAACAGGTCGCCGCGAAAGACGACAAAAAACCGGCGGGCCCGGAAGACGACATCCTGTTTGCTCGACTGGCCCGCGCCGGCACGGGCGCACCGGAAGTGCCAGCCAGCGAGCCTGCAGCCTTGCCCACAGTGCCGGACAAGCCCGCCGCTGATGTTGGCCCCGCCAGCGACGTCGTCAAGGCGCCCGCCGGGGACGGATCACGTACCTTGGGGCGCACGCCCGCGACGCCCGATTCAGGCACTGTGATGCTGGATGTCACGCCTTGGGCGCAAGTTGAGGTCAATGGCGTGATGGTCGGCTTGTCGCCACCCATGGCCCAATTGCTGTTGCCCGAAGGCGAGCACGCCATCACCCTGCGCAGCACCGGATTTGTGCCCTATACCGTCACTGTGATGGTGCGTGAGACTGCGCCGGTCGAGCTTCGACATCGATTCACGCGCTGAGCCCGCGCTGGCAGGTCGGCATAATGGCTGCCGATGCCTGCAAACCGCGCCCAGACGGCCCAGCCCAACAGCGCCGCTGACTACCTGCACCGCTTGCGCGTGTACTGGGAAGACACCGACGCCGGCGGCGTTGTGTTCTACGCCAATTACCTGAAATTTTTCGAGCGCGCTCGCACCGAGTGGCTCCGCCACCTGGGCGTGGGCCAGCAGGCCTTGCGCGACAGCAGCGGCGCTATTTTTGTCGTGACTGACACCCAGGTCAGCTACCGCTCACCGGCGCGCCTGGACGATGAATTGCAGGTCACCGTGACCTTGCAGCACCGGGGCAATGCCTCCATGACCCTGCACCAGCAGGCCCTGCGCAACGGTGCGTTGCTGGCTGAAGGCCAGATTCGCATCGGCTGCGTCGACGCCGCCACTTTTCGGCCGCGTCGCATTCCCCATCAAGTCATCGACCTATTTGCATGAGCCAGGACCTGTCCATCATCACCCTTGTCCTGCACGCCAGCCTGGTCGTGCAGCTGGTCATGGCCGGCCTGATGATCACCTCGCTGATCAGTTGGACCGTCATCTTCAGCAAGCTCATCGGGCTGCGCAAGGTCCGCAGCCACAACGAAGACTTTGAACGCGATTTCTGGTCAGGCCGCAGCCTGACCGAGCTCAACCATGCCGTCGGCCAGAAGACCGAGACATCGCCCATGGAACGCATCTTTGCCAGCGGCATGCGTGAATTTCTGAAGCTGCGCGAAAAGCGGCTGGACGCCGGCGCGCAGCTGGACGGCGCGCGCCGCGCCATGCGCGCCAGCCTGCAGCGCGAAATGGACGTCATCGAAAGCAACCTGAGCTTTCTGGCCAGCGTGGCGTCGGTCAGCCCCTATGTGGGCCTGTTTGGCACCGTATGGGGCATCATGCACGCCTTCGTGGGCCTGTCCAACATGCAGCAGGTCACGCTGGCCACGGTGGCGCCCGGCATCGCGGAGGCGCTGGTGGCCACGGCCATTGGCCTGTTTGCCGCCATCCCTGCCGTGGTCGCCTACAACCGCTTTGCGCGCGACATCGACCGCATCTCCATCCAGCAGGAAACCTTCATCGAAGAGTTCAGCAACATCCTGCAGCGCAACGCGGGCCAGAGCAGCTCGGCCGCCACCGGACAGGGAGGCCGCTGACATGGCCGCGCTGCAGGGGCGCAGCGGCCGCGGCCGCCGGTCGTTGAACGAGATCAACATGGTGCCCTTCATCGATGTGATGTTGGTACTGCTGATCATCTTCATGGTCACCGCACCCCTGATCACCACCGGCGTGGTGGACCTGCCCTCGGTGGGCAAGAGCCAGCAGCGCTCCACCCGGGTGGTTGAAGTGATCATCGGCCGCGATGACACGCTGCGCCTGAAAGTGGACCCGGCCGAGCCGGTGGCCGTGCAGCTGGCGCAATTGCCCCAGCAGGTGCAAGGCCTGCAAAAGGGTGACGCCAACATGCCCGTGGTCATCAGCGCGGACAAGGCCGTGCGCTACGAAAGCGTGGTCAAGGTCATGGACAGCCTGCAGCGCGCCGGCGTGCGGCGTGTGGGCCTGTCGGTGAAACAAGGCGGCTAGGTCCATGTCCGCCGCCTTGGCCAGCCACTTTGTGCACGACGAGTTGCTGCCGCGCGCGCCGGGCGGCGTGGGCCCTGGCGCGGTGCTGGCCGTGCTGGCCCACGTGGGCCTGTTGTGGGCATTGACCGCATCGATCCAGTGGCGCACCCACACGCCCGAGGTGTTCAGCGCCGAGTTGTGGGGTGCCGTCCCAGAACAGGCTGCGCCCAGGCCGACGACGCCGCCACCACCGCCAGTGGCGCCTACGCCGCCCCCGCCAACGCCACTCAAACCGCAACCCACACCAGCGGCTGTGCCCGCGCCGCCGCCGCCGCCCGACCGGGACGCCGACATCGCCATGGAGCAAGCCCGTCGTGCCGAGGCAGAACGGCAGCAACAGGCCCTGCAACGCGCCAAGGTCGAGGCCGAACGCCAACGCGCCGAGGCCAAGCTCAAGCGCGACACCGAACTTGCGAAAAAGCGCGAAGACGACGCCAAGCGCAAGCGCGAAGACGAGGCCAAACGCAAACGCGAGGCCGAGTCCGTCGCCCAGGCCAAGGCCAAAAAGGCCGAGCTTGAAAAACGCCAGCGTGCCGAGGCGGAACGCCAGGCCCTGGCCAAGACCAAGGCCGAAGAGGCCCAACTGGACAAACAGCGCGAAGAAAACCTGCGCCGCATGATGGGCCAGGCCGACCGGGCCGGCCCCACCGGAACGGGCGGAACCGGCACGGCGGCCGTCAGCCGGGCACCGTCGGCAGCCTATGTGGGCCGCCTGATTGCCACCATCAAACCTAACATCGTGTTCACCGGCCAGGTGCCGGGCAACCCGGCAGCCGAAGTTGAGGTGCGCGCTGCGCCCGGCGGCACCATCATCTCGCGCAGGCTGGTCAAGAGCAGCGGCTATGGCGACTGGGACGAAGCCGTGCTGCGGGCCATCGACCGCACGGCGTCACTGCCGCTGGACGCTGACGGCCGCGTCCCCAGCGGCTTGATTCTGGTGTTCCGACGCGACCAGTAGCGCGAAGAATCTGGTGCAGTGTTCAACACTGCATGGAATGCTGCCCTCTAGGCAGGCTGGGTGCTCAGCGGCATGGCGCGGCTGTAGCGTTTGATGAACGCACGATCGATGTGATCTTTCCACCACCAGGCCCAGCGGCCTTGGGCACTCCAGTTGCCCCAGGACACGATGGCACTGCGCTGGCCGCAGGAAATCAGGTTCAAGGTGCGTTGCTGCGGCGTGTGCGCCTTGAGCGACTGGCCCGCCACCCACAGCCGCAGGTTGGCCACCAGCGGCGGGCCTGCCCGGACCGCGTAAACACCGCTGCGCGGGTGCTGCACGTCCACCCGGCTGGACACGTCGCCCACAGCAAACACGTTGGCATGTGAACGGCTTTGCAGCGTGGCACCGGTCTGCACAAAACCCCGACCGTCCAGCGCCAGGCCGCTGCCCTGCAACCAGGTGGGCGACTGCGCTCCCGTGGCCAGCACCGCCGTGTCACAGGCCAGTCGTGCGCCACTGCCCAGCATCAGATGACCGACCCGCACTTCAATACAGGTGTCCAGAAACACGGCAATGTGCTGGTCCTTCAGCGTATCGGCGGCGCGTTGCATGACCTCGGCCGGGTAACCCGCCAGCGGCGCTTCACCGCCGGTCAACAAGGCCACGCGCGAACCGTTTTGACCGGGTCGGGGTGCCGCCTGGCGCATGCGGTGCTGCAAGGCCATGGCCAGTTCAACACCCGCTGCGCCACCACCCACCACCACGATGTCCAAGGGTTCACCGCCTTGCGATTCGCGCGTCAGCAGCGTGTCCAGTCCTTGCACAAAATGCTCGATGGGCCTGACAAACAAGGCGTGCTCGTCAGCACCCGGCGGCTCATCGCGGCGCATGACCGCGCCGGTGTCGATGCTGAGCAGGTCGTAGCTCACGCGCCCACCACTTTGCAACTGCAGGTCGCAGGCGCCGGCGTCCAGGCCCACAGCGGCGTCCTGCAGCATGGTCACGCCCGCAGCCTGCGCCAGCGGTGGCAAGGCGATCGACGCCTGGTCTGCGGTGTAGTGCCCGGCCACCAGCCCCGGCACCATGCCGGAATACATCTGGCGCGCAAAGGGCGTGATCATCGTGACCGCAAAATCCGGAATCGGCTGGCGCGCCAGGTCCTGCAGCACATGGACATGGGCATGGCCCCCGCCCAGCAGCACCAGGCGCCGTTGAGGGTTTGCGCTGTTGTCTACGGCAGCCATCGCAGGTCGCTCACATGGGCCACCGAATGGGCCCCGGTGTTGTCGGCGTCGCCACCCACGATCAGGGCCGCCAACGGTGGCGGCGCGCTGGCCTCGTCACCAAAGGCGCGCATGAAGTCCGCCGCCACGTCTCGCTTTTCTTCAAACCAGGTGTTTGCCGGGTCGGTGTTGTTGCGCAGCACGATGTAACGCACGCGGCGTGTGAAGGGGTTGGCCAGGCTCGTTTCGTGCGCCGACACACCGCCCCAGACCCAGCACAGGGTAGCGGCGGACAGGTTCTCGCCACTGCGGGCGCGGGCCATGCGCATCAACTGCCTTTCAAAAAACGGCACCCGCGACAAGGGCTGGTCGAAACTCAGGCACACCTTGGCGGGCAGGTCGTCGCCAGCCTTGCTCGTCAAGTCAACAGCCGGGTTGGGCGTTTGCAGCCGCCATGACCACGCCAAATGGCGGGGCAGATCTTGCCTGCTGCCCGCTGCCGGTTCGTGTACCAGGTTGCCATAGGACGCATCGGCATCGATGCGCACCGCCAGGCGCCCGCCGGCGCGTTCGGCAGCAAAGCGCGTGATCGGTGGTTTTTGCTGCGGCAAGGTCACCACACGCCAGCCGGCGCCCAGTTGAGCGCCCATCACCAGAGGTGGCACCACGGGCAGCGGTGCCGCGGGCATGTCGGTCTGCGCCAGCGCCGAATCTGCACTTGCTGAGACCAGCACAAAAACGAGTCCAACGATCCCGGCGCCCCGACGGGCCGGGGAATCAGCCCTGGCCGGGCTCAACGGCCGGTCAGCCACGGCGCCAGGCATGCAGCCTTTCCACCCACTTCAGCAGACCGAGCGGCTGGTGCGCACGCTTCCAGTCACCGGCCACGTACTTGTTGGCTTCGGCCAGCGTGGGGTAGGTGTGGATGGTGCCCAGGATCTTGTTCAGTCCCAGGCCGTGTTTCATGGCCAGCACAAATTCCGCCAGCAGGTCGCCAGCATGCACGCCCACGATGGTCACACCCAGGATGGTGTCCTTGCCCGGCACCGTCAGCACCTTCACCCAACCGTGTGCGGCGCTGTCGGCAATGGCACGGTCCAGGTCGTCGATGCCGTAACGCGTCACCTCATAGGCCACGTTCTTTTCCTGGGCTTCCTGTTCATTCAGGCCCACGCGCGCCACCTCGGGGTCGATGAAGGTGGCCCAGGGGATGACGCTGTAGTCGGCCTTGAACTTCTTGAAGGTGCCAAACAGGCCGTTGACCGCCGCGTACCAGGCCTGGTGCGACGCGGTGTGGGTGAACTGGTAGGGTCCGGCCACGTCACCCGCGGCCAGGATGTTGGGGTACAGCGTCTGCAGGTAGTCGTCGGTGACCACGGTGCGTTGGGTGGGGATACCCAGCTCTTCCAGGCCAAAGCCCTTCAGGCGTGCGACTCGGCCCACGGCACACAGCAGCACGTCAAAGCCGATGCGCAACTCCTGGCCGCCGGTTTCCACCACGATGAATTTCTGGTCGCCTTCTTTTTCGCAGCGCAAGGCCTTGTGACCGGTGAGCACCTGGACGCCGTCGGCCTCCAGCGCCTTGCGCGCATAGGCCGACACGTCGTCGTCCTCGCGAATCATGATGCGCGGCGCCATCTCGATCTGGGTAACCTCGCTGCCCAGACGCGCAAAACTCTGCGCCAGTTCGCAGCCGATGGGGCCGCCGCCCAGCACCACCAGGCGCTTGGGCTGTTCCCGCAGGCCCCACAAGGTGTCGCTGGTGACATAGCCCACCGCATCCAGCCCCGGCAGCGGCGGCACAAAGGGCGCGGCGCCTGTGGCGATGACGATGCTGCGGGTGGACAACACCTGCGTGCCGCCGTCGTGGGCCGTGATCTGCACGTGCCAGGGGTCCAGGATCTTGGCGGTGCCGATCTGCACGTCCACGCCCAGGCTGGTGTACCGCTCCACCGAATCATGCGGTTCGATGTCCTGCACCACTCTGGCGATGCGCTCCATCACCTGCGCAAAGTCCAGGTGGTAGTCGGCTCGCGCGATACCGTAGTCGGTGCTGTGCCGCATCTGGCGCGCCAGCGTGGCGGTCTTGATCAGCGCCTTGCTGGGCACACAGCCGTAGTTCAGGCAATCGCCACCCATCTTGTGTTTTTCGACCAGCGTGACCTTGGCCTTCACCGCCGCGGCGATGTAGGCCGTGACCAGGCCGGCCGCACCGGCACCGATGACCACCATGTTGCGGTCATAGGACTTGGGCTTCATGTGCGCCCAGGCGGCATAGACCTTGCGCGCCTTGATGAGGTCGATGATCTTCTTGGCCACCAGCGGAAACAGGCCCAGCAGCACAAACGAGGCCAGCAGGCCCGGCGACAGAATGCCCTTGAGGGTTTCGATCTGCGCCAGTTGCGTGCCCGCGTTCACGTACACCAGCGTGCCCAGCAGCATGCCCACCTGGCTGACCCAGTAGAAGGTGCG
>JAHECB010000430.1 GCA_024641925.1 Betaproteobacteria bacterium
GCATCTTTGATCACTTGTACCGTTCGGCACGTGCCCTTCAGTTGGCGCCCGAGCGGTACACCGACTTGCTGGCTCAACTGCTGCACGACCTGTTTGACCCGATCAAGATACAGCGTGTGGGCCGTGTGCCCTCGAACTCCCGGGTGGTCAACGGCGGCGCGGCCTTGCTGGTGCCTGTGCGCTACGCGGCCGGCACCGCCGCGACAGGGCTGGGTCGCCCTGGCAAGGCTGCCCAGGAAGGAGGCCCGTCTGGACAACACGCTCTGCTGATGCGCTTTGCCATGCGCGGTCAGCGGCTGTTCACCCGGGATGACGCCCGTCTGGCTGACGGGGTCGTTGAACAGTTGCGGCGGGCGGTGGCTTACGACCAGGCGGTAGAACGAGGGCGTACCGAAGAACGATTGCGTATCGCGCAGGACCTGCACGACGATATTGGCGCACGGCTGCTGACGCTGATGTACCAGTCGCCCACCCCAGAAATGGAAGACTACATTCGCCACACGCTGCAGGACCTGAAGACGCTGACACGGGGATTGGCCGCTTCCGAACATGCCTTGTCGCATGCCGCTGGCGAATGGAAAGCGGACCTCACACAACGGCTGACCGCAGCGGGGGCGGACCTGGTGTGGTCGCTCACCCGTGACCAGGACCCCCAGCTCAGTGTCGTGCAGTGGTCTGCACTGACCCGCATGCTGCGCGAACTGGTCAGCAATGCCTTGTTCCATGGACACGCCACGCGAGTCGACGTGTCACTGGAACTACATGGTCGGCACCTGCTGCTGCGGGTGGCGGACAATGGTGTCGGACGCCAGCCGCAGGCTTGGTCGCACGGGCTTGGACTGGGCGGCGTTCGCAAGCGCGCCAAGGCCCTGGGGGGCCGCGTTCAGTGGATCGAAGCACCCGCCGGTGGCATCGTCTGCGAGGTTGAGGTGCATGACTTTGTGGCGGCCGGCATAAGCCACGGACCCGTCTGACGGCGGGTTCTGCGCAAGGTTACGACGGATGTCGGCCCGCATTCAGGCCCGCATCCAAGTGATTCTTGGGGCCGCCGAATCGTGGTGAGGACCGTAAAGCGGCCCGCATTCTGAGGCCATAAAGCGCCTTTGGTCGCGACGAGGTCATTTTCGTTGGACAATAGGGGCTTCGCGACGAACCGGCCGCACCTGCGGCCCAGCAATTGCCATGAACACTCGCCGCTCGTCCACGACTGCCGCCGCGCCAGCAGGCCCGAAGCTCCGTCAAACCCAGGCCGAATACACCGCTGCCCGCCCGCATGCAGAGCCTGGCGTCAAGCCGATGATGTCCAGCTCGAAGATGTACGTCTGCATCCGCTGCCACGCCAATTTCAAGACAGGTGATGGTAAACCCGACCCACGCCTTCGTGGGCTGGGGCGTTGTAACACCTGTCTGGGTGTTGCGGCGCCTGCTGCGTCCTGAACCCGGACTTTGTTTCCCCCGCCTTCGGGCACTTAACTTCCTCTGGAGATTTTTAGATGTCGCTTGCAAATCGCCGCGTCTTTCTTATGCAAGTTGCTGCCTGTGGCTCGGCCATGGCAGCGGTCACGGGCGCCCAGGCGCAAGCCAAGGTCGACCCCAAGGATGCTCAGGCTGTCGCGTTGGGCTATGTGCACGACACCACCAAGGCCGACGGCAAGAAGTTCCCCAAACACGCCGCATCGCAGAAGTGCAGCAACTGCGCTCTTTTCCAGGGCAAGGGCTCCGACGCCTGGGGTGGTTGCCCCTTGTTTGGTACCAAGCAGGTGGCCGCCGACGGTTGGTGCAGTGCCTGGGCCAAAAAAGCCTGATTGATCGCATCAAAAAAAGGGCTGCCTCCTCGGGCGGCCAGCAAAGCGGCCCTTGAGGGCCGTTTTTTTTCGATGTGCCGGTTCAGACTGGTCGGTGGCTGCATTTTTGCCCGGGCCACGACGGACGGGCAGCACAGGATCCAGCACGGCATACGACATCAGCAGACTGTAAATAGATCTAACGTCTTTAAAGTGCAGCGCGATGACGGCAGCCAACCCATCGGCGATCTGCGCACCGTGGATCGGGCGCCGGTGTCCGCAAATGCAGCCCCCTGAAATATGAAACGTCGCTTGTCATGGGTCGACGACGATGCCAGCGCGATCCATGTGCTGCATCACATGTTGAATCTGCAGCACGAGTTGCGCTACGCGCTGACCGGCCCAGACGCACTGCGAGCCCACACGCTGACAAATCGATGCTGAGTGTGCTGCTGGCTGAAACCGACCCCACCGACCGGGAGCCCTTGGTCTTCATGGCGCGCCGCCTGGGCTGGCAGGTTGAAACGGTGAACGACGGTGTTGCGCTGTTGGAACGCACGGCACAGCGTCCGGGCGAGGGCAGACCACCCGACGCCCTGCTGGCCGAGCGACAGCGGTCACTGGAAGCGGGCATGCCCAACTTCCTGACCAAGCCGCTGGACCCGGATGCGCTGGTGCGTACGGCCCGCAAACACATCGAACTTGCACGCAGTCAGCCGCTGGACCTCGCCCAACATGAACTGGCCCGCCGTGCGCGGCCCTGCGGGCGCGGCTGGGACCGCGCCAACGCATGCAGTGGCGCGCGCGCCTGGATGAGCTGGACTTTGCCCAAGCCCTGGACCTGCTGCAGGGCCTGTTGGCAGAGGAAACCGCTGCACCGCACAAACCCACAGACCAGGCCGCGTAAAGATTGGATGGTCT
>JAHECB010000431.1 GCA_024641925.1 Betaproteobacteria bacterium
ATGCTGCTGAGCAAGGGCGGCGACTACAGCAAAGGCCCGGACTTCAAACCGTATGTGGTCAGTGACGGCCACCTCATCACAGGGCAGAATCCCGCCTCGTCGGCAGCCGCTGCACAGGCCTTGCTGGATCAACTGGCGCTGGGTGTGAACGGCGCAGGTTCAGCTGCAACGGTGTGAAACCCGCCTGAAAACAGGCTGACAACCAACGGCGGGCAGCTTGACCTTCCAGGACGCCGCGATGCCCAATGACCTGCAACGCACTGCAGCCACCACCGTTGGCGCAGCGCGCATCTACACCCGGCGCGCCACGCTGCCAGATGTGCCTGCCATGCAGACCTTTGACATCGACTGCATCCTGGACTACGAAGTGCGCGGCCCGAGCGACTTCATCTTCCAGGTCCACGCACACCATGGCTTTGACCAGCAGGTGCTGAGCGAGTCGCTGGTGCTGACACCCAACCTGCCACGGCATGTTTTTGCCGACCCGGGTATCGGGCATCGGTTCATGCGTGTGCATGCCGACAGCGGCCCATTTTCGCTGCGCTACCAGGCGCGTGTGCAGCGCACGGTGCAGCCCATGGACCCGCAGGCCCGGGAGTGGCCCATCGCCGACCTGCCCGACGACCTGCTGCACAACCTGAACCCCACGCGCTACTGTGAGTCGGACCACCTGAGCGCGGTATCGCAGTCGCTGTTTGGGCAGCTGCCCCTGGGTTTGTCGCGCGTGCAGGCCATCGTCGAATGGATTCACCAGAACAACAGCTACCAGATCGGTACGTCGAACGCGACGACGACGGCCCGCGATGTGTTCAACAAGCGCGCGGGCGTTTGTCGGGACTTTGCGCACCTGGGCATCACCTTCTGCCGCGCACTGAACATCCCGGCACGGCTGGTGGTGGGCTACGCGCAGTTTGACGACCCGCCCAGTGACTTTCACGCCATGTTCGAAGCTTATCTGGGCGGGCGCTGGGTGATGTTCGACGCGACCCAAATGTCACCCATCGACGACCTGGTGCGCATCGCCACCGGACGCGACGCCAAGGACGTGGCCTTTGCGACGATCTTCGGCCCCGCCACGCTGTTGGCGATGGACCCGCAGATCGTCAAGGTGGGCGGCGTCACTTGAAGCGTTGATGGGCTTGGCGCTTGACCCTGTCGTGGTCAAGCGCCTGCAGGTCGGAGAGCCGGCTTGCAGGGCATGGCAGTGATGGGCGCTATCTGAAATTCCGGCTGTGTGTGGCCAGCCCCTGCAGCAGTGCGGAATGGTCCACCAGCGTGTGCGCCACCAGGTGGCGCACCTCGCCTTCGCACTGCCAGACGCCGTACACCGTGAGCAGCGCGCTGGCCAGCAGCGGCTTGCGCTGCGCTTCGGCCACCGCGGGCCAGACGATGACGTTGACGGCGCCGGTTTCGTCTTCCAGCGTCACAAACACCACACCCTTGGCTGTTTCCGGGCGCTGGCGGTGGGTGACGATGCCGCTGGCGCGGGCCAGCCGGCCGTTGGGGTAACCGCGCAGCACCGCGGCCGGCATCACCTTGAAGCCCGCGAGTTGTTCACGCAGCAGCGCCACCGGGTGCTGCTGCAGGCTCAGGCCCGTGGCGCGGTAGTCGGCCAGCACGGTGTGGGCGGTGGTGGGCGCTGCCAGTGCGGCCGGGCCTTCGTGGGTGCGTGTGGCTTTCAGCATCGGCGTGGCACGGGTGTCCACCCCCGCCACCGCCCACACCGCCTGGTGGCGGTGGCCGGCCAGGCCGCGCAGCGCGTCGGCCTGGGCCAGCAGGCCCAGGTGGTGGGCGTCCAGTAGCGCCCGGCGCGCCAGGTCTTCGGGGTTGCTGAAAGGCCCACCCGCCAAGCGGGCCGCCACGATGCGCTGGGCCACGTCGTCGGACAAACCGCTGATGCGGTTCAAGCCCAGGCGCACGGGCTGCAGGCCGGGCGGCACGGCGTGCAGTGGCTTCACCGCGCGGCCGCCGGTCTCCGTTTGCGCCGTGCTGCTGTCGCCAACACTGCCGGGTTGCAGCACGCTGTC
The DNA here is from genome assembly GCA_024641925.1 of Betaproteobacteria bacterium. Classification (GTDB taxonomy): domain Bacteria; phylum Pseudomonadota; class Gammaproteobacteria; order Burkholderiales; family Burkholderiaceae_C; genus Rubrivivax. The sequence goes on from JAHECB010000431.1 coordinate 2,028, forward strand.
CACTTCGCTGGCATGCACACACACAGGCAGCACCAGCACACCATGCTCACGCGCGTCGCGCACCAGTTGCGCGGGTGCGTAAAAGCCCATCGGCTGGCTGTTCAGCAACGCGGCGAGAAACGCGTCGGGGTGGTGGCGCTTGAGCCAGGCGCTGACGTACACCAGCAGCGCAAAACTGGCGGCGTGGCTTTCGGGGAAGCCGTATTCGCCAAAGCCTTCGATCTGCTTGAAGATGCGCTCGGCAAAGTCGCGGCTGTAGCCCTTGGCACACATGCGGCCGACCAGCCGTTCGTGGAACGGGCCCAGTCCGCCCTTGCGTTTCCAGGCCGCCATGGCGCGGCGCAGCTGGTCGGCTTCGCCGGGTGTGAAGTCGGCGGCCAGGATGGCCAGCTGCATCACCTGTTCCTGGAAGATGGGCACGCCCAGTGTGCGTTCCAGCGCCTGGCGCACTTCGCTGCTGGGGTATTCAACCGGCTCTTCGCCGCTGCGGCGTTTCAGGTAGGGGTGCACCATGCCGCCCTGGATGGGGCCGGGGCGCACGATGGCCACTTCCACCACCAGGTCATAAAAACACCGGGGTTTCAACCGCGGCAGCATCGACATCTGGGCGCGGCTTTCCACCTGAAAGGTGCCCACGCTGTCGCCGCGACACAGCATGTCGTAGGTGG
>JAHECB010000191.1 GCA_024641925.1 Betaproteobacteria bacterium
CCCCCCCCCTCACCCACCCCGATGGCCACCGGCAGCATGCCGGCGATCAGCGCAAAAGTGGTCATCAAAATCGGCCGCAAACGCTTGCGGCCGGCTGCCATCAGGGCTTCTTCGCGGTCCACGCCCTGGGCCTCCAATGCGCGTGCCGCGTCCAGCAGCAGGATGGCGTTCTTGGCCACCAGACCCATCAGCATGATGACGCCGATGAAGCTCATCAGGTTCAGCGTGCTCTTGCTCAACAGCAGCGCCATCACCACACCGATCAGCGACAAGGGAAGCGACAACATCACCGCAAGCGGCGCCGTGAACGAGCCAAACTGCATCACCAGGATCAGGTACATCAAGGCAATGCCGCTGACCAGCGCAATGCCCATTTCCTTGAACACTTCCTGCTGGTCGCGCGAGGCACCCGCGAGCTCCAGGCCATAACCCGGCGGAAAGCTCATGGCACGCGCCAGCTTCACCGCGTCGGCGGTCACCTCACCCGGCGAACGCCCCTGCACATTGGCCGCCACTGAAATGGTGCGTTTGCTGTCGGAATGCTGGATCTGGCTCGGGCCTTTGCCCATGGTGATGGTGGCAATCTGCTCCAGCGGCACCATGGCCGTGCCGGCACCGGTCGCCGCACCGCCTACAGCCACCGGTAGCCTTTCGATGTTGCTGGCGTCCACGCGATCTTGCGGGTGCAGGCGCACCGCCACATCGCGCGCCTGGCCGCTGGGGTCGATCCAATCACCCACCTCCACACCCGCAAAGGCCACCCGCAGCGCCTGCGCCGCGTCGTTGGCGCTGATACCCAGTGCGTTGGCCAGACCTCGATCGAGTTCTATCTTCAACTCGTCCTGCGGGTCTTGTTCGGACAGGCCCACGTCCACCGCGCCGCGCACCTGCCGCAATTGCGCCATGAAGCGTTCGGTGATGCCCTGAAGCACCCGGGAATCCGGTCCGGTGAAACGCACCTGCACGGGTTTTTGGGCACCATTGCTCAGGTCGTCCAGCACCACATACTCGGCGCCGACCAGTCGGCTGACGCGCTGGCGCAGGTCGGCGGCGATCTGCTCGGCCGAGCGCTGCCGCCGGTTGCTCTTGCCCACGTCCACATACACCCGGCCGCCATTGGGGTTGATGGAACTGTTGGTGGCGACGGTCTCCGGCATCTGGCGCGCCAGCACGGCCGCCCCTTCCACCTTTTGCCGCGCATATTCCAGATTGGTGCTGGACGGGGTGCGCACGTCGATGGCCACCGTGCCCGCGTCGGACGACGGCAGGAAGCTGGAGCCCCCAAACAGGTATTGCAGCCCCACGGCCGCCACCAGGCTGAGCACTGCAAACACCGCCATCCAGCGCCGGTGGTGCAACGCCCAGGCAATGACAAGGCCATAACGTTCCGCCAGGAGGTCAAAGCCATTGTTGAAACGCACCAGCAACTTGCCCAGACCGCGACGGGGGGTCTGCTGGTGGTCCGGCGGGTCACCCCAGTAGGCCGACAGCATGGGATCCAGCGTGAAGCTGATCACCAGACTGACCAGCACCGAGGCCACCACGGTGACCCCGAAGGGCCGGAACCATTCGCCCGACACACCCGGCATGAAGGCCACCGGCACAAACACAGCAACGATGGAAAAGGTGGTGGCCGCCACCGCAAGTCCGATTTCCGCCGTGCCCTCCAGCGCGGCTGTTCGACGGTCGGCACCGCGCTCCATGTGGCGAACGATGTTTTCGCGCACCACGATGGCGTCGTCAATCAGCACGCCGATGGCCAGCGACAAACCCAGCAAGCTCATGAAGTTCAGCGTGAAACCCGCCAGCCACACGGCGATGAACGACGCAATCACCGAGGTCGGCAGCGACAGCGCGGTGATCAGCGTCGAGCGCCAGGAATTCAGGAACAGGTAGACCACCAGCACCGTCAGGCCCGCACCAAACACCAGTGCGTCGATGACGTTGCGCAAGCTGTTCGACGCGTCCTTGCCGCCGTCCCGCGTCACCTCCAGCTGGGTGCCTGCGGGCAGCGTGGCATTGATCTCGGCCACCAGCTTGCGCACTTCGTTGGCCACGGCCACCGTGCTGGCGTCCCGCGTTCTGGTGATGGACAGGCCGACGTTGGGCAGGCCGCTGCGGATGGAAAAACTCTGCAGTTCGGCAAAACCGTCTTCGATGGTGGCCACCTGCGACAGCCGCACCAGCTCGTCGCCCCGGCGCTTGACCACCACCTGTTCAAAGTCGGCGGGCGTGGCCAGCCGGCCTACCAGGCGGATGCTCTGGTCTTCCAGCACACCGCGCACCTTGCCCACGGGCGCCGTGGCGTTCTGCGCACGTAACGCCGTCACCACGTCGGCCACCGACACGCCCACCTCGCGCAGTTTCTGGGTGTGCAGCAGCACACTGAGCTCCCGCTTCAGGTCGCCATATACGTTCACCGTGGCGACACCGTTGATGCCGCGAAAGCGGTCGGCCAGCACGTCTTCTGCCAAGCGCGAGATGTCGGCATGGCTCTGGTTCTTGGCCGATAGCGCCAACTGCATGATGGGCTGCGCCGACGGGTCCTGCCGCTGCAGCACCGGCTCCCGAATCTCGGCCGGCAGCTTGTAGCGCACCGAGCCGATGGCGTTGCGCACCTCGTCGGCCGCTTCGATCAGGCTCTTGTCAAAGACAAAAAACAGCACCAGCGTGGCCGAGCCTTCGCGTGACGTGGACTGCACACGATCCACACCCGAAATGCCCTGCAGCGCCTTTTCGATGCGATTGACGACCTCGCGTTCCACCGTCTCGGGGCTGGCACCCGGGTAAGGCACGGTCACACTCAGGATCGGCTGCTCGATGTCAGGAAACTGGTTGACCCGCAACTTGCTCATGGCCAGCAGGCCCAGCGCCATCAGCGCCAGCAGGATCACCAGCATGGCCACCGGCCGCTTGACGCTGAATTCTGAAAGAAACATGGTGCGCGAGCTCAGCGGGTAGCGGCCGAGGCCAGGGCTGCAGCCGGCGGTACCAGGGACGCCATCTCGAAACCCTGACCATCCTGCAGGTTGCTGCCGGGGTTGCGCAGCAGGCGGTCGCCAGCGCTCAAGCCCGTCTGCACCGGCCACAGGCCGGTACGGGCGTCACGCACACCCAGGGTGACCGGTACCAGCCGCACTTGCTGGTCTTGCAGCCGCCAGACCTTGACCTGCTCGCCGCTGCGCACCAAGGCGGACTCGGGCAGCACCAGCACCGAATCACCGTCCAGCTGTACCGTGCCTTCGGCAAACAAGCCCGCCACACGCGGCGCCTGGGCAGGGTCCTTGAAGGCCACCTGCACGTCCAGCTGTCGCGTGCCGGCACTGGCGGTCACGTCCAGCCGCTGGATGGCACCTTGAAAGGTCGTGTTGTAGCCATTGACCGTGAACAGCACCGTCTGCCCGGTTTGCATGTCCTTGACGCGGTCAGCGGACACCAGGCCTTCAAAACGCATGCTGCGCGGGTCGATGACCTTGGCCAACGCCATGCCCATTTGTGCGGTGTCGCCCACCGACACTTTGCGTTCGCTCAGCACACCGGCAAAAGGCGCACGCACTTCGGTGCGCCGCAACTGCTGGCGGGCTGCTGCAACCCGTGAACGCGCCGCCACCACCTCGCTGTTGGCCGCAATGCGGCGCTGTTCCGCGTCTTCCAGCGCCTGTGTGGTGGTCATGCCCTGGGCCTGCAGGGTCCGAAGCCGGCCCGCCGCGCGGTCTGCCTGCGCCAGTGCAGCCGTACTGGCACGCACGGCCTCTTCTGCCGAGGCCAGGCTTTCGCGCAGGGCGGTGTCGTCCAGACGAACCAACAGCTCGCCGGCCGTCACGGCCTGCCCGTTCTCTTTCAAGACCTGCTGGACCGTGGCACCCAGTTCAGCGCGCAGTTCGGCTCGCCTGGCGGGCTGCAGGGCACCCGTGATCACGGGGCCTGCACCCATCAGCCCCGGGGTCATCCGGAGCAGATCAATGTCCGAAACCAGCAAGACGGGCGCTGCCGGGCGCGTGACCCCCGACGCGGCTGGCGCCGGGGGCGCATCGGTTGTTGTGGTCGACGGTGGCGATTGCTCTGGCCGGTTGCAGGCCACCACCAGAAGCAGGGTCAGCAGCGCTGCGATCGGCAGGCAAGCAGCCCGCACCGCCTGCCGCAGGCAGGCGAAATGGGCAGTACGGGTAGACGCAGCGTGGGACATCTCGGGCGGCAGCCTGCGGGCAGCGCAGGATGCATGACAAAACCCAGAGCCTACAGCCTTGCCGACGGGCCTTCGATGCGGATGCGACAAATCAACATGGGCCTTCGCGAATGGACCGCCACAAGCCGCCATCCACAACCACCAGCCCGACCCGTCGATGGGCTGCGCCCTGGCCCAGGCCGCATCGCCTACGGCCGGCGCCTGTTGGTCGCCCGCGTTTCTAGGCTTCGACTTCGATGGGCCGGAATTCCAGATCAGGCAAGGCGTCACCAACGCGCGCCTTGGGTGGTGCCACGGCCTTGGCCGACTTCGAACCCAATTCAGCCTGGAATTCCACCGCACCAGCAGGGGCCACGCCTGCCAACGCGGCATAGGCGGCAGCCAGTTCGGCATCATCCGTGTGCACCGCCACCTCGGGCAACGTGGGAATGGCGGGCAGATTGTCAAGCAGTCCGGAGGTACGGAAATCGTCGGCGTCTTCGACCTGGTTGACGTGTTCGCGCTCGATCACGGCCACCGCCATCTTCGATCGCAACGTCGCCAAACCCACGGGCGACCAATTGCTAACGACCGATTCAAACTGCTCCAAAGCGCGTTGCAACACGTCCAGTGGCAACTTTTGCAGGGCATGCATCCCGTTCTTGCGCAGGGCGCGGTGCACGTACACGATGTGGCGCAGCGTTTGCCGGGAACCGGGTTGCTGGTCCAGCAACGCATCCAGTTCGGCCAGCATGAGCTTCAGCTCCTCGCGCGCCTTGGCTTGTGCCTGTTCGTGAGTGCCCCCCTTGTCACGCCGTTCGACGCTGCGCGGTTGCAACACGATCTTCATGCCCTGTCTGGATCGCTGCAACGCCAGGTCGTGGCTGAAAAATGCCACAACCGCCTGGCGCAAGGGCTGCAGAGTTTTGGTGAGTGCTCGCATGGATGACGGTCGGGCCGCACAAGGCGGACATGGCGCTGGGGTAAACCAGTTCATCGACCACCCGCCGCGTGGCCTTGATCACTTTGCTGTAATCAAAGGCTTCCCGTGTTGCCACCTGAAACCGCCGCGACCTGAGCTCAGGCCAGGCAGGTCTTGTTCTTGCCGGTTCGCTTGGCTTCGTACAAGGCCAGGTCGGCGCGCCCCAAAGCGGCTTCCAGCGTTTCACCCAACTGCCAGGTGGTCACACCACCCGAGAAGGTCACAAAGACCTCCCGTCCCTCGTGCAGGAACAAGGCCTCGGTCAGGCTGCGCTGCAACCGTGTCAAGGCCTGCTGGGCCTCTTGCACGGGCGAACCCGGAATCAGCACCACAAACTCTTCGCCGCCGAAGCGCGCCAGGTGATCCCCGGGTCGCAGACGGGCCTGCACCTGAGAGGCCAGGTTCTTCAGCGCCACGTCACCTGCGGCATGGCCCAGGCTGTCGTTGAGCTTCTTGAAATTGTCGATGTCGATCAAGCCGATGGACAGGCAAGTCGACTCCAGGCGCTGTACCCGCGAAGTTTCAACCGCAAAGGCTTGCGCCAGTCCGCGGCGATTCGACACCTGGGTCAAGGCATCGGTCGACACCTCGTCGGACAGGCGGCGCAGTTCGCCTTCCAGCTCCAACACCCGGTTCTCGAGTTCACTGGCCCGGTCTTTGTCGGCGTGCAGGCGTTCGTGCGACATCCGAACGGCCTGCTGCACGGCACGGCTGTCGTCCAGCAAGGTCTGCACCACGCCGGTCAACTCTTCCAGGGAATTCGCCTGCGATATGGTTTGAGCGTGCGCCGCTGTGGCCGCCTGGAAGCGACCCGTCTGTTCGCCAAGATCACCCACTTCAAGCAGCATGTTCTGAATCAGGGATTTCAATGCGGTCTGTGCAGACTGCCGCTCATGCTGCACATCCTTCTGACGTCGCCGCGCGTCCGCCAACACGGCTCCAGCGCCTCGAATCATGCGCATATTGGGCTCGCTTCCCGGGGGCGGCAGACAGGCCTGCACGGCCTCGCATTGGCCCTTGACCCAACTGCCGTCTTCGGCCACTTCGGACAGGCCGGCCGTCAATTCATGACACAGCGTGCTCAGCTGGTGCACCACTTGATGACGCTGGCCGAGCAAGACCCTGGCCTGGGTACACAGCGCACCGATGTGCTCAACCCGTGCGGCATTGATGCCGGCGTTCGCCAATTCCTGGGCTGCCGCGCTCAAACGGTCGGCCAGCGCGGCAGCAGACGGGTCCTGCACGGGCAATGCAGTGCGCACGGTCCGCTCCAGACTGATCAGCACATCTGCCCATGACTCATCCGGCGCAGCATCAACCCGGTTTACCGAGATTTCGCTGGCTGCGGGCTCGGGCATGGAAACGGCATCGTCCGATTCCGGCAGCGAATCCGTCAGCACGTTGTCGTTGGGACTGTCGTCTTCCCAGGCGCACGTCAGCGAATGCAGGCGCTGGTGCATGCGCATCGGGTCGCTGCGACTGCTGTCGAACACCCGCAACATGCTGTCGCGCCGGCGTGCGACGGTCCAGTGGCGTCCACCCCGCTCCAGGCCCCGAGCCAGGCGCTCGACCAGTGAGGCCCACCCCGCCAACACGGCGCGGTGGCGCATGGCGATTTCCACGGTAGATCCGGTCTCGGGCGCTGCCACGGCCGGCTGGCTCACCACACTGGCGAGGGCGTCCTCGCCGTGGGACGAGACTTCCAGCGCGTAGGCTTGAGCGTAATTTTCAGGGGTCGGCTCCAGCTGCGCCTTGGCGAGGCGCCGAAACGACGCCTTGGCCAGTTCGGCCGTGCTGGGTTTGAAGTTCAACGGGGCTGATGCGGTCATGGCCGCACCGAAAGCTGCGCCACTACGGCCGTTCATCAAGAGCTCCTGGTCGCACGCGGGTCAAAGACTAATGGGCACGACGACTGGCCGCACGCGCACTGCGTGCCTGCTCAAGCTCGCTGCCGCGCGCCACGGCCATCCATGGCGACTTGCTGGGCAGGGCGGTCTGGTCCAGCCAGCGCAACAGCTCTTCCGACGGCAATGCACGGCTGAACAAGAACCCCTGCATGACGCCACAACCCAGTCGGTGCAGCACTTCCATCTGGCGCAGCGTCTCAACGCCTTCAGCCACCACCCGAAGCCCCAGGCTTCGGGCCAGGGCAATGATGGCGGTGACAACTGCAGCACTTTGTGGCGTGATGCCCAGATCACGCACGAAGCTGCGGTCGATCTTCAATTCAGAGATGGGCAAGGTCGTCAGATAGGCCAGCGACGAGTAACCGGTACCAAAGTCGTCGATTGAAATCTCGACACCGATTTCATTGAGTCGGTGCAACGAAGGGATGACGTTGCGCAACTCCTTCATCAGGTTGCTCTCGGTGATCTCGAGCTGGATCATGCGGTGCGGCACGTTCACGGCAGTCACCGCACCGTGAATGCGATCGACCAGGTCGGTGCGTTCAAACAAGCGGCTGGGCATGTTGACAGCAATGGATTCGGCAAAACCAAAATGTTCCTGCCAGACTCGCGCTTGCCGCGCGGCCTCGCGCAGCGCCCATTCGGACAGCGGAACGATCAGGCCGGTTTCTTCGGCCAGGGGAATGAAGTCCCCCGGCGGCACCAGGGTGTCGCCGCGCTGCCAGCGCATCAAGGCTTCAGCGCCCGCCATCTTGGCACCGTGCACGTCGATTTTCGGCTGGTAGTGCAACACGATCTCGTTGCGCTCGATGGCCTTGTGCAATGCGGTTTCCAGCTCGAGCTTCTCGCGACCGCGCCCAGCCAATTGCGGACTGTAGACCGCTGCGACATTTTTACCCTGTGCCTTGGCTGAATACATGGCCACGTCGGAATTGCGGAGCAGGTCGACCACCGAGTTGCCATCACGCGGGAACAGCGCCATGCCCACACTGGCGGTGACAAAACACTCCTGACCACCCACGAAAATGGGTTCCCGCAAAGCATCCAGCACCCGCTGCGCGACGCGCTGGGCGTCAGCTTCATCCTGCACCTCGGGCAGCAGCGCCACGAATTCGTCGCCGCCCAGCCGACCCACCGCTTCCAGCGCCCGGTGAAAACGCTGGCCCAGCGACTCCACGGCGCCGTCCATGACCTGGTCGCTGTGGCGCACGCAAGCGCGCAGGCGGCGGCCCACTTCAACCAGCAATTCGTCACCAGCACCATGGCCCAGGGTGTCGTTGATGATCTTGAAGCGGTCCAGGTCAATCAGCAGCAATGCGCACTGGTGCTGCATCCGCCGTGCTTGTTCCAGCGCACGTTCCGCGCGCCAGATCAACTGCCGCCGGTTGGGCAGGCCCGTCAGGGCATCAAAGTTGGCCAGCTGTCGAATCTTGTCTTCAGCCACCCGACGGTCAGTCACATCCTGAACGATGCCTGAATAACCGGCGCCCTGTCCATGCTCGTTGAACTCCGGCTCGGCTTCGATGTGGATGATGCGCTGGCGGCCATCCAGCAGAACCAGCGCCACATCGGTTGCCAGGATGCTGGATCGGCGCAAGGCGCCGTGCAGTTGACGCAGCAACACGCGACGCGCCTCACTGGGCACCATGCGCATGAGCTTGCGGATGGTCACCGCCTTGTCAACGTCCAGGCCCAACACACGCGCCGCTTCCTGCGACATGCTCAGCCGACCCATCTGCGCGCGGTGCCACTCAAAGCTGCCCATCCGGGCCAGATCTTGTGCCCGCGCCAGCTTGCTCTTGCTGCGCTCCAGTTCGATGCGTGTGCGTGAGGCGCGCAACATGTAGTGCAGGCGCCCGCTCAGCAAGCTCCACTGCGTGGCCTTGACATAAAAATCGGTGGCGCCGGCTTCATAGGCGCGTGCGATGGACGCGTCATCGTCCAGGCCGGTCAACATCAGGATGGGAACGGCTTCCATACCCGGCAAGTCACGAACTCGCCGGCAGGTCTCAAAGCCGTCCATGTCCGGCATCAATGCATCCAGCACCACGATATCGGGCGACGACCTGTGCAGCAGCGCCAGCGCCTGCTTGCCGCTGGCAGCCGTGGCCACCACGAACCCACGCTCGCCCAGGGCAATCGACGTCAGCAGCAGATTGACTTCGTCATCATCAACCAGCAAGACATGCGGCGCGCTCCCTGCAGCCTGCTGACCCTGGTCGAACAACGACCCTGAAGCCGCCAAGGCTGGCGCCGTCGGCGGGACTTCTGAGGTCGGGTCGGAATCCATGTTGCTGCGCGGGTTCAAGCGGGCAGCATAGCCCGAACAGTCGACAAAGTTGTCGCGGAAATAGACAGCAGTTCCTCGATATCTTGCCGGGCTACCGTTTCAGGTCGCTGCCGCAGACGGGCTTCGACTCCGGCACAGGCCATGGACAGGGCCAGGGCGCCGACGCTTGCAGACGCCGACTTCAAGGTGTGCGCAATGCTGTTGACCACCACGGCGTCAGGCTTGTCAGCAGCGTGCTGCACTTCCAGCACGTTACGCATACGTGCCAGGGACGACTCATAGGCCGTCAAGACACGCCGCACGACGCCGTTGCGGCCGTCGGGATCCAGTTCGTGCAAGCGATCGAGCGCGGCTGCATCCAGAACCTTGGGGTCAGGTTCTGGGTTGGCCGAGAGGCCGGCACCGATGGGGGGTTTACTGCTCATGGTTCGCCAGGTGGTCGGTTCCGCCGATCGTCGGTGCAGACTCGCGCCCGGCCCCGATCCTACCGGCTCCTTTTTTGGCGCCGACGACAAGCTGCACTGGTTTTCGGCGCCAGTTCGTTGCAACTTGAGCCCGTTGGGTCGCCGCCCGTGTGGCGTGCCCGCCATCC
>JAHECB010000192.1 GCA_024641925.1 Betaproteobacteria bacterium
TGTCCAAAGCGCTGCGCGGCAAGCAGACGCTGTCCGCTGTGAAGCCCGTGCAGGGTGAATCGCGCGTGGCAGAAGTGGCACGCATGCTGGGCGGCGAAACCCTGTCCGGCACGGCCCATGCACAGGCCATGCTGGTGGCGGCGGGCACGGGCAGCGCGACGGCAGCACAACCATGAGCGAAACCCAACCGATGCCGGCGCAGCCGGCCGACGAGGTGGTACTGGTCACGGGCATCTCGGGCTCGGGCAAGTCCGTGGCCCTGCATGCGCTGGAAGACGCAGGTTATTTCTGTGTCGACAACCTGCCGCCCGAACTGCTGCGTGCCTTCATCCAGCTGGAACACGGACGCGGCGCCCACCGCGTGGCTGCCGCAGTGGACGTGCGCACCGCCACATCGTTGCCCTCGTTGGTGCCGCTGATTGAACAGCTGCGCAGCGAGGGCATCAGCATCCGCCCCTTGTTTCTGGACGCCAGCACCGACGCGTTGGTGCGGCGCTTTTCCGAGACGCGGCGGCCACATCCCCTGACCGCGCCCGCAGCACACGAAGAAGGTGACAACACGCGCGCGCTGATCGAGGCCATCGAGCTGGAACGCAATCTGCTGAGCGACCTGCGTGAAGTGTGCACGGTCATCGACACCAGCCAGCTGCGCCCGGCCCTGCTGCGCAATTGGCTGCGGTCGCTGGTGGGGGCTCAGGGGTCGGCACTGACGCTGGTTTTTGAGTCCTTCGCCTTCAAGCAGGGGGTTCCCCTGGATGCCGACTATGTCTTCGACATGCGCGTGCTGCCCAACCCCTACTACATCCGCGAGCTGCGGCCGCTGAATGGACGCGATGCGCCCGTGGCGGCCTACCTGGACGGCCAGCCTGAAGCGCGCGACATGCTCAAGCAGATCGAGATGTTCTTGAAACGCTGGCTGCCGTCCTTCGAAGACGACCAGCGCAGCTACCTGACGGTGGCCCTGGGCTGCACGGGTGGCCAGCACCGCTCGGTGTATGGGGTTGAATGGCTGGCGCGCCGATTCGACGGGCCGAACACCACCTTGATCCGGCACCGCGAGCTGGGTGCCCGGGAACGCGAATGAGCGAAAGCGCACCGATCGAACCGGGCGCTGGCCTGGTGAACGACCTGCCCCTGTTCCCGCTGGACATGGTGCTGTTCCCGGGCGCGGTGCTGGGCCTGAAGATCTTCGAAGCGCGCTACCTCGACCTGATGAGCGAATGCATGCGCAGCGGTGGACCCTTTGGTGTCATCGGCCTGCGCAAGGGCACCGAGGCCGGGCCGGGCAACGTGCAACTTGAAGACGTCGGCACGCTGGCGCATATTGACGAGCTGGACGCGGAGCAGACCGGCATCCTGCACACACGGTGCCATGGAGGTCAGCGTTTTCGCCTGGCGGGCGCCGCCAGCCAGCGCAGCAACGGCTTGTGGTCCGCGCCCGTGAGCCTGATAGCTGACGACCCGCCACGGGCACCCGGTCCGGCCGTAACCGCCACTGTGGCCGCGCTGGAAGAGGCCATCCAGAAACTCGAACAACACGACCAGTTGCCGTTTGCGCCGCCCTACCGCCTGGATGACGCCGGCTGGGTGGCCAACCGCTGGTGTGAACTGCTGCCCATATCGCGATCGGCGAAACAAAAGCTGATGGCCCTGGACGACCCCGTGATCCGGCTGTCGCTGGTCGACGGCTACTTGCGCGACAAGAAGATCATCGTCGGCTGAAGGCCTGGCGTTTTCAGCCCGGCCCGGTCAGGTTTGTTTCCAGCAATCGGCGCACCGGCGCCGGCAGGCCCATGGCCAGGGCTTCTTCCAGCAACACCCAACGACCGCCGTGCAGCGCCTGCACCTGGACCTGAGCTTGCGCCGCGTCAGGCGAGGGCGTTGGTGGCGCCGGTGGCAGGTCGGTCGGCAGCTGCCAATGCAAGGGCTTCAAGGTCCAGTCAAAGTGCGTCAACACGTGCTCGACCGTGGGCAACCAGCCACCGCTGCCAGGCCACGCACCGACCAGGCTCATCAGGCCGGACCCATCGGCAAACTCCGGCAAGCTCCACAAACCTGCCCAGACACCGGTCTGCGGCCGCTGCACCAGCAGCACCCGGTCGCCGCGCTGCAGCATCAGCAACGCGTTGTGCCGGCGGCCCCGTTTGAGCTTGCGGGTCTTGACCGGATAGGCCAGCGGCTGCCCCTGGCGGTAGGCCACACAGTCAGCCTGCAGTGGACAGGCATCGCAGCGGGGCTTGCGCAAGGTGCAGACCGTGGCGCCCAGGTCCATCAGACCTTGTGTGTAGACGTCCACCCCTTTTTCGGGCAGCAGGTCTTGCGCCCGCTGCCACAGGCGCTGCACGGCAGGGCCACTGGCCAGGTCTTCGCCAAAGCCCAAAGCGCGCGACAGCACCCGTTTGACGTTGCCGTCCAGAATGGCCACACGCTCCCCAAAACAGAACGCTGCAATGGCTGCCGCGGTTGAACGTCCGATACCGGGCAACGTGGTCAGGTCCTCGCTGCTGCGCGGAAACCGCCCGCCATGCAGCGCCACCACGGCCTGCGCGCAGCGGTGCAGGTTGCGCGCGCGGCTGTAGTAGCCCAAGCCGCTCCACAGCGCCAGCACATCGTCCTGCGGCGCAGCTGCCAGCGCCTGCACATCAGGGAAGCGCTGAAGAAAATGATCGTAGTAAGCCAGCACGGTACCGACCTGGGTCTGTTGCAGCATCACCTCGGACAGCCAGACCCGGTAGGGGTCGCGTGTGCCCTGCCAGGGCAGGCCGTGCCGCCCGTGGCTGCGCTGCCAGCGTTGAACCCGGGCCGCGAGCGTTTCGGCCGCGGCTACCACGCAGGGGCTTCGGCGGGTGCAGGCCGCATTCAGGCGGCCAGGTTGCGGTGCGGCGATTCGACCACCGCAACGCGCTCGGCGTCAGCCTGCGGGCCAGCCCGCGCCAGGGTCAGGGTCTTGTCGATCAACGCATCGATGCGGGCCAATCCCGTTGCCAACTGTTCCTCTTGCACCAGCACCTGCTCAATGCGCTGTTCCAGATCGCCAGCAGCCACCTCTATGCGCTGCAGGGCCTCGCGCCGGCGCGCAAAACCGTGGCGGCGCTCACGCACCTGAACATCCACCTGCGACTGCGCACCACGGCTCCACAGGTCAAACTCGCCGGCCGCGTCTTCCAGCAAGACCCGCAGCTTGGACTGCAGCATGCTCCTGAACTGCTCGGTGAAACCGGGTGCGGCCTTGCGCCAGGCCTGGGTCATGCCCAGGTACTTGCCGTAGTTGTTCTCGATCAGGCGCAACTCGTCCTGAAACACGGCAATCGACGGTGGTGGCCCCAGCACGAATGCAAAACCGAAGTCGGCATTCAACTGCTGAAAACTGCCGTCCAGCATGCGCTGCAGTTCTTGCGCAGCGCCTTCGGCACGCTGCAGCGCCTCCTGTAGCCGCAGCACCAGGTCCGCAAAGGCCGAACGAGCACCCCGGTTGAACAGGCGAGCATCCATCGCCGCCTGCATCTTTTTCAGTTCTTCTCGCAGGATGTCCATGGACAAATGCGACAGCATCACCGCACTGTGCCGCTTGTGCACGGCGCGCACAGCCGCCAGCCTTGCGCTGCTGCGTTCAAAGTCGGCCAGGTCCGCGTCCACGCGTTGCAACAACAGGCGGAGTTTCAGACCACTCTTGCCACGCAGGCCGCGCAGTTCCAGCAGTTGCTCGGCAAACTGACGCCGACGGTCGGCACCCCGGCGCATGGCGGACAGGCGCAACTGGCTGAAAGCCCTTTCGGTGGACTGCAGCAACATGGCCTGGCGGCGCGGCATGAGTTGCGCCGCCACGGCCCGCTCCAGTGGCAGCAGACGGCTGGTGTCCAGAAAGGCCGGCCGCTTATCCAGGCGGGCGGCCAGTGCCTGGCGCGCCGACACCGGAAACACGCGCTCCAATGGCATGCCCAGGGTTCGGGCCACGTTCTGACGCTGCTGCTCGATCTGTGCCTGCACTGCCTTGTCGTGCAGCAGTGGGTCGGCCAGGGTGTCGATCTTGTTGAGCACGACAAAGCGCTCAAGACCCTTGTGGTCCAGGTGATCTCGCCACATGGACCAGTCCGAACGTGACACACCCATGTCCGCCGCCAGCACAAACACGACAGCATGTGCCGAGGGCAACAAACCCAGGGTCAATTCGGGCTCGGCGCCCATGGCGTTCAGCCCCGGCGTGTCGATGATCACCAGGCCGCGCTGCAGCAAGGGGTGCGGATAGTTGATGACGGCATGGCGCCAGGCCGGCACTTCCACCGTGCCGTCTTCATGCTGATGGGGGTTGTCCTCAGATTGCGAGTCGTCCCAGAAACCCAGCGCAGCCGCTTGCTGGACGGTCACGCGCCGGGTGCAAGTCACCGCGGTCAGGGCCTGAGCCAACGCATCGGCGTTGTCGGTGTCCAGCGGCACATGGGTCCAGCGGTCCTGAAGGGGTCGCAGATCGGCCAGAGACTGTCCTTGAAGCCGGGTTTCGATGGGCAGCAGAGACAAGCCGGGCGCCCGCCCGATTTCATAACGCATTTCCACCGGGCACATGGTGGTGCGTCCTGGCGAAGCCGGCAGGATGCGGCGCCCCGTATCGGCAAAAAGAATGGCATTGATGAGTTCGGACTTGCCGCGCGAAAACTCAGCCACAAAAGCCAGCACCAGTTTTTCGGCAGCCAGGCGTTCGCGCAAGGCGCTCAGCAAGACCTGATCACGGTTGCCCAGCAGGTCGTGTGACGCGGCCTCTCGGCCGAAAGACGCAACTTGTTCGTCCAGCGCACGGCGCCAGATGGCCAAGGCACCAAGGCTGGATGAAAGGGCACTGCCGGCCATGACGCGGGAGGTGGGCGCAGGTGTGATCACTTGCAGGTCATGCTAAACCACAGTACAGGACAGGAAACGCTCGATATGACGCGGGTTTCCGTTTGTTTCAACGGCCGGGCAGTCCGTGCGCAACAAGACACGAATGGCGCGGCAGTGGTCCAGCGGCCGCGCCCGGTTCAGCGTTTTTGGCAGTGCGGGCAGAAGAACGTGGACCGCTGCGCTTGAATGACCCGGCGGATCTGCCCACCACACTGGACGCAGGCCTGACCTTCGCGCCCGTACACGGCCGCCGATGTCTGGTACGCACCGCTCATGCCGTGCACATCCGAAAAGTCTCGCAAGGTCGACCCACCCATGGCCAGGGCCTGAGCCAGCGTCTGGCGCAAGGCCTCCAGCAGTCGCTGGGCGCGCGGTCGGCTCAGGCGATCAGCACGCAATGCAGGGTGAATGCCGGCCCTGAACAGGGCTTCACAGGCGTAGATATTGCCCGCGCCCACCATCACTTCGCCCGACAGCAGCACGGCCTTGATCGGTGCACGTCGTTGGTGCAGGGCTTCGTGGAAGCGCTGCGGTGTCAGATCGGCGTCAAACGGTTCTGCGCCCAGCCGTTGCAGCAACCGTGCAGCAGGCGCTCGGTCCAGGCCCGGAGACCACACCACGGCACCAAAGCGGCGCGGATCATTCAGACGCAACGTGCCGCGATTGGTCACCAGGTCGAAGTGGTCATGAGCCCCGGCGGCCGGGGCGCTGGTTTGCCAGGCCAGGGAACCCGACATGCCCAGGTGCATCAACAGGCCCCCATGGGCAGCGCCGGGCAATACCAGTGGCAACCAAAGGTATTTGCCACGTCGACCCACCTCACCCACCATTTGCCCGGCAAACTCGCCTTCGGGCAGACCCAAAGGCCATCGCAAGGGCTTGCCCACGCGCACGCCGTGCACGATTGCGCCCCGAAGGGGGGTCGCGATACCGCGTCGGGTGACCTCAACTTCGGGTAATTCAGGCATGCTTCATTATGTGAGAATGATTTCGCTTTTCGGGACCCATCCATGACCGCAAGCCCCCACACGCGATTCGCAGGCCAGCGTGCCGGCGGATCTTTCCAGTGGGCCCCGTGCGCGGCACCGCGACTGCTGGCGTTCTCGGTGCTGCTGGCCGTGGCGATCGGGCTGACACCGGCGCACGCGCAAGCTGAAAAGGCGCCGACCCCCAACACGACAGAGGCTGCGACACCCTCCGCCGCGGCCTCTGCGCCGGCCAATTCCCAATTGGACGACCGGCTGATGTACCAGTTGCTGGTGGCCGAGTTTGCGCTGGCCCAGGGCGACGCTGGTACGGCTTATCAATGGATGCTGGAGGCGGCCCGCCGTACCGGAGATGAAGGCCTGTTCCGCCGCAGCACCGACATCGCCTTGCAGGCCCGCGCTGGCGACCAGGCCTTGCAGGCCACAAAAGCCTGGCGGCAGTCCCATCCCACTTCACGCGAAGCACTGCGTACCGAACTGCAGATCTTGCTGGCGTTGAAACGGCCCGACGCCCTGGCGGAGCCGTTGAGGGCATTGCTGTCGCTGACTCCGTCCGCCGAGCGCTCGGGCCTGATCGGCATCCTGCCCCGTTTTCTGCAGCGTGCGGGCGAACCGGCGCGTGTTGCAGGCCTGGTGGAAGAAGCCGTCAGGCCCTACCTGAAACAGCCCGACACGGCAGTGGCCAGCAGGGTTGCCCTGGCGCGCGCCTGGTTGGACGCCAACGATGGCGAACGCAGTTGGGCCCTGGTGCAGGAAGCCGACAACGCCGCCGTGGCGCAGTCGCACATGAACCAGAGCCTGGCCTTGAACCCCGGCCCTGCCCTGTTGGCGCTGGAGATGATGGCGCAACAGCCCAAGGCCGAAGCGCTGGTGCAAAACTACCTGGCTCACCCGTCGGCGGCAGCCGGCGTGCGGCTGGCCTATGTGCGACAGCTTGCTCGCGGACAACGTTTTGCAGAAGCCGTGGCCCAGCTGCAAACCTTGACGCGGGCACAGCCCGACATGGCACAGCCCTACCTGACGCTGGGCGCCCTGCATCTGGAGCTGAAACAGGCCGACGAAGCTGAAGCGGCGCTGAATCGGTATGTAGCCCTGGCCACAAAGGCGTCGGGGTCGCCAGTGGCACCCCTGCCTGAAGGCAATCCCGGCCTGGCTGAAGCCGATGACGATCAGCCCGACCGTGGCTGGGTACAGGCTTGGCTGATGCTGTCGCAGGTGGCAGAAATGCGAGGCGATTTCAAAGGCGCTGAAGATCTGCTGTCGCGCATCCAGGACCCCGACAGCCTGATGGAAGTGCAAACCCGACGCGCCAACATCCTGGCGCGCCAGGGCAAGATCGAACAGGCACGGGACACCATCCGCAACCTGCCGGAGCGCCGGCCCGCCGATGCCAAGGCCAAACTGTTGGCCGAGGTCAGCGTACTGCGCGAAGCACAGCGCTGGGGTGATGCCTACACGGTGCTGGGCGAGACCTTGCGCCGATTCGGCGACGACGCCAACCTGATGTACGAACAGGCCATGGTGGCGGAAAAGGCCAACCGGCTGGACGACATGGAAGCGCTGTTGCGCCAGGTCATCGCGCTGAAGCCCGACTACGCCCATGCCTACAACGCGCTGGGGTATTCGCTGGCCGAGCGCAATCTGCGCCTGCCCGAAGCCCTGGGCCTGATCGAAAAGGCGTTGCAAATCTCACCTGGCGACCCTTTCATCACCGACAGCCTGGGATGGGTGCATTTTCGGATGGGCAACACCGAACAGGCCTTGAGGCACCTGCGCGAGGCCTGGCGGGCTCGGCCGGATGTGGAGATCGGCACCCATCTGGGCGAAGTGCTGTGGGCGGCGGGTCAGAAAGAGGAAGCCCTGCGCATCTGGCGCGAAGCCCGCGGCCGCGACGCCAAGAACGTGGTGCTGAAGGAAGCACTGACACGTCTGCAAGTGCAACTGTGACGGCCCGCGCCCAGGCCATTGGTGCCAACCCGTCAGCGGGAGCCATCAGCGACATGACGTTGCCGCCGCAACGCTGGGCGCGCCGCGTGGCGCTGCTGGCGCTGGTGGGGGGTGCCATGGCACTGCAAGCCTGCAGCACGCTGTTCCCGCCGCCGGCAGGTCCGGGTTGGACAGCAGGGCGCATGCTGGTGCGCGTGGACGCCGCGCCGGGCCGTGCCGCGCAAAGTGTCTCCGCGGCCTTTGAGTTGCGTGGCGACAGCCGCCAGGGCGAATTGCGCCTCAACTCGCCGCTGGGCCTGCGCGTGGCCACGGCGGTCTGGTCCAGCCGCGACGTGCAACTCAGCACTGTTCAAGGCACACAGCGATTCGACAGCCTGGATCAACTGTCGACGCAGGTTTTTGGCGAATCCCTGCCGCTGGCGGCGCTGCCTGACTGGCTGGCCGGCCGGGCCTGGCCGCAAGCCCCGCACAGCCTGAATCCACAAGGGTTCGAACAGCTGGGTTGGCAGGTCGACTCGACCCGGCGAAGCGAAGGCCGTATCGACGCGCGGCGTACCGCGGCGCCGGGCGCGCTGCTTCGAGTTGTCCTGGACGACCCCGCTTGATGAACAGCCACGGCTCAATCGAACGCGAGCACATGTCCAAGATTCGTGCGCGGCTGTCGCCATGAGCGTGCGTGCCTTGCTGGACGTCCCCGCGCCAGCCAAACTGAACCTGTTCCTGCACGTGGTCGGCCGCAGAGCAGACGGCTACCACCGCCTACAGTCGGTGTTTGTGCTCATCGACTGGGCTGACACCTTGCATTTTGAAGTCCGTGCGGACGCCCAACTGGTTCGGCACGACCTCGGCCCTGCCCTGCCGGCTGACGACTTGTGCCTGCGTGCCGCACGCGCCCTGCAACAGGCCAGTGGCACCGCGCAAGGCGCCGATATTTCCATTCAAAAACAGGTGCCTTGGGGCGCTGGCATGGGCGGCGGCAGTTCCGACGCGGCCACCACCTTGCTGGCCCTGAACCGCTTGTGGCAACTGCACTGGCCCCGCGCCCGACTGCTGGAACTGGCGCTGACCCTGGGCGCGGACGTGCCGTTTTTTGTGGCGGGCAACAACGCATTGGTGCAAGGCATCGGCGAGGAACTGCGGCCCGTGCAAGTGACGCCGGCGGCGTACGCCGTGGTCAAGCCGCAAGCCACCCTCAACACGCGCGACATCTTTGAGCACCCAGCGCTGCGCCGGGACACCGCCGAGCTGGATGAAGCTGCTATACTCATGGGCTCTTTGGATAGCGTCACCGTCAGCAACGGGGGCGGCACCACGGATGTTCTGGGAACGGCGTTGGCGGCTGTAATCGAAGCCAGCACCCAATCCGGCGGATCAGCAGATGTTGCGCTGCCTGTTTATGCAGGCGGCAGTTTTGGTCGCAACGACTTGCAAGCCGCAGCAGAAGACCGGTGTGCCGAAGTCACGCAAGTGGCGACCTGGTTGCAATCCCGTTTTGGCAACAGCCGCATGACGGGTTCGGGCAGTGCCGTTTTTGCCAGAGTAGGATTGATGGAAACAGGTTCGGAAGTCGTGCCCATGGCGACATTTCCGGTGCACGACATGGCACCGGGCTGGGTGGGGCGGATGAGCCTGGGGTTGCCACAACACCCCTTGCGGGATTGGGCAGCCTGAACAGCGTTTGATAGGCGTTGGCTTCTGGCCGGCGCCTGTGTAGGGGAGTCGCCAAGTTGGTCAAGGCATCGGATTTTGATTCCGACATGCGAGGGTTCGAGTCCTTCCTCCCCTGCCAGAACACATCACAAGCCAGGGCGTCCGCTCTGGCGGGCCCTGGCGGAGAAACCACCGTGCTGTTCAACACCGTGCTGTTCACGGGCAACGCCAATCCGGTGTTGGCGCAGGAAATTGCTTCGAACCTGGGCGTTGAGCTCGGTCAAGCCTCTGTCAGCCGCTTCTCTGACGGAGAAGTCACGGTCGAGATCCGGCAAAACGTGCGCGCCCGCGACGTGTTTGTGGTGCAGCCCACCTGCAGCCCCACCAACGAAAACCTGATGGAATTGCTGGTGATGGTGGATGCGCTGAAGCGCGCCAGCGCCCGCCGCATCACGGCCGTCATTCCCTATTTTGG
>JAHECB010000432.1 GCA_024641925.1 Betaproteobacteria bacterium
CGGTGCTGGTCAACGCCACCGGAGCGTGGGCCGACGCGGTGGCGGTACAGGCTGGCGTGGCGCCGGTAGGCCTGAAACCCATGCGGCGTACGGCCTTGACGATCGCGGCCCCAGCGGGCCGCGACAGCCACGCCTGGCCCATGGTCATCGATGTTGACGAGACCGTTTACTTCAAACCCGATGCGGGCCAGTTGCTGCTGTCGCCGGCCAATGAAGACCCGATGGACCCGTGCGACGTGATGCCTGAAGAGTTGGATATCGCCGTGGCGGTGGATCGCTTCGAAACCCTGACCACCGAAAAGGTGCGGCGCATCCAGGCCCGTTGGGCCGGTCTGCGCAGCTTTGTCGCCGACCGCTCGCCGGTGGCCGGTTTTGACGCGCAGGCCGAAGGGTTCTTCTGGCTGGCCGGGCAGGGTGGTTACGGCATCCAGATGGCGCCTGCCCTGGCCCGTGCAGCTGCGGCGCTGGTGCTGGGGCGCCCGTTGCCCGCTGACATCTTGGCGCAGGGCGTGACGGCGGAGGCCCTGTCGCCGTCACGGGCCGGCATTGGAGCCGGTCTGCGTCCCTAGGTTGCCGCTGCTTTTCCCGCAGCACGTCCGCGGCAAATGGGCTGCGCCCAGCCCCCAGCCGGCAGAATGCGCGCAGACGCATCTGTGGTGTCGTGCCGCTCGACGCCTGTTCCCACAGCAAGGAGTCCAGCATGCAATTCGGCAAGACCACGCCCATACTGCGCAGCTTCGACGAAGCCAAAGCCCGCGCCTTCTACCTGGAGTACCTGGGCTTCAGCGTGGTGTTCGTACACCGCTTCGAGCCTGGACTGCCGCTGTACATGGGCATCGTCCGCGGCGACTGCAGCTTGCACCTGTCGGAGCACCATGGCGACGCGACGCCGGGTGCTTCGATGCGCATCGAGGTCAGTGATGTGGACGCCTTGCTGGCAGAGCTTCAGGCCAAGGACTACGCCCATGCCCGGCCGCAACTGCAGGCCACACCCTGGCATACGCGTGACATGACGGTGGCAGACCCCTTTGGCAACCGGCTGACTTTCACCACGGCCATCAGCAACTGATCAGCACCTGATCAACATCCGTATCCGCCAACACCCGGCGCGGCAGCCGCAGCGGGGCCTGCTCAGGCCTTGCCAGCGGCTTCTGCAAACCGCGTGGACAACAGTTTGCGGTCGATCTTGCCGTTGGGGTTGCGTGGCAACGGGCCCGGCACGACCTGGACGCCTGCGGGCACCATGTAGGCTGGCATGCGCTTGCGGCATTCGGTCAGCAGTGCGGCAGTGTCCAGCGCGTCCTGCCCTTGCGGCGGCGTGGCGATGACCTGGATGGCCTGGCCCAGGGCCGGGTCGTCGACACCAAAGGCGGCACATTCGCCGACCAGCCGTGTGGCGTACAGGATCTCTTCAACCTCGGTCGGGCTGGTGCGGTAGCCCGATGTCTTGATCATCTCGTCACGCCGGCCGATGAAGTACAGGAACCCCTCGGCATCGCGACGCACGGTGTCCCCTGAAAACACCGCATATTCCGGCAGCTGCAGGCCGCCCGGGCGCGACGGCAGCAGCTTGTAGCGCTCGGCCGTTTTTTCAGCATCGTTCCAGTAGCCCTGGCCTACGAGTGGACCGCGGTGCACCAGTTCACCAGGTTCGTCGGCATCGCAGGGTGTGCCGTCTTCGCGCAGCACCAGGATCTCGGCGTTGGGAATGGCCTTGCCGATCGAATCGGGTCGGCGGTCCACTTCATCGGGCGGCAGGTAGGTCGACCTGAATGCCTCGGTCAGGCCATACATCAAGAACGGTTTGGCCTTGGGCACGCGCTGGCGCAGCAGGTCCAGGGTCTCGCGCGGCATGCGCCCGCCGGTGTTGGCAAAGTAGCGCAGATGTTCGCTGATGGCTTCGGGCCAGGGCAGTTGGGTGAGCTGGATGTACAGCGGCGGCACGGCGGTCAGACCGGTGACTTTTTCGCGTTCCAGGGCCCGCAACACATCCTTGGGCATCAGGTAGTTCAGCAGCACCACACGCGCGCCGCTGTGGAAAGCCGTGGTCAGCTGGCTGAAACCCGCGTCAAACGACAAGGGCAGGGCGGCCAGCAAGCTGTCCTGTGCGTGATTGCCCAGATAGGACGCCACGCTTTTGCCGCCTGCCACCATGTTGCGGTGTGACAGCACCACGCCCTTGGGGCGGCCGGTGCTGCCCGAGGTGTACAGGATGGCCGTCATGTCGGTATCGATGACGCGGTGCCCCGCGCGTGGACCGGCCTGCAGCCAGTCGGCCCAGTGGTGGCAGCTGACCTGCGGCGGCAGTGCCGGCCATGTGGCTGCGGCTTCGGTCAGCACCACGTGGCGCAGCGACGGGCAGTTGGCCAAGGCTTCGGACACAGCCGCCAGGCGCTGCGGCGAGGTCACCAGCACCTGCACGTCGCAATCATTGATGATGAAGCCCACCTGCTCGCCCTTGAGCAGGGGGTTGATGGGCACAAACACGCCGCCGGCCGCAGGCGCGCCAAAGCTGGCCACCACCGTTTCGAAGCGCTTTTCCAGATAGATGCCCACGCGTTCGCTGCGCTGCAGACCCGCGGCCAGCAGGCCGGCAGCAAAACCGTGCACGGCGCCGTGCAACTGCTGGTAGGTCCAATGTTGGCTGCCGTAGGTCAACGCGGCCG
>JAHECB010000193.1:0-4554 GCA_024641925.1 Betaproteobacteria bacterium
AAGTCAACAACAATACTGTCGACGACACCCCCCCCATTCAAGGGGGGTGGTTTCAGCGGCCCCATTCGGTCGCTGGTTCAGTTCACCGGCGTCAGCTTGGCAATCGACAAGGCCAGCCACTTGGTGCCGTGACGGCCAAAGTGCACCTGCGCCCTTGCATCCGGTCCGTGGCCTTCCAGCACCCCGATCACGCCCTCACCAAACTTGGTGTGGAACACGGTCTGCCCCACACGCAGGCCGTGGCTGGACCGCTCGGCAGCCATCGCGGCGGGCACCGAGGTGGCGGCTGGCGACCGAGCGGCTGGCGCCACACGCCCGGCACCCACGATGCCGCTGAGGCCCGACCCGCGGTCCCAGGCCTGCTGGTATTCACGCGCAAAGCCCGAGCCAAAACCGTGCTGGCGCGGCGTGATCCACTTCAACGCCTGCTCGGGCAGTTCGTCAAAAAACCGGCTCTTGACGTTGTAGCGCGTCTGGCCGTGCAGCATGCGCGTCTGGCTGAAGCTCAGGTAAAGGCGCTGTCGCGCGCGGGTGATGGCCACGTACATCAGGCGGCGCTCTTCTTCCACGCCGTCGGCGTCGCTCAAGCTCTGTTCGTGCGGGAACAGGCCTTCTTCGATGCCGGTGATGAACACCGCATCAAATTCCAGGCCCTTGGCCGAATGCACCGTCATCAGCTGGATGGCGTCGGCGCCGGCCTGGGCCTGGTTGTCGCCGGCTTCCAGCGACGCATGGGTCAGGAAGGCCGCCAGGGGCGACATGATTTCGCCGGTATCGGCATCGGGGGCCGCGGGCGCCCCGGCAACCGCATCCCCACCCACGCTTACGCCCGCACCGCCCTGCTCGTCCACCGGCAGCGCCACGGCGTCCTTGCCAAAACCCTCCTGGGTGACAAAACTTTCAGCGGCGTTGACCAGTTCTTCCAGGTTCTCGATGCGGTCCTGGCCTTCCTTGTCGGTCTTGTAGAAGGTCAGCAGGCCGGACTGGTCCAGCATGTGGTCGATGATCTCGCGCAGCGTCAGGCCCTTGGTGGTCTGGCGCATGTGGTCCAGCAGCGCCACAAAACCCTGCAGGTTGTTGCCCGCCTTGCCGGGCACAGCGCCCACGCTGCGCGACAAACTGCGGCCGGCGGCGGCGTCCTGCAACTGTTCAATGCTGCGTGCACCGATGCCACGCGCCGGAAAGTTCACCACCCGCAGGAAGCTGGTGTCGTCGTCGGGGTTCTCCAGCAGCCGCAGGTAGGCCAGTGCGTGCTTGATTTCAGCGCGTTCAAAAAAGCGCAGCCCGCCATACACGCGGTAGGGTACGCCGGCGTTGAAGAGTGCACTTTCCAGCACGCGGCTTTGTGCATTGCTGCGGTACAGCAGTGCAATCTCGCTGCGCGGCGTACCGCTGCGGTGCAACTGCTGCGCTTCTTCCAGCAGCCATTGCGCCTCGGCGTAGTCGCTGGTGGACTCGAACACCCGCACCGGCTCACCGGCGCCCATCTCGGTGCGCAGGTTCTTGCCCAGACGTTGGGTGTTGCGGCTGATCAATTCATTGGCACTGTCCAGGATGTGGCCGCTGGAGCGGTAGTTCTGCTCCAGCTTGATCACCGTCTGCACGCGGTACTCACGCTCGAAGTCGGCCATGTTGCCGACACGCGCGCCACGAAAGGCGTAGATGCTCTGGTCGTCGTCGCCCACGGCCATCACGCCGCGGCCCGGCACGCCGGGGGGCGAAAACAGCTTCAGCCACAAGTACTGCAGCCGGTTGGTGTCCTGGAACTCGTCGACCAGCACATGCACAAAACGGTGCTGGTAATGCTCACGCAGCGCGGCGTTGTCGCGCATCAGTTCGTAGGTGCGCAGCATCAGCTCGGCAAAGTCGACCACGCCATCACGCTGGCACTGCTCTTCGTAGGCCTGGTAGATCTCGACCAGGCGGCGCGTCTGCTCGTCGCGCACTTCCACGTCCTTGGGGCGCAGCGCTTCTTCTTTCGATCCGGCGATGAACCAGCCCACCTGCTTGGGCACAAAACGTTCTTCGTCCAGGCCCATGCCCTTGATGACCCGCTTGACCGCGCTGAGCGTGTCGCTACTGTCCATGATCTGAAAGCCCTGCGGCAGCGCAGCCAGTTTCCAGTGCGCACGCAAAAAGCGGTTGCACAGGCCATGGAAGGTGCCAATCCACATGCCGCGCACGGCCACAGGCAGCATCGTACCCAGCCGCGTCAGCATCTCCTTGGCGGCCTTGTTGGTGAAGGTCACGGCCAGCACACCACCGGGCGACACCTGGCCAGTGTGCATCAGCCAGGCGATGCGGGTGGTCAGCACCCGTGTCTTGCCCGACCCGGCGCCGGCCAGGATCAGGCTGGGCACGGCCGGCAGGGTGACGGCGGCCAGCTGCTCGGGGTTCAGGTTGTCCAGCAGCTTGGCTTGTGAAGGGTGCATGCAGGCATTCTAGAAGTGCCCGCCATCAGCATCTCGCGGCGTAGAATGCCCCACCGGCCCGGACTTCTTGTCACGGCTGGTTTTTTTTCGCCCGTCAACCGCTTCAGCCCAGGTGCATGCCATGGAAATTTTCGACTACGACAACATCCTGCTGCTGCCCCGCAAGTGCCGCGTTGACAGCCGCAGTGAGTGCGACACCTCGGTCGAATTTGGCGGCCGCCGTTTTGTGCTGCCGGTGGTGCCGGCCAACATGAAGACCGTGGTCGACGAAGCCATCAGCGAACAGCTGGCGCGCAGCGGCCACTTCTATGTGATGCACCGCTTCGACCTGGACAACGTCGCCTACGCCAAGCGCATGCGCGACAAGGGGCTGTTTGTCAGCCTGAGCTCGGGCGTCAAACCCACCGACTATGCCGTCATCGATCGCCTGGCTTCAGAAGGTGTGGGCGCCGACTACATCACCATCGACATCGCTCACGGCCACGCCGACAGTGTCAAACACGCCATCGAGCACATCAAGACCAAGCTGCCGCAGGCGTTTGTAATTGCCGGCAACGTGGCCACACCTGAAGCCGTGATCGACCTGGAAAACTGGGGCGCCGACGCCACCAAGGTGGGCGTGGGTCCGGGCAAGGTCTGCATCACCAAGCTGAAGACGGGTTTTGGCACCGGCGGCTGGCAGTTGTCGGCACTGAAGTGGTGTGCCCGCGTGGCCAGCAAACCCATCATCGCCGACGGCGGTATTCGCCACCACGGCGACATTGCAAAAAGTGTGCGCTTCGGCGCCGCCATGGTGATGGTGGGTTCACTCTTTGCAGGCCATCACGAAAGCCCGGGCACGACCGTGGAAGTCGACGGCAAGCTGTTCAAGGAGTACTACGGCAGCGCCAGCGACTTCAACAAGGGCGAGTACAAACACGTCGAAGGCAAACGCATCCTGGAGCCCATCAAGGGCACGCTGATCGACACCCTGCGCGAAATGCGCGAAGACCTGCAGAGCAGCATCAGCTATGGCGGCGGGCGGGTGCTGACCGACCTGCGCAAGGTGAACTATGTGGTGCTGGGCGGCGAAAACGCGGCCGAACATCTGTTTGTCTAGGTCCGGCTGAACACGGCCATTTTTTGGCCACTCTCAAGACTGCTGTCCAAACATGGGCGTCGTTTGGCGCGCCTGGCTAGGCGCACAACTCCAGTTCAGAGGAGGCCATCCAAAAGGATGGTACTTTTCAGCCGCCGTTGCGGTCACAATGCTGCACCGCAACATGGGTCCTGTGATGTCATTGCTCTTGTCGCTGGAAGACCTGCTGGGTGAACTGCGCCATGCGCGACGGCAGGAAGATTTGGGTCGTTTGGCGCTGGTCACCTACTGCGAGGTGCGCCGCTGGGCGCGAGTTGCCCGTCAGCAGCCCCTGGCCAGCTTGACCGAGGCCATGGTGACCGAAGGGCCGGCCAGAAGCCGTGATGAATTTCTGTCCCAGATCGACCACCTGATCTTTGAGATGGAAGGCCTGCGGCAGGCCTGGCTGCGCAGCGGCATGCCGACCTTGCCTGGCAGGACATCGTCTCAGCAAGTCAGCACAGCCAGCCCTTGATGGCGGCGGCTGAAGCGTGCGCCTGGGGCAAGCCAACTTGGTGCGGTCCCAAGCTGTGGTCCACCCTTGCGCCCCTTGGCGGTCTTTGATCAGCGCAACTCGGCTGCGCGGCGATCGTTGAGCAGCCCGTCAGGTCGGCGGTTGCCCTTGCGGGCCGCCAAGGTCTGGCGAAGACCCTGGGCCAGCGTTGGGCAAGCCAGCCCGTCGACCATTTGCAGGGCCGTGGCCAGCAACGGGTCGTGAGCCGGGTCGCCCTGCGGCACTTGGAAGTTTTCTGCCACCGCGCAGCTGGCATCCAAGCCGTCCCAATACCGGCCTTCCCCCAACTGGTTGACACTTTCAAAGTTGACCACGCTGTAGGTGGTGCCGCACTGAGCCACGGGCTGGAAACCGACCGGTTTGCCGCAGGTGGTTTCACCCACGGCCACCACCTGCAAGCCTGCGCCACGCAGGCCGTTGATGACCTGCTCACTGGCCGAACAGGTGCGCCGGCCGGTCAGCACAAAAACACGTGGCAGACTCAGGGCGGC
>JAHECB010000193.1:4564-9775 GCA_024641925.1 Betaproteobacteria bacterium
GCTGCGCAGTTCGTTGTAAAGCAGCGATGCATAGACCAGGCCCTGACCCCGGGTACCGGCAACATAGGAAGCCAGTTCGCCGCCAATGGACACCAGGCCGCCGCCGTTGTAACGCAAGTCCAGCACCAGGTCGTCGACGCCCACGGCCTTGAACCGGGCAAAGGCCGACGCGGTCGGCGCCTGCGCCTGGCTGATCATGTTCTTGACGGCCAGGTATGCGACGCGGCGGCCCGCCGGGCTGGTGAACATGGCCTCGCCGCTGATGGGCACCAGGCTGAAGATGGCCGCCGTCAGGCTGACCTGACGAACCACGCCGTCTCGAGACAGCACCAGGGTCAGCACCTGGCCGGCCTGGCTGGCCGAAAGATCGGAGAAGTCGTCGGAGAGGATCACCTCGGATGTCAACCGTGCGTTGATGCTCAACACCTGATCGCCCCGCTGAACGCCCGCAAGCGCTGCGGGTGAACCGGGCTCCACACCCCGCACCCACAGTGCGCGATTCGGCTGGTTGATGACCTCCAGGCCCGCCACGGAAACGCCGTAACCCAGATTGGCACCGTCCCCAAAAAAACGGTTGAAGGTCTCGGTGCTTTCGCTGCCACTCCAACGGTCACGTGGAAAGCGGGTGTCGTTGCCGGTGTACAGCAAGGCGCTGAAAAATGCCGCCACGTCGCCAAAGGCCGACGCATCGGGCTTGGGCGAAAGTGGGTACCAGAAGTAGAAACGGCTCATGTAGTCCGCCAGCCAGGCCTGCTGCTCAACCACCGAGCAAGTTTCGCTGTCAGCGCTGCTTTTGCCCGCAGCACCGCCGCCGCCACACGACACCAGCGCCCACGAGACAAGCGCCGCGCCGGCGATCACCAGCAGGCGCTTTCCAGCGCCGTTGAATTGCATTTTCATGGTGAAGACTGCAGGCCTGCGCGCAGGTGACCGACGGGCGACTTCAGCGCTTGCCGCTCGGCTTGATGAGCCCGCAATCCGCCGCCACCCAGCGTCCTTGTTGCGCCATCTGCAGTCGGACGGGTTTGCCGTTGTGCTGGGTGTCGATGGTCATGCGGCCGCTGTAAGCCTTGCTTCCCGCCAGGCGGTATTCGGCTTCGCCCTTGGACGCGGGCGGGCCTGCACATTGAAAGACCATCTTCAAGACTTCACCGTCTCGCCCGGACACCTTGTGGGTGCAACCGGGTTCGTTGGGCAACGCTGCACGCGCCGCCTGCTCCGGTGTGATGCAGACCCGCACGGCGTTGGGTTTGGACCCCGCACCCAGACCCTGGTTGGCCATCATCTGCTCGACCATCTGGCGCTGCTGGAGCGGCATCTTAGCCAGCTGCTCTTGCATCTGCGCCATGGCAGCACCAACGGTGTCGCCACCACCGGCCCCGCCCGTGGTGATTTCCCAGAGCCCCGCCTCGATCTTCTGTGCCTGCGCCGTCGTGACGGTCAAACAAGCGGCACCCAGCACGAACATCGGCACCAGCGTGCACCGTCGAAACGCTAGGGACCAGGGCTTCATCGTTGCTCTCCTTCGGACGCCATCGAGTCTGCAGCATCGCATATTCACAATCGCCCTGGCAAGACTGACGACGCCGTCAGGGCCGGCGCCATCGCGATCTGTGGCCGACGGCAACGGCCACGGCTGCCGGGCCACTGCGATGGCCGTTGACAAGCACACAGGCTGCGCTTGCTTCGGTGCGGACGGGCCCACCGCGTTCCGACCGCCCCTTCTACAATCTACGTCCCGCCTACCGCCTGTGATGTTCCGTGCCACCGCGCACTGGGCTTCGGGCCTTCCGGACCCTGGACCCCACCATGACCGAGCTTGCCAAGTCCTTTGAACCCGCAGCCCTTGAAGCCCGCTGGGGCGCTGTATGGGCCGAGGCCGGCACGTTCACGGCCACACTGGACCCGGCCCGGCCTTCATTCAGCATCCAGTTGCCGCCGCCCAATGTGACGGGCACGCTGCACATGGGCCATGCCTTCAACCAGACGATCATGGACGCGCTGACGCGCTACCACCGCATGCGTGGCCACAACACATTGTGGCTGCCCGGCACCGACCATGCGGGTATCGCCACGCAGATCGTGGTGGAACGGCAGCTGCAGGAAAAAGGGCAATCGCGACACGACATCGGGCGCAAGAACTTCGTGGCCCAGGTCTGGGACTGGAAGGCCAGCAGCGGCGCGACCATCACCAACCAGATGCGCCGAATGGGCGACAGCGTGGACTGGTCGCGTGAGTACTTCACCATGGACGAAGGCCTGTCCAAGACCGTGACCGAGACCTTTGTGCGGCTGTTTGACGAAGGCCTGATCTACAGGGGCACACGCCTGGTCAGCTGGGACCCGGCGCTGCAGTCTGCCGTGTCCGACCTGGAAGTGGAAAGCGAAGAAGAAGACGGCTTCATCTGGCACATCCGCTACCCGCTGGTGAACGCCGACGGCAGCGACAGCGCCGAAAGCGTGGTCGTGGCCACCACCCGCCCGGAAACCATGCTGGGCGACACCGCCGTCATGGTGCACCCGGAAGACGAGCGTTATGCGGCCTTGGTGGGCCGGCAGGTGAAACTGCCGCTGTGCGACCGGCTGATTCCGCTGATTGCCGACAGCTACGTCGACCGTGAATTCGGCACCGGCGTGGTCAAGGTCACGCCCGCACACGACGCCAACGACTATGCGGTGGGGCAGCGCCACGGTCTGCCCATGATCGGCGTGCTGGACTTGAACGCCATGGTCAACCAGAACGCGCCCGTGCCCTACCAAGGGCTAGACCGTTTTGTGGCACGCAAGAAGATCGTGGCCGACCTGGATACCCTGGGCCTGCTGGTGGAAACCAAAAAACACCGCCTGACCGTGCCGCGCTGCGCCCGCACCGGCCAAGTCGTGGAGCCCATGCTGACCGACCAGTGGTTTGTGGCCGTGAACAAGGCAGGCAGCGACGGCAGCAGCATTGCTGAAAAAGCCCGTCAGGCCGTCAGTAGCGGCGAGGTGCGCTTTGTGCCCGAGCAGTGGGTGAACACCTACAACCACTGGATGGACAACCTGCAGGACTGGTGCATCAGCCGCCAGCTGTGGTGGGGCCACCAGATCCCGGCCTGGTACGGCACCGGCGGAGAACTCTTTGTGGCGCGCAGCGAAGAAGAAGCACGCAGCCGCGCTGCCGCCGCCGGCTACACCGGCACGCTGACCCGCGATGAAGACGTGCTGGACACCTGGTACAGCAGCGCCCTGGTGCCGTTTTCCACGCTGGGCTGGCCTGAAAAAACGGTGGAGCAAAGCCTGTTCCTGCCCAGCACCGTGCTGGTGACGGGCTTCGACATCATCTTCTTCTGGGTGGCCAGGATGATCATGATGACCAAGCACTTCACCGGCCAGGTGCCTTTCAAGGACGTCTACATCCACGGCCTGGTACGTGACGCGCAGGGTCAGAAGATGAGCAAGAGCGAAGGCAATGTGCTCGACCCGGTGGACCTGATCGACGGCATCGATCTCGGCCCACTGCTGGACAAACGCACCACCGGCCTGCGCAAGCCCGAGACGGCACCACGCGTGCGCAAGCAGACCGAAAAGGAATTCCCGCAGGGCATTCCCGCCTTTGGTGCCGACGCGTTGCGTCTGACCATGGCCAGCTACGCCACGCTGGGCCGCAACATCAACTTCGACAGCAAGCGCTGCGAGGGCTACCGCAACTTCTGCAACAAACTGTGGAACGCCACCAAGTTTGTGCTGATGAACTGCGAAGGTCAGGACAACGGCCTCAAGGAACACACCAAGGCCGAGTGTGTGGCGCCCACGTTTGACGCCCAGGGCCGCGAAGTCACGCCCGCCGGACCCTTCCATGGCTACCTGAAGTTCTCGCTCGCCGACCGCTGGGTCACCGGCGAGCTGCAGCGTGTGGAAGCGGCGGTAGCGCAGGGCTTTGCCGACTACAGGCTGGACAACGTGGCGAACGCCATCTACACCTTTGTGTGGGACGAGTACTGCGACTGGTACCTGGAAATTGCCAAGGTGCAGCTGGCCGAGGCCGCCAAGGCCGGCGATGCCGCTACGCAGCGCGGCACCCGGCGCACCCTGATCCGGACGCTGGAAACGGTGCTGCGACTGCTGCACCCGGTGGCGCCGTTCATCACCGCCGAACTGTGGGACACCGTGGCCGAGGTGGCTGGCCGCAAGGCGCCGGGGTCGGCCGCCACCGTCGTCACCGCGGCCTACCCGCAGGCGCAGCTTGAAAAGGTGGACCCCAACGCTGATGCCTGGGTGCAGCGCCTGAAGGCCGTGGCGGCCGAGGTGCGGCGGCTGCGCAGCGAAATGAGCCTGTCACCCAGCGAGCGTGTGCCCTTGCTGACATTGGGGGACAGCGCGTTCGTGGCCAGCGCCGCGCCCGTGCTGCAAGCGCTGGCACGCTTGGCCGACATCCAGAACCTGCCCGACGAAGCCGCCTTTGCCAAGGCCACGCAGAACGCCCCCGTGGCGGTTTCAGGTGATCTGCGCTTCGCCCTGTTCGTGAAAATCGACATTGAAGCCGAACGGGCCCGCCTGGACAAGGAGATCGCCAGGCTTCAGGGCGAGATCGTCAAGGCCGAAGCCAAGCTGGGCAACGAAGCTTTTGTGGCGCGGGCACCTGCAACGGTGGTTGAGCAGGAGCGCAGTAGGGTGGCGGACTTCAAGCAGAACCTGTCCCGCCTGCAGGACCAGCGGGCGCGACTGGCGGCAACGGCTTGACGCTGCCCAGCGCGGCGGCGGCCCGTCTGGGCCGCGGCGCCGGTTGTGGGGCTTCCAAGTCGGGCTGAGCCGATCCCGTCGAGGATGGCTCCGGTGCCGCAACAGCCGCGGCCTTGGGATGGCTGACCAGGAATTCGTCGATGCGCTGCGCCACAGCCCAAGCGCCGCGCAGTCGGGTGCCTTGTGTCACGCCGCTGACCCGAGGTGTCACCTGCAAGGTCGCCACCCGGTGCAGCGGACGTTCGGGGTCCAGCGCACCGGGCTCCAGGCAGTCCATCCAGGCTGCGCTCAAGGGGCCCTGCAACAGCGCCTGCGCCAGCGCACCTTCGTCAAACAGATTGCTGTGCGCCAGGCTCACCAACACCTGCTGGGACTTAGCGCCCTGGAACAGGCGGTCGCCAAACAAACCCTTGTAGCGTGAAAAGAAGGCCAGCAAGACGGCCACACCATCGCTGCGCGCCATGAGCTCCCGCAGGCCGACCGCAGCGATGG
>JAHECB010000194.1 GCA_024641925.1 Betaproteobacteria bacterium
GTCCACACGCCTGCCGGAAATCCGCCAGGCCATGGCCCAGGCCCATGTCGATCGGGCCCTGTGCATCTGCACCACGCTGGAGGAGTTTGAAACGGTGTACGCGCTGGCCGCGGAACACGACAACTTCTGGGCCACCGTGGGCGTGCACCCTGACAACGAAGGTGTGCAGGAACCATCTGACGCCGATTTGCTGGCGCTGGCCGCGCGGCCCAGAGTGGTGGCCATCGGCGAAACCGGTCTGGACTACTACCGCCTGAACGGACGCACCGTGCAAGACATGGCCTGGCAGCGGGACCGCTTTTGCACCCACATTCGCGCTGCGCTGGTCAGCGACTTACCGCTGGTCGTTCACACGCGCAACGCAAGCCACGACACGGTTGACCTGTTGGCCCGCGTGGGCCAGGGCCGGGTACAGGGTGTTTTCCATTGTTTTACCGAAACCATGGCGGTGGCCAAGGCGGCACTGGACCTGGGATTCTTCATCTCGTTTTCCGGCATCCTGACCTTCAAGAGTGCTGAAGACATTCGCGACGTGGCGCGCATGGTGCCACTGGACCGCTGCCTGATCGAGACCGACAGCCCCTATCTGGCGCCAGTGCCCTACCGCGGCAAAACCAACCAGCCCGCCTACGTGGCACATGTTGCGGCCCAGCTTGCAGCGCTCAAGGGGGTGAGCCTTGAAGACATTGCTGCTGCCACCAGCCAGAACTTCGAAACTCTGTTTTCCCGGGTCAAAACGTCAGCAACAGCGCCTTAAAAATCATGAGAAATTACTTTCGAATAGCGATATACATCATTGTTTTAATTGGTGTTTCAGTAACAAGAGCTGATGATAAGGTCAGCTTCTTCCGCGCGATTGCCGTCGACAATGTCAACGCGGTCAGCGCGCTGATGGCCGCGGGCATGGACCCCAACACCCGCAGCGAACAAGGCCAGACGGCGCTCTACATGGCGCTGCGAGAAGAAGCACCCCGGGTGACGCAGGCCCTGCTGGCAAACCCCGCCCTGGTGGTTGACGCCACCAATGCCGCCAACGAAACAGCGCTGATGATGGCCTGTCTGCGCGGCAACCTGGAAGCGGCCAAGGCATTGCTGGTGCGCGGCGCGTCGCTGAACCGCGAGGGCTGGGCCCCATTGCACTATGCGGCCAGCGGCAACCATCTCGCGGTGGCGACCTGGCTGCTGGAGCAGGGCGCTGCACTCGAGGCCGTTTCGCCCAACGGCACCACGCCGTTGATGATGGCCAGCCGCTACGGCAGCGAAGAGATGGCACAGTTGCTGCTGAAAAAGGGCGCCAACTCCAAGGCTGTCAACGACAAGCAGCTGAACGCCGCCGCATTTGCGCGCCTGGCGGGCCGTGAGGAATTGGCAAAACAGCTGGACGCGGCTGCGCGGTAGCCAGCCGCCGCCGCAGCGGCTGGCGGCATGCTCGCAGGCTGGGCCCCTTTGGTTAGAAAGCCCTGGATCGTGCGATGTTGACGGTTGCGGGCGTCGCTTCGGCACTTCGTCACAGTCACGGATGCGCAGCTGCTTTTGACGGTGGCGATGCCCGACGCGCTTGTCGGTATTTGCCTGACGCGCCCTATGGTTCGGGCCCTGCCAAATCGCCCTTGTGTTGTGCCTAGAGTTGTCGATAGCGAACTATCAACCCCCTAGGAGCCGACCATGTCAGAGCAAACCAGCAGCGTTCACAACCCCTTCATGTTGATGCTTGAGCCTGAAGTTGTCATCGCCATGATGGAAAAGTCCGAGCGACTGGCGGCCTTGAATCGTCACACCTGCCGTCCGCTGGACCGCGTGACGCCTTCAAACCCCACGGGCGCTCCGCTGATCGCTGGAGCGGACGCTGATGCTGACCTTGCCGATCTTGATGACATTGATCTGGCAGACGACGCCGAATAATTGTTTGACTGCTTTGCCCAGGCCCGTGAGATGCGGGTACGGCCGCCGACGGGGCGGAGATGTCGTGTGCAATGTCCTTGAGAGAAGCCCGAGTTGATGCCAGATCAATTCCGTTAACCTCTTCATTGATTGCGTACGATGTATATTATGTTAACTACAAAAGACGTGCATCCGATCTGTGATGCCGCGGCCTGAGGCGTGAACGTACAGGCGCAACAGATGACCGTACTGTCGCAGCCGTGTTGGTGTGCGTCAAAAACACCCGCACACGCCGCCTGACCCATACTCCCTAATGAGGGTGATATTGCCCTCGACGCGCTGCACCGGAAAACCGAGCGCGCCTCAACGGCATCGAGGGCAGCACAAGGGAATGGGCGAGCATCACGGGCACGGTCACAACCACGCCGCGCCACCCGGCGACTTCAATCGAGCCTTTGCCGTCGGCATTGCGCTGAACACGGGCTTCGTCGCCATCGAGGCGTTCTACGGCTGGAAGGTCGACTCCCTGGCCTTGCTGGCCGACGCAGGCCACAACCTGAGCGACGTTTTTGGTCTGGTGCTGGCCTGGGGTGGCGCCTTGGCCGGGCGCCTGAAGCCCGACGTGCGACACACCTACGGCTGGAAGAGGGCCAGCATTCTGGCCGCCTTTGTCAACGCCCTTCTGTTGCTGGTGGCCATGGGCTCGCTGGCGTGGGAGGCTCTGAACCGGCTGCAGTCACCCCAGGCCATGCAAGGCGTCACGGTGATGGTGGTGGCGGGCATCGGCATCGTTGTCAATACCGCGACGGCCCTGCTCTTCCTGCGCGGCAGCACACAGGACCTGAACATTCGCGGGGCCTACCTGCACATGGCGGCGGATGCGCTGGTTTCGGTGGGCGTCGTCATCGCTGGCGGTCTGGCCCTGGCTTTGGGCTGGAACTGGCTGGATCCAGTGGTGAGCCTGGTCATCGCGGCCGTCATTGTGGTGGGCACGTGGAGCCTGTTCCGGCAGTCGCTGCACCTGCTGTTCGACGGCGTGCCCGAAGGGGTGGATCTGAACGCGGTGCAGCGTTTGCTGGAATCATTGCCCGGCGTGACCCGTGTGCACGACCTGCATGTCTGGGCCATGGGCACCGCCCAAAACGCACTGACAGCTCACCTGGTGATGCCTGAAGCACCCGCTGACGACAACTTTCTTCAGTTCGCCACCATGCAGCTGCAGACCACATTCGGCATTGAACATGTGACGCTGCAAACGGTTCGTGTGCCGTTCATGGCCGCTTGTGCAGTGCCGTTCACGGGTGCATCAGCAACGGGCAACGGTACTGCGGCGTTGGCCGAGCGGGCACCTGCCCACGATCACGAACACCCCCACGATCACTGAGCCGTTCGCAGGCCCCATGCCCCGCGGCTAGCGGGGCAGCGCGCGCGACTCGATCGGACGTGCAAACCTGCCGTCGTGGTGCGTCAGCGGCGAGAATCGAACCATGGCAGCCCTGCAAAAGACGCGCCGGCTGCATCAACCCCCTTCCCTGAACAGCGCATGACCAAGATCCTGCACACGGCCGACTGGCAGATCGGCCGGCTCTACGGCTCGTTCGACCCTGACGACGCCGTGCCTCTGGCCGAAGCGCGTTTTGCTGCCGTCGAGCGCCTGGCGTCACTGGCCACGGCCGAGGCGGTGGACGTCGTGGTGGTTGCAGGCGACGTGTTCGACGCCCAGACGGTGTCAGCACGCAGCATCCGGCGCCTTTTCAACGCCTTGGACGGCTTCAAGGGACCGTGGGTGATGATCCCGGGCAACCATGACGCGGCGCTGGCTGAAAGTGTCTGGACCCACGCCCAGCGCCTGGGTGCCCTGCCCGCCCAGCTGCATCTGGCGCTGGAACCCCGCACGGTGGAATTGCCGGCCTGTAGATTGGCGCTGCTGTGTGCCCCTTTGACGCAGCGCCACACCTATGGCGACTTGACCGAATGGTTTGACCAGGCCAGCACCCCCGAGGGCTGGCTGCGCATCGGTGTGGCCCACGGCGCCGTGCAGGGCGTGCTGGCCGAAGACATCGATGCCGCCAACCCCATCGCGCCCGATCGGGCGCTGCGCGCACGTCTGGACTACCTGGCCTTGGGCGACTGGCACGGCACCCGCCAGATGGACAGCCACACCTGGTACAGCGGCACGCCAGAACCCGACCGGTTCAAAGCCAACGATTCAGGCCAGGCCTTGCTGGTGCAGCTGAACCAGCCGGGCGATGCACCCTTGGTGCAGGTCGTGAAGACGGCGCAGTTTCGGTGGCAGCAGATCGAGCACCCCATCCATGTGGCGAGCGACCTGGCCGCGCTGATCGCCACATTGGACAAATTGGGCGCATCCGACGTGCTGGACTTGGCGGTGTCCGGCCAGGTTGATCTGGCCGACCACACACGGCTGATCCAGGCCCTGGGTACCACCGAAGCCCGTGTGCGGTCCGTGCGCAGTGACCTGTCTGCGCTGCAGCTGGCGCCAACGGCGCAGGACATCGCAGACCTGCACGCTGATGGTTACGTGGGCGAGGTCATCCAGGAACTGCGCGACACCACCGGCGACGACGCCGTCCGTGCTCAGGACGCGCTGGCGCTGCTGACCACGCTGCTGGTGCAGCGCAACACAGCAGGGCCGTCTGCATGAAACTCACGCGCCTGCAGGTTTCGGAGCTGCGCCGGTTCAAGGCACCGTTTGAACTGGCGCACATCCAGCCTGGACTCAACATCTTCACCGGCGCCAACGAGGCCGGCAAAAGTACCTTGGTGCGCGCCATTCGCGCTGCGTTTTTTGAACGCCACAGGTCCACCAGCGTGGACGACCTGCGACCTTATGGCGACAGCGCTGCCGCACCCACGGTAGAACTGGACTTCGACATCGGCGACATGCACTGCCGCCTGACCAAGAGCTTTCTGCACAAGAAGCGCTGCGAACTGCTGCTGGGCAGCAAACGGCTGGAAGGCCCCGAGGCAGAAGACGCATTGGCCGAGCAATTGGGCTTCAAGTTCGCACCCAAAGGCGCAAGCCGCGAAGAACATTGGGGCATTCCGGGCCTGCTGTGGATAGAGCAGGGCTCTGCGCATGCGGTTCGCGATGCGGTGTCGCATGCCGCCGACCACCTGCGCAAGGCGCTGGACGAGTCGCTGGGCGAATTGTCGGCCAGTGCGGGCGACGACCTGGTGGATCAGATTCAACGACAGCGCGACGAATGGCTGACGGGCACCGGCAAGCCGCGTGCCGAGTATGCAAAGACCTTGGAAGACGCTGAAACGCTGGCGGAACGTGTCCAAGAACTTCAGCTTGCTGTAGCGCAGTACCAGGGCCAGGTTGACCAGCTGCGGCAGCTGCACGATGCCCATGGCGTCGACGCCCAGGCGCAGCCCTGGGTTGAATTGCGCAGCCAGCAGGTCGCAGCACAGCAGGCACTGCAGGCCGCTGCCGCCCTGGCCGACCAGCGACGCCTCGCGCAGCAACAGTTGAGCCAGACCGTCGTTATGCGTGAGCTGCTGACGCAACGTCTGGCTGCGGCAGAACGCCAGCGCCATGATCTGGGCGTACGTCAGTCGGCCTGGGCCGCTGCGGCATCACGCCGTGAACAGGCCCAGGCGCTGGAAACTCAGGCGGCACAACGTGACGCGGCAGCGGCTGCGGCATTGCAGGCCGCGCTCCAAGCACTGTCCCTGGCCCGCCAGGAAGACAATCGCGTCGGGCTCATGCGCCAGGCTCGTGACGCGCAGTCCCGCGCGGCAGAACTCACGGACCTGCTGGCCCGCGCCACTTCAGAGAGTGACAGCGCAACCCGCCTGCGGCGGCAAGCCGCAAAGCTGCAACTGGCCGACAGCGACCTGACGGCATTGCGTGACCAGAACCGGCGCTTGAACGAACTGCGTATTCGCCAGGATGCGGTGGCCACCCGGTTGCGCTTCGAACTTGCAGCCGGCGCATCCGTTGACCTGGCCGGCGAGTCCATCCGCGGCCAGGCTGAACGGCAACTGGTGTCGCAGACCGTCCTGTCGGTTCCAGGCATCGGCCGGATTCACATCACGCCGGGCGGCACCGACCTGGCCGAGCTGGCCCAGACCCAGGCCGATCTGCAAGACAAAAGCGGCGCCCTGCTCCAGCGCCTGGGCCTGGCCTCGTTGGCAGATGCCGAGGCCAGGGACAAGGCCCATGCCCAGCACCTGGCCGAGGCAAAAGCCGCAGACAATGCCTTGCGGCTGCTGGCCCCCAAAGGGCTGGATGCGTTGACGGCTGATCTGGACGCGGCGCAGGCCCGTGCCGCCGAAGCGGCAGCGACACAGTCGTCCTTGCCCCCTGCCCCGCCAGAGCCGGCACTGCCGTTGGCATCAGCCGTACAGGCACACGAAACCGCGCGGGAATGGGCAGAACAGGCCCGCCAACAGCACCAGGCTGCCCGCCATGCCTTGCTGACCGCCACCAGCGAGCTCGAGACCGCGCAGCGTGAGCGCGACACCTTGAAAGCCGCGCTGGACGCGCCGCAACTGCAGGCCGAACTGGCCAAGCAACAGCGCGAGCTGGTCGAGGTCCGTGCGCGGGAAGTCACCATGCAGGCCGACATCAACGCCATCGATCAGCAAATTTTGCAGGCTCGCCCCGACACCTTGCAGCAGGATGTGGAGCGCTTCAAACGCAGTGCCGAACAAGCTGAACAGCAGCACCAGTCGCGGGGCCTGCAGATGGCCAAGCTTCAAGCGTCACTGGAAGCCACGGGCGGCCAGGGGCTGGAGGAAGAACTGGCCAGCGCGCAAAGCGCCAGCAGCCAGGCGCAGCGCCGGGCTGCCGAGATGCAGCGCCGTGCCGAGGCCCTGGATTTTTTGCTGAACAAGCTGGCGATGCGCCGCCAGGTGCGGGTCCAACGCCTGCAGGCGCCGCTGCAAAAGCACCTGGACCATTACCTGCAGCTGCTGTTTCCATCAGGCAGCCTGGCCGTCGACGAGAACCTGGTGCCCGGCGCCCTGACGCGGCCTGGGCCCCGCGGGCCCGAAGCCGGTGACTTTGAATCTCTGAGCTTCGGCGCCCGCGAGCAAATGGGCGTCATCAGCCGCCTGGCCTATGCCGACCTTTTGAAGGCGGCCGGCCGACCGACGCTGATCATCCTGGACGACGCCCTGGTGCACAGTGACGCACAGCGCCTGGCGCAGATGAAACGCGTGCTGTTTGACGCCGCGCAACGTCACCAGGTGCTGCTGTTCACCTGCCATCCGGGCAATTGGCGAGACATGGGCGTGGAACAGCGTTCATTGCATGCCGAGCCGGTTGCATGACGCAGCAAAAGGCTGCACGTGTGCGCCAGCCGTAAACCGGTCGACCGTTTCCCACACGGGCCAACTGCAGCCGGCTGAACCAGCGCGGACTCGTGGTGTGCTGTCGGCAGGAGGCCCATGCAGTGCACCGACGACCAACCGGGGTTTGGCTTGTTTTTGCCACCAGGCCGAGGCAAGATGCATCGCAGGTGGCCGCACAAGTCGCCACCGCCAACCCGCGAAGGAGACACCATGACCGACTTGTCAACCCACCCGACGCAAGCAGCCAGCGCCTGGCTGGCTGACTTTTCCAGCACGCTGGCGCAGCAAGACATCGAAGCCGCCATAGCCCTCTTCGACGCTGACTGCTATTGGCGCGACCTGGTGTCCTTCACCTGGAACATCTGCACGCAGGAAGGGCCCGAGGCCATACGCGCGATGCTGCAGGCCCGGCTGGCCGACACGCAGCCCAGCCACTTTGCCGTCGAGGGCCAGGCTACCGAGGCCGATGGGGTGACCGACGCGTGGTTCACGTTCGAAACCGCTGTGGCAAGGGGCCGCGGGCATCTGCGCCTGAAGGGCGGCAAAGCCTGGACGCTGCTGACCACGATGACCGAGTTGAAAGGTTTTGAAGAGCGCAAGGGCGAACGCCGCGAAAAAGGCGCCGAGCACGGCGTGATGCCAGGCCGCAAGACCTGGGCCGAAAAACGCCAGGAACAGGCCAACTCCCTGGGCATCACCGAGCAGCCCTATGTTGTGATCGTGGGCGGCGGCCAGGGCGGCATTGCGCTGGGCGCGCGGCTGCGGCGCCTGGGCGTGTCGGCCCTCATCGTCGAGAAAAACGAGAAGCCCGGGGACTCCTGGCGCAAGCGCTACAAGAGCCTGTGTCTGCACGATCCGGTCTGGTACGACCACCTGCCCTACCTGCCCTTCCCCGACGACTGGCCGGTGTTTGCGCCCAAGGACAAGATCGGCGATTGGCTGGAGATGTACACGCGGGTGATGGAACTGAACTACTGGGGATCCACCACCGCACAAAAGGCGACCTACAACGAAAAGACTAAGTGCTGGGACGTGCAGGTGCAGCGCAACGGCAAGACCATCACGCTGCACCCGCGGGAGCTGGTGTTCGCCTTGGGCGTGTCCGGCTACCCCAACGTGCCGAAGATCCCTGGCGCCGAAACCTTCCTGGGTGAACAGCACCACAGCAGCCAGCACCCGGGCCCAGAGGCCTACAAGGGTAAAAAGTGTGTGGTGCTGGGCTCCAACAACTCGGCCCACGACATCTGCGCCGCGTTGTGGGAACACGGCGCCGACGTGACCATGGTGCAGCGCAGTTCAACGCACATTGCGCCGTCTGATTCGCTGATGGAACTGGCGCTGGGTGGCCTGTATTCCGAGCAGGCGGTGAAGTCCGGCGTCACCACCAACATGGCCGACCTGATCTTTGCGTCGATCCCGTACAAGATCATGGCGCCGATGCAGGTGCCGGTCTACGACGAGATGAAAAAGCGCGACGCCGACCTGTATGCGCGGCTGGAAAAAGCCGGATTCATGCTGGACTTCGGCGTCGACGGCTCCGGCCTGTTCATGAAGTACCTGCGCCGCGGCTCGGGCTACTACATCGACGTGGGCGCCTCGGAACTGGTGGCCAACGGCAGCATCAAGCTGAAGAGCGGCGTCACCATCGAACACATCAACCCGAAATCGGTGACCTTGTCGGACGGCACCGAGTTGCCGGCCGACCTGCTGGTTTACGCCACCGGCTACGGCTCGATGAACGGCTGGCTGGCCGACCTGATCTCGCCCGAGGTGGCCGACCGGGTTGGCAAGGTCTGGGGCCTGGGTTCGGACACGCCCAAGGACCCCGGGCCCTGGGAGGGTGAATTGCGCAACATGTGGAAGCCCACGCAGGTGCCGCATCTGTGGTTCCACGGTGGCAATCTGCACCAGTCGCGCCACTACTCGGAATTCCTGGCGCTGCAGATCAAGGCGCGGGCCGAAGGCCTGTCCACGCCGGTTTACAGGCTGGCGCCGGTGCACCACAAACGCTGATCCCCTTGTGAGATTTTGGTGCCGCGCGCGACTGATGCGGAGAAGAAGGCTACCCTTTAGCGTCCAACCGAGGAGATGACAAGTGAGCGTCAATGAAACCGCCATCCTGGCGGGCGGCTGTTTCTGGGGCATGCAGGACCTGGTGCGCAAGATGCCCGGCGTCGTCAGCACGCGCGTGGGCTACAGCGGCGGCGACGTGCCCAACGCCACCTACCGCAACCACGGCACCCATGCCGAAGCACTGGAGGTGGTGTTTGACCCGGCACGTTTAAGTTTTCGCCAGCTGCTGGAGTTCTTCTTTCAGATCCACGACCCCAGCACCCCCAACCGCCAGGGCAACGATCGGGGCGTGTCCTACCGCTCGGGCATCTACTTCACGTCGCCTGAACAGCAGCGCGTGGCGCTGGACACCGTTGCCGACGTCAACGCGTCGGGCCTGTGGCCTGGCAAGGTGGTGACCGAGGTGAAAGCAGCAGGCCCCTTCTGGCAGGCCGAGCCCGAGCACCAGGACTACCTGGAGCGCATTCCCAACGGGTACACCTGCCACT
>JAHECB010000009.1 GCA_024641925.1 Betaproteobacteria bacterium
GGCCGGGCAGGCACGGTTTCGTGCAGGTTATGACTTTTTGCGCCTGCGAGCCGAAAGCGGCGAACTGGGCGATGGCGGCGTGGATCTGGCCGATTGGTGGGAAGACTTTCACCTGGGCAGCGACGAGGACCGCGAGGCGTTGCTTCAGGACCTGCGCGTTGCGCAGTCTGCGCAGAAGGGGCGGCGCACAGCCGAGGCTTCGACGGTCAGCCCAGCGCGCACTTCGGGTGGCGCGGCGGTGGCATCGGCACCCGCAGTGGACGACGACGCGGAAGACGGCGAGGACGCGGTGCACACACCCGTTTCCCCGCCGCGAAAACGCAGGCGACGCCGTCGGCGACCGGCAGGCGACAGCGGGGCGGCCCCAGACACCCACTGACTCGCGAAGCCAGGCCACTGGGCGGGGCGCCGGGTCTTGGCGACCTACAATCGGTCTCTTGCACCCCGCCGGTTCGAATGGTCCGTTGCCCCCAGGGAGTTGTCATGGTTTTTGGTCGCCTTCTGCCTCGCGAAGGCAATTTTTTCGAGCTGTTCAACGAACACGGGCAGTTGATCGCCAAGGGAGCACGGGCCTTTCTGGCCATGGTTCACAACTATGCCGACCTGTCCCTGCGTGAGCAGCATGGCGCCGAGGTGGTGGCGGCCGAGCAGGCTGCCGACAAGATCACCGCCGAAGTACACCGGCTGCTGCACCGCACCTTCATCACGCCGCTGGACCGCGACCAGATCCACCGCCTGATCAACGCCATGGACGACGTGCTGGACCTGCTGCAGGACACCGGCGAAGTGATGTCGCTGTACGACCTGCAGACGCTGTCGGACGACGTGGTGCGCCTGACTGAAATTTCCGTGCGCTGCTGCGAGCGGGTGCAGCATGTGCTGACCTTGTTGCCCAAGCTGAAGGACCAGGCGGTGGCCGACTCGGTGCTGAAAACCTGCGAAGAGATCGACCGGCTGGAATCCGACGCCGACCGCGTGATGCGCTCGGCCATGTCGCGTCTTTTCCGCGAAGAGCCTGACACGCGACAGCTGATCAAGCTCAAGGCGGTGTACGAGCACCTGGAGTCCATCTCCGACCGCTGTGAGGACGTGGCCAATCTGGTCGAAGGCATCGTGCTCGAGAACGCCTGAGCGCGCAGGCCATGCACAGCCTGCAGATCGCAACCTGGGTCGTGGTGGTGCTGGTGATGCTGGCCTTGCTGTTCGACTTCATGAACGGCTTTCACGACGCCGCCAATTCCATTGCCACGGTGGTGTCCACCGGTGTGCTGAAGCCCACGCACGCGGTGGCCTTTGCGGCCTTCTTCAACGTGGCGGCCATCTTTGTTTTCCACTTGAAGGTGGCGGCCACAGTGGGCAAGGGCATTGTCGACACCAGCGTGGTGGACCAGTACGTGGTGTTTGGCGCGCTGGTTGCGGCCATCATCTGGAACGTCATCACCTGGTGGTATGGCATCCCGTCCAGCAGTTCACATGCGCTGATTGGCGGCATTCTGGGTGCGGCCATCGCCAAGGCGGGCTTTGCACCGCTGGTCTGGGGCGGTGTGCTGCGCACAGTGGCCTTCATCGTCATCTCGCCGTTTCTGGGCTTCTTGTTTGGTTCGCTGATGATGGTGGCCGTGGCCTGGATGTGCAGGCGCACATCGCCGAACCGGGTGGACGGCCTGTTCCGCCGTTTGCAGCTGGTATCGGCCGGCCTGTACTCGCTGGGCCACGGTGGCAACGACGCGCAAAAGACCATCGGCATCATCTGGATGCTGCTGATCGCGGCGGGCATCTCTCAAGCCAGTGACAGCATGCCGCCCAGCTGGGTGATCTGGTGCTGTTATCTGGCCATCGGCCTGGGCACGTTGTTCGGGGGCTGGCGCATCGTCAAGACCATGGG
The DNA here is from genome assembly GCA_024641925.1 of Betaproteobacteria bacterium. GTDB lineage: Bacteria > Pseudomonadota > Gammaproteobacteria > Burkholderiales > Burkholderiaceae_C > Rubrivivax. Next base: position 1,886 of record JAHECB010000009.1, read on the forward strand.
TCAGCGCATCACCAAGCTCAAGCCGGTGGGCGGTTTCTGTGCCGAAACCGGCGGCGCCATCACCTTGTTCCTGGCTTCATCCATGGGCGTGCCCGTCAGCACCACCCACACCATCACCGGCGCCATCTTCGGCGTCGGTTCGGTGCGCAATGCCGCCGCGGTGCGCTGGGGCCTGGCCGGCAACATCATCGCCGCCTGGGTGATCACGATTCCGGTGACGGCGCTGATGGCCGCCCTGGGTTACGGGGTCAGCCGCTGGCTGTTTTGACCGACTGCGACCTCGGGTTGCAGTTGCCATTCAAAAAACTTCTGCCCGGCAAAGGCGATGGAGCCCATCAGAACGGCGCCACCCAGCAGCAGCGCCAGGATGGCCGCCATCACCGCGCCCCAGCCCGTGGCCAGCATGGGTCTGCCGGGGTTGTAGCGCTGATGCCAACGGTCGTCCGGCGTCAGCGCATAGATGATGGCCATCAGCATGGCGATCGAGATCATCAGCCCCAGCACGGGAATGAGCAGCCAGGCCAGGTGGTCGTCCTGCCCCAGTTCCTGCATGCGCAGCACGCCCAGCAGGCCCACGGCGGTCGGGGGCACATGCAGCCAGGCCCGGATGTCGCGCATGCCGTAAAGGTACAGGCGGTGCATACCCAACGTGCCCAGCAGCAGGGCCAGCCAGGCCGCCGCCGTCTTGGACCGGTAGTGGGGTTGGGCTGTTGCAGGGCGCAAAGGCTGTTCGGCGGGGGCCACGGTGGCGGTCGGCAGGGCTGTGGCCTCGGGTGTAACGGGTGCTGATCTGTTCAAGTTGTGGTCCGGGTGAGGCATCAGTTTATAATGGTGGGTTTTCGGCGCTGGTCAATGTGGCAACACACTTGGCGTATCTACAGCACCGACCGTGGTCGGCCCAGGTGGCTGGCGCCTGGCAAACCGGCCTGAAAACCAAAGTTTGTATGGGTGCCGCTTCACCAAGCCGGCGTTTACGACGGCCTGCCCGGTGTGTCTCCCGTGGTGTGCCCCGAGCCCTGAATTCCAAGGACATTCCAACATGGTCGTGATCCGACTGTCTCGTGGCGGCGCAAAACGGCGCCCGTTTTACAGCATCGTGGTGGCTGACTCGCGTGAACGGCGCGATGGCCGGTTTATTGAACGCGTCGGCTTCTACAACCCGGTCGCTTCCGGTGGTGAAGAGCCTTTGCGTGTGTCGCTTGACCGCGTCACGCATTGGGCCAGTGTGGGCGCGCAGCTGTCGCCTACCGTGGCACGCTTGGTCGACCAGGCAAAAAAAGCGGCCTGAAGCTGTTGGCTTGGCGGCAGTGCCGCCTTCGTTGAAGGCGAACACTGCCATGACTGAAGTGCAACACGACGCGCCACCATGGCCGCAAGATGCGGTCGAGGTGGCGCGTGTCATTGGTGCCTGGGGTATTGCGGGTGGGCTGAAGGTCAAGGCCTACGCCGCTGACCCGCAGGCGCTTTTTTCGACCAAGCGCTGGTACCTGCAACCCGCTGTGCCGCAAGCCGGGGTGCCCGTGAAGTTGGTGGCAGGCGCGCCGCTGCCGCCTGTGCTGCGGGTGATCAAGGCCCGCGAGCAGGGTGACAGCATCGTCGCCACCGTGCAGGACATCACAGACCGCGACCAGGCCGAAGCGCTGAAAGGTGCCCGCATCTTTGTTTCTCGCGGCAGTTTTCCCAGCCTGCAAGACGACGAGTTCTACTGGGTCGATCTGATCGGGCTGCGAGTCAGTAATCGCGCCGATCAAGTGTTAGGTCAGGTTGTGGGCCTGCTCGAAACTGGCCCTCATTGCGTCTTGCGCATCCAGCCGCCCCAGGTGGACAAGGCCGAAGTGCTGATTCCGTTTGTCGAGGTTTATGTCGACCAGGTGGACATGGCGCAACGCCATATTCGTGTCGACTGGGACGCCGAAGACTGAAGTTGCCGCCATCGGTACCGCTGCGGCAGACAACATGCGCTTTGACGTCATCACCCTCTTTCCCGAATTGTTTGCGCCGCACCTGAGCCAGGGCATCACCCGCCGCGCGTTTGAAAGCGGCCAGGTCGACGTGCGCCTGTGGCCCCTGCGCGACCACGCGCTGGACAACTACCGCCGGGTGGACGACCGGCCCTATGGTGGTGGGCCGGGCATGGTGATGCTGGCCGAGCCGCTGTTGCGTGCCTTGCAGGCGGTGCGCAGCGACCGTGGCGGCGAAGCGCCCGCGGTGATTCATTTCACCCCCACCGGGCAACGGCTGGACCAGGCGCTGGTGCGGCGACTGGCCCAGGGCCCGGGCGCTGTGCTGTTGTGCGGCCGCTACGAAGGCATCGACCAGCGTGTGCTGGATACCCAGGTGAGCCTGGAGATCAGCCTGGGCGACTTTGTACTGTCCGGGGGTGAATTGCCGGCGCTGGCGTTGCTGGACGCGGTGGCGCGACTGCAAGCTGGGGTGTTGACCGCACCTTCGCATGAGCAGGACAGTTTTTCGGATGGTCTGCTCGAGGGGCCGCACTATAGCCGCCCCGAAGTGCTGCACCTGGCAGGGCAGGACCATGCGGTGCCGCCAGTGCTGATGTCGGGCCACCATGGCGACATCGCGCGCTGGCGCCGCGAGGCCGCCCTGGCAGCCACCGTCCGCCGACGACCGGATCTGATCGTGGCCGCTCGCACTGCAGGGCGGCTGACGGCTGCGGACGAGGTGTTTCTGCGTCGTTTCGAGCTATAATCATGGGCTTTTCGATCCTCTGCCGGGCACCACGAAATTCTTCGGCGGCTTCATGAACCAGCGTCGGTTGAACGACGTGATGCATGAAGACCCGCATCAACAAGCCCGCGACACGATCACTTTGGAGAACCCCTTGAACCTCATCGCTACCCTTGAACAGGAAGAGATGGCGCGCCTGAATCGCACCATTCCTGATTTCGCCCCCGGCGACACCGTCGTCGTCAACGTCAACGTGGTTGAAGGCACCCGCAAGCGTGTGCAGGCCTACGAAGGCGTGGTCATTGCCAAGCGCAACCGCGGCCTGAACAGCAGCTTCATCGTGCGCAAGATATCCAATGGCGAAGGTGTCGAGCGCACCTTCCAGACCTACAGCCCGCTGATCGCGAGTGTTGACGTCAAGCGCCGTGGCGACGTGCGCCGCGCCAAGCTGTACTACCTGCGTCAGCGCAGCGGCAAGAGCGCACGCATCAAGGAAAAGCTGGCCTTGCGTTCGCGCGAGAAGCCGGCTGCTGCACCCGCCGCAGAGCAGGCCTGAGGCCGCGCGCGGCTTTTTCGCCGCGCCGCAAGTCTTTGCAATGGCCGCCTCCGGGCGGCTTTTGTGTTTTTGAGTCGACCCCGCGATGTCTTCTGCTGCCCGAATCAAGGATCCGCGTGCCGTGCCGGTGGTGGGCAACGATGCACACCTGCCGGCACTGCCCGCTGATTGGTTGAACGCTGGCGCTCTGCGCCACAGGCTGCACAACGCCCACCAGTCCATACCCGAGATCCTGGGCGACGGAACGGTTGCTGGCAGCACCCGAAGGCCTGCCGCGGCTGCTGTGCTGGTGCCCTTGGTGCAGCGTGAAAGCGGCTTGCAGGTATTGCTGACCCAGCGCACCGATCACCTGCGCTCGCATGCCGGTCAGATCAGCTTTCCGGGGGGACGCAGCGAACCCGAAGACACCGACGCCGCCGCCACGGCCTTGCGCGAGGCCTATGAAGAAGTGGGGCTTGATCCCGCGGGGGTTGAGGTGGTGGCGCAGTTGCCGGTGTACACCACCGTTACGCAGTTCCAGGTGACGCCGGTCGTGGCCCTGGTGCGCTCGCCCATTCAACTGGTGCTGGACCCCTTTGAGGTGGCCGAAGCATTTGAAGTGCCGCTGGCCTTCCTGATGAATCCAGCGCACCACTGGCGCCATGATTTTGACTTCGAGGGCCACCGGCGGCAGTTTTTGTCCATGCCCTGGCGCAGCCCGCCCGGGCATCGTGCCGACCATGAATATTTCATCTGGGGCGCCACGGCAGCCATGCTGCGCAACCTCTACAGCCTGTTGGCCAACGGCGGTGCCAGCCCTGCGGGAACTATCATCCAGGTGCCATGAGTTTTTTTGCGGTCTTGTTGGCCTTGCTGGTCGAACAACTGAAGCCACTGCCCCGTCGCAACGGGGTGCACGAGGCCGTGTTCTCCTGGGTGCGCTGGACCAGCCGCAACTTTGACGCCGGTGAAAGCCACCATATGAAGGTGGTGTGGCTGGTGTCGGTGCTGGTGCCCGCTGCGGTTTCGCTGGTGGTGTTTCTGGCGCTGAAGCACTTCAGCATCGTGATGGCATTTGCCTTCAATGTGCTGGTGCTGTACCTGACACTGGGTTTTCGGCAGTTCAGCCACTACTACACCGACATCCGCGATGCGCTGGACCGCGGCGACGAGTCCGAAGCCCGCCGTCTGCTGGGCGAATGGCGGCACCTGGATGCCAGCGAACTGCCACGCACCGAGGTGCTGCGCCACGTCATCGAACATTCGCTGCTGGCGGCGCACCGCCACGTGTTTGGTGTGTTTTTCTGGTTTGTGGTGCTTGCGGCGCTGGGGTTGGGCCCGCTGGGCGCCGTGCTGTACCGCATGGGCGAGTTCTGTTCGCGCTTCTGGGCCTACCGCAGCAAGTCGCTGGACGCGCCCATGAGTGAAGGCCTGCTTGAATTTTCGCGCCGCGCCTTCATGCTGATGGACTATATGCCGGCGCGACTGACGGCCTTTGGTTTTGCCGTGGTGGGCAACTTTGAAGAAGCCGTCGCCAGCTGGCGGCGCGACGCCGGGCTTTGGCTGCGGCCCAACGAAGGCATCATCCTGGCCGCCGCGGCCGGCGCCGTGGGTGTGCAACTGGGTGGTCCGGCTGCGCCGGGTGTCACGCCCGACCGGTCCAAGACCGTCAGCACCGGCGCCGAGGCCAGCGATGCGCAGGCGCAGGGCTCTACCGCGGGCAGTCAGGCTCAAGTGGCACACCTGCAAAGTGTGGTGGGCCTGGTCTGGCGATCGGTGGTGCTGTGGATGCTGCTGGTGTTGCTGCTGACGTTGGCGAACGTGCTGGGCTGACACGACTGCAGGCAGCGGTTTGAACTCGGCTGGCGCCGCGCTACCAGCGCGTTCTGGACAGCTCTTCAAACAATGCGGCGTAGATACGCTGTCGTGATGGCGTGATGTCGCCGCGTTCCGCAGCCGCCCGCACGCCGCAGCCCGGCTCGTGCAGATGGCTGCAGTTGTGAAAGCGGCAGTCCCCCAGCGCGGCGTTGTAGTCCGGCATCAGTTGTGCCAGATTCTCGGCCGCAATCTGGCGCAGGCCAAATTCCTGGAAACCGGGTGAATCGATCAGTGCACCTTGGCGTTGTTCGTCCAGCCAGTACCAGGTGGTGGTGGTGGTGGTGTGCCGGCCCGAGTTCAGCGCCTTGGAGATTTCACCCACCTGCGCCGCGGCCTCGGGCACCAGCAGGTTGATGAGGGTGCTCTTGCCCATGCCGCTGGGGCCCAGCACCAGCGTCACCTTGCCGTCCAGATGCTGGTGCAGCCGCTGGACGGAGGCTTCGGTGTTGGCCTTCAGCGCCAACTCGATCACCGTGGTGCCCATGCGCACGTAGGGCGCCAGGCGCTCGCGTGCGGCGTCAATCTCGGGCAGGTCGGTCTTGTTCAGCCCCACCAGGGCGGGTATGCCGGCGGCGCTGGCGGCGATCAGGGCGCGTGTGAGCTGCGATTCGCTGAACACCGGCGTGGCCGCCACCAGGATGAGGATCTGGTCCAGGTTGGCGGCAAAGGACTTGGTACGCCAGTCGTCCTGCCGAAACAGCAGATTGCGACGGGCTTCGATGTGTTCGATGACCCCGCCGTCACCCGTGGGTTGCCAGCGCACCAGGTCGCCCACCACGATGTCGCTCTTTTTGCCGCGGGGATGGCACAGCACACGCTGCGCGTCCGGTGTTTCGATCACCGCGTGGCGGCCATGCGAGGCCACCACGCGGCCCAGATCCAGGGCGTTGTAGGGCATCAGGTCGCTGGAATGCCAGCACGGGGCGCGGGCAGGGCGGCCAGCCTTTCCGAGGCGGGCGGGTGCGAATAGTAGAAGCGCACATACAGTGGGTCGGGCGTCAGCGTGGCCGCGTTGTCTTCGTGCAGTTTCAACAGCGCCTGCGCCAGGGCTCGACCATCGGCCTGCTGGCAAGCGTAAGCGTCGGCCTGGAATTCGTCGCGGCGTGAAAAATGCGCCATCAGCGGCGACACAAAAAACATGAACGGCGGCAGCACGAGGCTGAACAGCAGCAGTGCCAGCGCATCGTTGGGGGCGCTCAGGTTGGGCGCCACGCCCAGGCCGGCGTAAAATCCGCTTTGTGTCGCCAGCCAGCCCAGCAGCGCCAGTCCGGCCAGGCTGAGCCCGAAGATGCCCAGCATGCGCTTGAGCACATGTTTGTGCTTGAAGTGCCCCAATTCGTGGGCCAGCACGGCTTCAACCTCGGCCGCATCCAGTCGCTTGAGCAGTGTGTCGAAAAACACCACCCGCTTGGACGCGCCCAGGCCTGTGAAGTAGGCGTTGGCGTGCGCCGAGCGCCGGCTGCCATCCATGACAAACAGGCCCTTGGCGGCAAAACCACAGCGTTTCATCAGCGCCTGCACCCGGGCCTTCAGGCTGTCGTCGGCCAGGGGTTCGAACTTGTTGAACAATGGTGCGATCAAGGTTGGGTAGATGATCAGCAGCAACAGGTTGAAGCCCACCCAGGCGGCCCAGGCCCACAACCACCACAGCCCGCCCGAGTGGCCCATGATCCACAAGATCAGCGCCGCCAAGGGCAGGCCGATGACGGCGGCCAGCGCCGCGCCCTTCAGCAGGTCGGCCAGCCACATCTTCGGCGTCATGCGGTTGAAGCCAAACTGCTGTTCGATGCGGAAGGTGCTGTACACATCAAAGGGCAGCTCCAGCGCACCGCCTATCAACGCAAAACCGGCCAGCAAGGCCAGTTGGTAGGCCATGGGCCCGGCGGCGGGCAGCACCATATTGCGCACCGCATCGTTCAGTGCAGCCAAGCCACCCAGCAGTGTCCAGGCCAGCAACATGGCGGTGCCAAAGGCCATGGTGATCAAGCCGAACCGTCCCTTTGCAAGGGTGTAGTCAGCCGCTTTCTGGTGAGCCTGCAAGGACACTGCGCCCTGAAAGGCAGCGGGCACCTGGTTGCGGTGCGCGGCCACATGCCGCATCTGCCGCGTGGCCAGCCAAAGGCGCACCAGCAGCGACAGCAGCAGCGCAGCAGAAAAGGCCAGGGTGAGGGCGGGTGATGACATGGGTGGCAAGTGTAGGCTTGGGCGAGAATGCCGGGCACTTCCACCCCGATTGGCCCCATGAGCGAAGCCCCCACCCTGATTGACAGCGACGACAACCTGATCTGGATCGACCTGGAGATGACCGGCCTGTTTCCCGACAAGGACCGCATCATCGAGATTGCCGTGGTCGTGACCGACCCGCACCTGACCGTGCGCGTTGAAGGACCGGTCTTTGCGGTGCACCAGACCGACACCGTGATGGACGGCATGGACAACTGGAACAAGGGCACCCACGGCCGCAGCGGCTTGACTGAACGGGTGCGGCAGTCCACGGTGACCGAATTGCAGGCGCAGGAAGCTGTCATCAGCTTTTTGAGGCGCTACGTGCCCAAGGGCAAAAGCCCCATGTGCGGCAACAGCATCTGTCAGGACCGGCGCTTTCTGGCAAACCACATGCCGCTGCTGGAGTCCTTCTTCCACTACCGCAATCTGGATGTCAGCACCCTGAAGGAACTGGCGCGGCGCTGGAAGCCGCAGGTGATGGACGGTTTCAAGAAGGCCCAGGCGCATACGGCACTGGCGGATATTCAAGAGTCCATTGACGAGCTGGTTTATTACCGAGAGCACCTGCTGTCGGTGTGAGGCCGGCGCCGCTGCGCCACAGCCCTGCATCTTCCAATCAACGCGCCGGTTTGGCGGCCTTTTTCGGCATGGCGCTGGTGCGCGACCGCTTTGCAGGTTGGGCCGCGGCCGGCGAACGTGCAGCTGAAGGCGCAATGACGCCGCCCTGAATCAGGCGCTGCTCGCCCCGACACAGGTGCTCGATGGCCGCTGCGCGTGCCGCTTGCGGATCGCGGCTGGCCACGGCGTCCACGATCTGGCGGTGTTCCTCCCGAACCTGTTGCATGAATTCGGCGTGCCGGGCCTCGTTGCCCTTGGTCACGCGCATGGCCTCCATCAGGTACTGCTCCAGAAACGCCAGCAAGAGGCTGAACTGCGGGTTGCCCGTGCCCTGGCCAATGGCGCGGTGGAACGCCAGGTCTTGGCGCACACCATCGTGCCCGCTGGCCGTTGCCTCGTCGATCGCCTTGACCGCACGGCGCAAGTCAGCCAACTGCGCCCGAGTGCAGCGCTGCGCCGCCAGTGCGGCCATCTCGCCTTCCAGCACGCGGCGCAGTTCCATGACCTGCACCACCGCATCCATGGATTCCAGCACGGTGGCGTCAAAGGCCAGCGGCTGATGACTGGGCGCCGCGGTCACAAAGACGCCCGAGCCTTGCCGGGAGCGCAAGAGGCCCCGTGCCCGCACATGCTGCACCGCTTCACGCACCACCGACCGCGACACGCCGTGCGTGGCGGACAGTTGTGCTTCCGTGGGCAGGCGCTGGCCCTCCTGCAAATCACCCCGCTCGATGCCTTGGATGAGTTCGGCGGCCAAGCGGTCGGACAGGCGTTCTCCGGCCAGCAGCCTCGTCTGGTTTGCGCCTGACGATGCCCTGACGCGAGAAGCAGCCATTGGCTTGAGTTTGTCAGCCATGTGATCAGGTTATCAGACAACTTTGGCTGGAACAACGGGAAAGCACTGAGGCGCAAACACAAGCGCCGGCGTATGGTCCGTCGCATCGACAGACCGGGGGTCACACCCAGGAGCCCAGCACACATGGCACGCGTATCGATCCGACAGATCAAGAAACGCTTCGGCGAAGTTGAGGTGCTGCATGGTGTCAGCATCGAGATTCCTGACTCGTCGTTCACCGTGCTCGTGGGCCCCAGTGGCTGCGGCAAAAGTACCTTGTTGCGCATGGTGGCCGGGCTGGAAAACGTCACCGAGGGCGAACTGCTCATCGGCGACAAGGTGGTGAACAAGGTGCCGCCCAAGCAGCGCGACATCGCCATGGTGTTCCAGAACTATGCGTTGTATCCGCACATGACGGTGCGCGCCAACATGGCCTTTTCGCTGGAGCTGGCCAAGACACCCAAGGCGATGATCGACGAGCGAGTCGATCTGGCTGCCGGCATCCTGGGCTTGACGCCGCTGCTGGAGCGATACCCGCGGCAGCTGTCCGGTGGTCAGCGCCAGCGCGTGGCCATGGGGCGCGCCATCGTGCGCAAACCGCAGGTGTTCTTGTTTGACGAGCCGCTGTCCAACCTGGACGCCAAGTTGCGTGTGCAGATGCGCACCGAGATCAAGGAACTGCACCAACGCCTGAAGACCACCAGTGTTTACGTCACCCATGACCAGATCGAAGCCATGACCATGGCCGACCAGATCGTGGTGATGCACGACGGCCTCATTGAACAGACCGGCAGCCCACTGGAGCTGTACGACCGCCCGGCCAACCGCTTTGTCGCTGGCTTCATCGGTTCGCCGGCCATGAACTTCCTGAAGGGCAGCGTCGAAGGCGGCGTGGTGACCCTGGGTGACGGTTCACGTGTGGACATGCCGACTTCGGCGCAGCCGGGCGGCGCTGCGGCGCGCGACATCGTCTACGGCATTCGGCCCGAACACCTGGACCTGTGCCAGACCGGCGACGCTGGCGGCTTTGACGCCGAGGTGGTGGTGGTTGAGCCCACCGGCAGCGAAACGCAGGTGTTTGTGCGCCTGGCAGGGCAAGAACTGGTGGGCGTCTTTCGCGAGCGACACGAATTCAAGCCTGGGCAACGGGTGCGCTTGCGTCCCCGTCCGGAGTGCGCACATCTTTTTGACACGACCAGCGGCCAACGGATCTGAGGCCGCCCGTCTTTCCGTTCCAGACGATCCGTAACAAGCCCAATAGGGGTACAGGAGACAACGCCATGAGCCACAGCATGTTCACCCGTCGCACGGCCTTGAAGTCGGCAGCCGCCATCGCTGGCGCCAGCGCCGCCAACCTGAGCCTGTTTGCACAGGCCTGGGCGCAGAGTTCGCCCTTCAAACCTGAAAGCGGTGCGAAGCTGTCGCTGATGCGCTGGAAGCGTTTCATCCAGTCCGAAGAAGACAGCTTCATGAAGCTGGTAGCGGCCTTCACCAAGGCCACGGGCGTGGATGTCAAGGTCACCAACGAGTCGCTGGACGACGTACAGCCCAAGGCCAGCGTGTCGGCCAATACGGGGCAGGGTCCGGACCTGTTCTGGGGCCTTTATTCGTTGCCGCACCTGTTCCCCAGCAAGTGTGTTGACGTTACCGATGTGGCCGACTACCTGGGCAAGAAATACGGCGGCTGGGTGCCTTCGGCGCAGACCTATGGCAAGGGTGCCAATGGTCGCTGGATCGACATCCCCATGGCCTACAACGGCAACGTCATCAACTACCGCCAGAGCATGATCGAGCAGGCGGGGTTCAAGGAAGTGCCCAAGGACACGGCCGGTTTCCTGGAGCTGATGAAGGCACTCAACAGCAAGTCCAAGCCGGGCGGTTTTGCGCTGGGCCGCGCCTCGGGTGACGGCAATGCCTGGGTGCACTGGGCGCTGTGGTCGCATGGCGGCAATCTGGTCGACGCCAAGGACAAGGTGGTCATCAATTCGCCCGAGACGGTGAAGGCGCTGGAATACGTCAAGACCATGTCCGATTCCTTTGTCAGCGGCACGGCGTCCTGGAACGACAGTTTCAACAACAAGGCCTTCTTGTCGGGCGAAATCTCCTTGACCAACAACGGCGTGTCGATCTACGCCGCGGCCAAGGCCGGTGCCGCCAAGGGTGACGCCAAGATGAAGGAGATCATGGACGACATGAACCACGCGCTGTGGCCGATCGGCCCGGTGGGCCACCCGACCGAATTCCACATCGCCTACCCGATGATGATCATGAAGTATTCCAAGGTGCCCAAGGCAGCCAAGGCCTTCATCACCTTCATGCTCGAAGCCGAAAACTTCAACCAGTGGCTGGAGGATTCCGTGGGGTACCTGACGCACCCGCTGAACGCCTATGATGACAACGCCGTTTGGAAGACCGATCCCAAGCTGAGCCTGGTCCGCGATGTGGCCAAGCGCACGCTGACAGCTGGTGGCCTGGGTTCGGTGGGCGAAAAGGCCGCTTCTGCGCTGGCCGACTTTGTGGTGCTGGACATGTTTGCCACGGTGTGCACCGGGCGGGCGTCCATCAAGGAGGCCATTTCGGTGGCCGAGCGCCAGGCCCGGCGTATCTACCGCTGAAGCCTGCCGCTGAAATCTGGCGATGATTGACCACGCAAGGAGAGCCGCCCATGGTGTCTGACCGCCTGGCCGCCTGGGGCGAAAACAAGAACCTGCTCGGGTTCTTGTTCATGCTGCCGGCGGCGGCCTTCCTGCTGTTGTTTCTGGTCTACCCCCTGGGGTTGGGCGTCTGGCTCAGTTTCACCGACGCCAAGATCGGTCGCCCCGGGGAGTTTGTCGGCCTGGAAAACTACATCTGGATCATCGGCGACTACAAGTTCCAGACGGCGGTGTTTTTCACGCTGTTCTATACGGTTTTTGCCAGCATCGCCAAGTTTGCGATCGGCCTGTACCTGGCCTTGCTGCTGAACCAGAACCTGCCCTTGAAGGCCATGATCCGCGCGCTGGTCCTGATCCCCTTCATTGTGCCCACGGTACTGTCCGCCATCGCGTTCTGGTGGATCTTCGACCCTCAGTTTTCCATCATCAGCTGGAGCCTGCGAAACCTGGGCTGGATCGACGGCAACATCGACTTTCTGGGTGACGCCTGGAACGCACGCTGGAGTGTCATCTTCGCCAACGTCTGGCGCGGAGTGCCCTTCATCGCCATTTCCTTGCTGGCCGGTTTGCAGACCGTGCCGCCTTCACTGTACGAAGCCGCCACGCTGGACGGCGCCACCCGTTGGCAAATGTTTGTGCGCATCACCTACCCGCTGCTGACACCCATCATCGCGGTCGTGATGACGTTTTCGGTGTTGTTCACCTTCACCGATTTCCAGCTCATCAAGGTGCTGACCAACGGTGGCCCCGCCGGTGCCACCGAACTGATGGCCACGATGTCCTACAACACGGCCATTCTGGGCGGGCGCATCGGTGAAGGCGCCGCCATTTCCACGGCCATGGTGCCGTTTCTGCTGGCAGCCATCATGGTGTCATGGTTTGGTTTGCAGCGCCGCAAGTGGCAACAGGGTGAAGACTGATGGGCCGCAACTCGCCTGAAGACAATGTGGTCACGGCCGACCACTCGGAGGGCATGAGCTACCTGTCCACGCTGCCGCAGCGTGTGGTGTCGGTGTACATGCCCTTAGGGCTGATCGTGGTGGTGCTGCTGTTTCCGTTTTACTGGATGGTGATCACCGCGGTCAAACCCAAGGAACAGTTGCTGGACCTGGACACCTTCAGCCCGTTCTGGACCGTGTCCCCGACGCTGGAGCACATCAAGGACCTGCTGTTCAAGACTGACTACCCGCTGTGGTTGTGGAACACCATGTTCATTTCGGTGGCGGCCACGGTGCTGTCGCTGATTGCCAGTGTGTTTGCGGCCTATGCCATCACCCGCATCCGCTACAAGGGCGCCAGCATGGTGGGCGGGCTGATCTTTCTGGCCTACCTGGTGCCGCCATCCATTCTGTTCATTCCGCTGTCCACGGTGGTGTTCCAGTACGGCTTGTTTGACACGCCGTTTGCGCTGATCCTGACCTACCCGACCATACTGATCCCGTTTTCCACGTGGCTGCTGATGGGCTATTTCAAGACGATCCCGTATGAGCTGGAAGAGTGCGCCTTGATCGACGGCGCCAACCGCTGGCAGATCCTGGTCAAGATCATCCTGCCGCTGGCCGTGCCGGGGCTGATCTCGGCGTCCATCTTCTGCCTGACGCTGTGCTGGAACGAGTTCATCTACGCGCTGACCTTCATCAACAGCGCCGAAAAGAAGACGGTGCCGGTGGCCATCCTGTCGGCCTTCACCGACGGCGACCAGTACCGCTGGGGTTCGCTGATGGCGGGTGCACTCGTGGGCTCGTTGCCGCTGGTGATCCTGTATGCATTTTTTGTCGAGCACTATGTATCGGCCATGACAGGCGCCGTCAAGGAATGAACGCCGCGGCCCTGGCCGCGCGTCAATCGGAGAACGTGCCATGCGCGTTGCATTTGTAGGCCTTGGCGCTATGGGTTTGCCCATGGCTGCGAACATGGTCCGTGCGGGCCACGAGGTCTGCGGGTTTGACGTTCGGCCCGCCGCCCAGCAGTTGTTGAAAGACGCGGGCGGCCAGACGGCCGACAGCGCGGCCGCCGCCGCAAACCGCGCCGATCTGCTATGGCTGATGGTGGTCAGCGGCGAACAGGCCGCCAGCGTGCTCTTTGATCAGGGCGCTGCGGCTGCGATGCTGACCGGCAGCCTGGTGGTGGCCGCTTGCACGCAGCCACCCGCGATGGCGCAGCACACGGCGCAACGCCTGGAGGCCATGGGCCTTGAAATGCTGGACGCGCCGGTGTCCGGTGGCACCGCAGGTGCCAGGGCCGCGAGCCTGACGCTGATGGTCAGTGGCAGCGAAACCGCGCTGGCGCGAGCGCGGCCGGTGTTTGAGGCCGTCGGTCAGCAGATCTTCGATGTGGGCCGGAAACCCGGCATGGGCAGCACCGCCAAGATGATCAACCAGCTGCTGTGTGGTGTGCACATTGCTGCCGCAGCAGAAGCCCTGCACGTGGCCGAGCGCGCCGGTGTTGATACCGCGACCATGCACAAGATCATTTCGGTATCCGCCGGCAACAGCTGGATGTGGGGCGACCGCGGGCCGCGCATGATGCAGGCCGACCCCGTGGTGACCAGCGCCGTGGACATCTTCATCAAGGACCTGGGCATCGTGCTGGACCAGGGCAAGGCCAGTCGACAAGGCCTGCCGCTGGCCAGTGCGGCGATGCAGATGTTTTTGGCCGCTGCCGGACTGGGCCATGGCAGCGCTGACGACAGCCAGGTGATCCGCGCCTACCGCGCGTTGAACGGCGCCCAAGCCGTTGGAGACAAGACATGAATTACCCCACTCAGTCGCAACCGACCGCTGTGGCGCCTGCTGCGCCTCCTGTGCCGACTGCTGACGCAGCGGCTGACCGCATGACCATGCTGGCCGACAAGGCCTGGCGCATTCGTCGCCATGCGCTGCGCATGGGCGAAGTGCAGGGCCAGGGTTACATCGGCCAGGCATTGGACATTGCCGATGTGCTGGCCGTGGCCTACTTCGGCGCCCTGCGTTACCGCGCCGACGACCCGGACTGGGAAGGACGCGACCGTTTCCTGCTGTCCAACGGCCACTATGCCATTGCGCTGTATGCCGCGCTGATCGAGGCCCGCATCGTGCCTGAAAGCGAACTCGAAACCTACGGCAGCGATGACAGCCGGCTGCCCATGTCCGGCATGGCCCGTTACACGCCGGGCATGGAAATGAGCGGTGGCTCCTTGGGGCAGGGCCTGGCGATTGCCGTGGGCCACGGCCTGGGCCTGAAGCGCAAGGCATCGGACGCTTGGGTCTACACACTGTTTTCAGACGGCGAACTGGACGAAGGCGCGGTCTGGGAAGCGCTGATGTCGGCCGGCCACTGGAAGCTGAACAACATGATTGCGATCTGCGACGTCAACAACCAGCAGGCCGACGGCCCATCGGGGCAGGTGATGGCCTTTGAGCCCCTGGAGCAGAAGATGCAGGCCTTTGGCTGGTTCACCCAGCGCATCGACGGCAACAACCTGGCCGCCGTGGTGGCGGCCTTTGACCGCGCGCGTGCGCTGCAGGACAATCGCCCGCGCATGATCATCTGCGACACCCGCATGTGCTGCGGTGTGCCCTTTTTGGAAAACCGCGAAAAGAACCACTTCATCCGCGTCGAGCCCGGTGAATGGCAACTGGCCTTGCAGCAGCTGGACGAGCGCCACGCCGCCACCCAGGCCGGTGCCGCAGGAGCTGGGGCATGAGCGCGCCATCCACTGCCATCAAGCCGCGGCTGACCACGTCGGCCATGATTGCGTCCATCGCCAGCGAAGGCCAGCGCACCCGGCCGGCGCCGTTTGGCCAGGCGATGCTGAAACTGGCCGAGCAGCGCAGCGACGTGGTGGGCATGACAGCCGACCTGTCCAAGTACACCGACCTGCACCTGTTTGCCAACGCCTACCCCGATCGCTTCTATCAGATGGGCATGGCCGAGCAACTGCTGTTTGGCGCCGCCGCCGGTCTGGCCAAAGAGGGGGCCATACCCTTTGTCACCACCTACGCGGTGTTTGCCACACGCCGTGCCTATGACTTCATCCACCAGGCCATCGCCGAAGACGGCTTGAACGTGAAGATGATCTGTGCCTTGCCGGGCCTGACCTCGGGTTACGGCCCCAGCCACCAGGCCACCGAAGACCTGGCGCTGATGCGCGCCATTCCGGACCTGATGGTCATCGACCCGTGTGATGCACTGGAAATCGAACAGGTGGTGCCGGCCATCGCCGCGCACCAGGGCCCCGTCTACATGCGCCTGTTGCGCGGCCAGGTGCCCCTGGTGCTGGACGAATTCAACTACCGCTTTGAACTGGGCAAGGCCCAGATGCTGCGTGGCGGGCGCGACGCGCTGGTCATTTCTTCGGGCCTGCTGACCATGCGTGCGCTGGAAGCGGCCACTGCATTGGCCGCCGACCAGGTGGACGTGGCCGTGCTGCACGTGCCCACCATCAAGCCGCTGGACACGGCCACCTTGCTGCGTGAATGTGCTGTGAGTGGGCGCCTGGTGGTGGTGGCCGAAAACCACAGTACGGTGGGCGGTCTGGGCGAGGCGTTGGCGGCTGAATTGCTGAGCGCTGGCGTGGCACCGCGTTTTCGCCGCATCGCGCTGCCCGACGCGTTTCTGGATGCGGGGGCGTTACCCACGCTGCACCAGCGCTACGGCATTTCGGTAGATGCCATCTGCACGACCATCAAGGGCTGGCTGGTTTGACCGGTCGCCTTTTCATCAAGGGGTGAACCCACCATGCTGCTCAAGGACCGCACCGTCATCATCACCGGCGCCGCCAGCCCGCGGGGCCTGGGCCTGGCCTGCGCACGCCTGTTCGCCGAGCACGGTGCGCGTGTGCTGGTTTCGGACCTGGGCGCTGAAGCCGCCGCAGCCGCAGCCGCATCACTGCCGGGCGCCGGGCACAGCAGCGCGCGCTGCGACGTCAGCCAGCGCAACGACTGCGAAGGCTTGGCCACGCTGGCGCTGGCCACCTGGGGCCGCATCGACGTGCTGGTCAACATGGCCGGGATCACCAGCCCGCAGCGTTTGATGGAAGTGGACGACGCCACTTACAACCGCGTCTTCGACATCAACATGCGCGGCACGATGTACATGACCCAGGCCGTGGTGCCGGCCATGCGCCAGCAAAGATCCGGCAGCATCGTCAACATCAGCAGCGTCAGCGCACAGCGCGGCGGGGGTGTTTTTGGCGGCAGCCATTATTCGGCCGCCAAGGCCGCGGTGCTGGGTTACACCAAGGCCGCTGCGCGCGAACTGGGGCCGGACAACATTCGCGTCAACGCCATCTGCGCCAGCTTCATCGACACCGACATCACCGCCGGCATGATGACGCCCGACCGGCTCAAGACGATTGTGGACAGCGTGCCCATGGGCCGCCCGGGCCATGCCCATGAAGTGGCTGGCTGTGTGCTGTTCCTGGCCAGCGAGCTGGCCAGCTACGTGACCGGCAGTGAGGTGGACATCAATGGGGGCAGCCACATCCATTGACGGGCGCGGTTCAATCGCGGGTGCAGTACCGGGCAGTGCGCCGGACCGTTAAACCGGCCAGTTGGTGCCGGCCACGGCTGGCAGGCGCCGGCTGACGTTGACCTTGACATCCATGCCCAGAAAGTCGCCCGCATCGCCGGTCCACGCGCCCGACACCGGTGCCGCCTGCTCTGGTGTTCGCGTGAACGCCACGCGGATCAGGTCCGTGCCGCCGTAGAGCGAATTCGTGGGATCAAAAGGCACCCAGCCAGCGCCGGGCAGGTACACGTGCAGCCATGCGTGTGTGGCGCCCGAGCCCACGGTGCCGCCCAGATCCAGGCTTTTGACACCATGGAGATCCGCGTCGGCCGAAGGGGGTTCATTCTCGTCCAGCGCGGGGTCGTAGATGTAGCCGGAAACAAAACGCGCCGCCATGCCCAGGCCGCGCACGGCCTCCATCATCAGCAAGGCATAGTCGCGACAGGTGCCGCTGCCCAGCGCCAGCGTCTGCGCCGGGCTCTGCGTGCCCAAGGCTTCGCGCGCGGCATAGACAAAGTCGCCCCGGATGGACTGGTTGATGTTGGCCAGCACGTCGCGGGTGTGGATGGTGCCGCGCTGAGGCAGAAAACTGGCCACCCACTGGCTGACCACACCGGCGTCGCCGGGGTACTGCAGCGGCAGGTATCCCGATAGATTGTTCAAGTCGTCCTCCGTGTATTTGAAGGGGTAAAGCTTGACGTCCTTGTCGACCGGCAGTTCGTGATTCTTGACGCCCAGATGTTCAATGGCAAAGCGGGCCGACAGCGTCAGCGTGTCAGCGGGCACCAGGGGCTCGACGATGGCGATGGAGTTGGAAAAGACATCATGGATCCAGCGCTGGCGGCAGTGGGGTTCCACCGTCAAGTCGGCGTAGAGCACACGGATGTCGTGCGCGGCGCGGGGATGAAAGGCCACGCGGTGCGGACCGAATTCCACCGGCTTGGCGTAGCGGTAGGTGGTGACGTGTTCAACTTCGAGAATGACTGACATGGTTCAGGCTTTCAACAAGGAGACCGGGCGAACAGGGTCGCCCATGAAGTGGGGGTTCAGAAGACGGACAGGCCAGTGCGGCTGACAAACAACTCCATCGCGAGCCTGGCGGCCACCGAGTTGCCGGTTTCGTCCAGCCCGGGTGACCAGGCGCACAACACCATGCGCCCTGGTACGACGGCTACGATGGCGCCACCGACACCGCTTTTGCAGGGCAGCCCGACCTTGAATGCAAACTCGCCAGCTGCATCGTACGTGCCGCAGGTCAGCATCAGTGAATTGATGCGTCTCGCCTGCTCGCGAGAAACGATACGCTGCCCGGTTTCGGGCTGCACGCCGCCGTTGGCCAGATAGCCAAAAGCGCGTGCCAGACCAGCGCAATGGGACACGATGGAACACTGCCTGTAGTACAGCCCAAGCACGGCATCGATGTCGTTGTCGATCTGACCGAAGCTCTTGATGAAATTGGCCAGCGCAGCGTTGCGAAAGCCGCTGGTGCGTTCGGAGCGCTCCACTTCGGCGTCAAACGCCAGCACCTCACCCAACAGGCTGCAGCCCAGGTCGTTGAAGGCCTTCGTCGGGTCTTCATGGGCGGACAGCAGCCGGTCGGCCACACACAGGGCGCCGGCGTTGATGAAGGGGTTGCGCGGCTTGCCCTCTTCCCGCTCCAGTTGCACCAGCGAGTTGAAGGGGTTGCCCGAGGGTTCACGGCCGATGCGGTCCCAAAGGGCCGGACCGAGTGCCTGCAGCCCCAGGGTCAGCCCCAGCACCTTGGACACACTTTGAATTGAAAACGGCGTGTGGCTGTCGCCCGCGGCAGCTTGTTCACCATCGACGGTGGCCAGGGCGATGCCGAACTGCTGCATGGGCACACGCGCCAGCGCCGGGATGTAGTTGGCCACCCGGCCGCCACCCACGACGGGCGCCACGTCGGCAGCCACGGCCTGCAGGATGGACTGCCAGTTCAAGCGCGCACCTGCCAGGGCAAGGGCCGCCGTGCGAAGGCCGTCATGCAGGCAGCCTCAGGCGCAGTGGCCCGTTGCGTTCCCAGGCCTGCGCTTCTTCGGTCAGCAAAAAGACCGTGCGGGGGTTGGCCTTGGCCCATTGGGGCCGAATGTCCAACACCGCCTCACGACCCTGGGCAGCCAGGCCCAGCGCATGCAGGTTGATGGGCGCACGCGCATGTGCCTTGATCACCGCCAGGCGCAGCGCCAGCACCTGCCAGGCAAAGGTTTCGCTGGCCAGTTGCGTTTCAACCTTGCGCAAGCCGCCGCGTTGCGCCAGCACCAGGTCGGCCACACGGCGCTGCTGGTTTTCTGAGAACCCTGCTGCGTCGGCGTGCGACAGCAGGTAAGCACTGTGGCGGTGGTGGTCGTGGTGCGACACCATCTGGCCGATTTCATGCAGCGCGCAGGCCCATTGCAGTTCCAGCCTGTCTTCGGGCGTGGCGTCGGGCACGGCAGCGTTGAACAAGCGGCTGGCCAGTTGGGTCACGCGCCGCGCCTGCACGGTGTCCACCCCAAAGCGCCTTTGCAGTTCAGCCACCGAGGCATCACGGACGTCGCGCTGGCGCCCTGAACTGGCCGCCATCAGGCGTCGGTGCAAGTCGATGATCACGCCCTGTCGCAAGGCGCCTTTGGCCGGCTGCAGGTTCTCCATGCCGAAGTGCGAGGCCAGGGTGTACAGGATGGCCAGGCCACCGGGCAGCACGGCATGGCGATCGGCCTTCAGGCCGTCCAGCTTGATGTGGTCGATGTGACCGGCCTTGATCAGTTTGTCGATGCACCAGCGCAGGCCCTGCGGGGTGATGCGGCCATCGGTGATGCCCTGCGCCTGCAACAACTGCGACACCGCGCCTGCCGTGCCCGATGAGCCCAGCGCCAGCGTCCAGTGTTCGGGCCCGAACACACCCAGCGCTTCTTCGACTTCAGCACCGGCAGCCACCTGCGCTGCGCGAAATCGGTCGGCTGTGATGTGGCCATCGGGGAAAAACCGCAGCGTCAGGCTGACACAGCCCACCGCAAACGATTCCGCCACATGCACGTCGCGACCCTGGCCCAGGATCATTTCGGTCGACCGCCCGCCAATGTCGACCACCAGCGTTCGCTCGGTTCGGGGCTGCAGGCCGTCCACGCCGGTGTAGATCAGCCGTGCTTCTTCGCGGCCCGAGATCACCTCGATGGCACGCCCCAGGACTTCCTGCGCCCGCAACAAAAAGGCGTTGCGGTTGCGCGCCTCGCGCAACGTCTGTGTGGCCACGGCGCGGATCTGGGCGCTTTCAAACGACGCCAGGCGCGCGGCAAAACGGCGCAACGACACCAAGCCGCGCTGCACCGCTTCTTCGCTGAGCATGCCGCGCGCGTCCAGGCCTGCGCCCAGGCGCACGGTGTCCTTGATGTAGTCGATTCGGCGGTACTGGCCTTGGTGGATCTGGCCGATTTCAAGCCTGAAGCTGTTGGAGCCCATATCCACAGCAGCCAGGGGCCCGTCCAGGCGAGGGCTGATTTGCATGCGCCGATCGTACCCGCGCTGTGGGGCACGGCGATGCCGTCACGAACGGTGGCTTGTGCCCGCCCCTGTGGCGGGTGGGGCGGGCGTTGGCGGCTCGCCCCGCCATCGGCGTCAGCGCACCACCAGCACCGGCAGCGTGCTGTGGGTCAGCACTTTCTGTGTTTCACTGCCCAGCAACAAGGCACTGATGCCACGCCGGCCGTGTGATGCCATGACGATGAGATCACAGCCGCCGGCCTTGGCCTGATCGATGATGCCCTCCCAGGCATGCACAGCCTCGATCACGGCAGTGTCGCATCGCACGCCGGCAGCTTGTGCCTTGTCGGCCACTTTTTTCACCCGGGCTTGCGCAATGCGCTCCTGGGCGTCCAGGAAGTCTTGCGGTGCCACCGGATAGGACTCCGAGATGGCGCTGTAGGGAAACGGCTCTTTCACAGCCAGGGTCTGCAGCCCGGCACCCGACAATTTGGCCAGTGACAGGGCCATGTCACTGGCTTTGTCACTGAGCTCCGAACCGTCGGTTGGAAACAGAATGCGGTTGTACATGGCAAACTCCTGGTGGGTCGAGTGAGGTTCGGATGTAGCCGAACGCCTGACATCCAGTGTGCGCCTGATGACCAGGCGCACCGTTGACGCAAGTCAAACCGGCGCTGCCGCGGTCGCCCGATCGCGGTCAGGGCCCGCGCACCACCGGTCGTGTGCGGTCGCTGCACCACTCGCTCCACGAGCCCGGGTACAGCGTGGTGTCGCCCAGCCCGGCGTGTGCCATGGCCAGCAGATTGTGGCAGGCGGTGACGCCGCTGCCGCATTGGTTGACGACAGTGCCGGGGTGCCGGCCGTGCACGCCCAGGGCGGTGAACTCGGCAATGAGCTGGGCGGCGCTCTTGTAGCAACCGTCAGCGCCCAGGTTGTCCTTGAAAAAGCGCAGGCGGGCACCGGGGATATGGCCCGCCACCGGATCCAGCGGTTCAACATCGCCGCGAAAGCGCTCAGCCGCGCGTGCGTCCAGCAGCACGCCTTGGCCCAGCCTGCGCTGCAGCGTGTGGGCGTCAATGGTGGGCATCGCCGGCTCGGCTGGGGGGTAGGGCGCAGCCGTTTGTAGTGGTTTGTCCTGGATGTCCCAGGTGCCGCCGGCGCGCTGCCAGGCCGCGCGCCCGCCATCCAGCACGGCGACGGCACTATGGCCCATCCAGCGCAGCAACCACCAGGCGCGCGCGGCATAAGGCATGCCGTGGTCGTCATAGCAGACCACCTGTGTATCGGGTGTGATGCCCCAGTCGCCCAGCGTGGCCGCCAGGTCGGCCCGGGTGGGCAGGGGGTGCCGGCCATTGCGTCCGTTCTTGGCGCCCGACAGATCACGATCCAGGTGCGCGTAGAGGGCCCCGGGCAGGTGACCGCGCCGGTAGGCCTTTTCGCCGGCGGCGGGGTTGGCCAGGTCAAAACCACAGTCCAGCACGACGGGCGGGGCCGCGCCGCCCGCCGACTGCAAGGCCATCAGGTCCATCGCGCTGATCAGCGTCTGGTGGTTCAGCATCTGATGGGCTTTCTTGGCCGTGCCGCTGGTTGGAAGTGCCGTTGCCGGGACATCAGTCTGCTGAAGCGTCGCGCTCCGCCGCCATGCCCATTTCTCGCCGGTACCACTCGTGAAAGTGCTGCATGCCGTCTTCCATGGGGCTTTGATAAGGCCCCACTTCGTCGTCGCCCCGCAGCATCAGGGCCTGCCGGCCGGCGTCCATGCGCAGCGCGATTTCGTCGTCCTCTTCGCAGGTTTCCAGGTAGGCAGCCTGCTGGGCCTCGACAAATTCGGGCTCGAATGCGGCAATTTCCTCCGGGTAGAAAAATTCCACCCGGTTCATGGTCTGCCGCGGCCCTTGCGGGAACAGCGTGGATACCACCAGCACGTGTGGATACCACTCCAGCATCACCGTCGGGTAGTAGGTCAACCACACCGCACCTTGGGTCGGTGCCTGTCCCTGGTTGAAACGCAACACCGCGTCGTGCCAGCGTCGGTACACCTCAGACCCCGCCTTGGTTAGCGACTTGGTCACACCCACGGTCTGCACCGAATGGTGCTGCCCGAAGGACCAGTGCAGGTCTTCGCATGACACAAACTGGCCCAGACCCGGGTGGAACGGGCCGACGTGGTAGTCCTCGAGATAGACCTCGATGAAGGTTTTCCAGTTGTAGTTGCAGGGGTGCAGGTGGGCCTTGTGGAAGACATAGCCGCTGAAATCCAGTGACGCGGCCTTGCCCAGCTCGGCCAGATCGGTCGCCACGCTGCGCCCGTTGTCCTCGAACAACAGGCCGTTCCAGCGCTGGACCGGGTAGTTGCGCAGGTTCAGGCACGGGTCTTCGTCAAAATGCGGCGCGCCGACCAATCGGCCTTGCAGGTCGTAGGTCCAGCGGTGCAGCGGGCACACGATGTGGCTGCCCGTCTGCCCACGGCCCTTCAACATCACGGCTTGCCGATGTCGGCAGACGTTGGACACCAGCTCAACGCCCTGTTGGGTATGCACCAACGCCCGACCCTCGCCCTCGTTGCCCAACGCCTGATAGTCGCCCACCTGTGGCACGGCCAGCTCGTGGCCCAGGTAGCGGGGGAATTCCTGGAAGATGAGGGCCTGTTCGCGACGGAACACCTCCTCATCGAAGTAGCGGGAGACTGAAAGCTGTGTACGACTGCGCGCAAGCGATTCGAGTGTGATGCTCAGGTCCGACATGATCCGACCGGATCCTCCTGGGGTAAGGGGTGGTGGACAGGGGGCCCGGACGGCGGGCCGTGCGGCCCTGGGGCAGCGTCTGCGGGTTTCGATTTCAGGCTCTGGCAGCTCTGACCAGCAGGCGGGTTTCAATTCTAACGGCGAGGCATTGCGCGCCGACCAACACCTAGGGATTGGCCCTAGAGTCAGTTGACAGCATCTGATGCCGTGCAGACAAAGCCGGGCTTAGGTTCACCCCCGTTGTGGTGCTTGTCTAGAATGCAAGCTGCTATTCACCACACGAGATGCCCAGAAGCGCCGCCACCCCGTCGTCATCGCCGCCCGCAGTGCCGCCCAGCTACGAGAGTGCCTTGACGGAACTGGACACGTTGGTGCAGCAGATGGAGACCGGCCAGATGCCCCTGGATCAATTGCTCGCCGCGTACCGCCGCGGGGCGGAGTTGCTGGACTACTGCCGGTCCCGCTTGCGCAGCGTGGAAGATCAAGTCAAGGTGCTGGAGGACGGCCAGCTCAAGAACTGGAGCGGCGCCTGATGGCACAGGCCTTCGACGATTGGGCCCACCAGACCTTGCTGGCGGTTGAGCGTGCTCTGGAATCCTGGGTGCCGGGCGACGCGCCCGCTGGCTTGGGCGAAACCATGCGCTACGGCGTGCTGGACGGCGGCAAGCGTCTGCGGCCGTTGTTGGTGCTGGCGGCCTGCGAGGCCGTGTCGGGCCACCAGGAAGCGGCCATGCGGGCAGCTGTGGCGGTCGAACTGATTCACGCCTATTCGCTGGTGCATGACGACATGCCCTGCATGGACAACGATGTGCTGCGCCGTGGCAAGCCGACCGTGCACGTACGCTACGGGCAGGCCCAGGCCATGCTGGCGGGCGACGCCATGCAGGCGCTGGCTTTTGAGGTGCTGACACCCGAGCAGGGCGTGCCCGCTGCCCTTCAGGCGCGCCTGGTGTCCTTGCTGGCTCGTGCGGCCGGGCACGCAGGCATGGCGGGTGGTCAGGCCATCGACCTGGCCAGCATCGGCCACAACCTGGACGAAATGGCACTGCGCAACATGCACCAGCGCAAGACCGGTGCCTTGCTGCAGGCCAGCGTGCTGATGGGCGCGGCTTGTGGTGAAACCACGCCGGCGCAATGGCAGGCCATGAGTGATTACGGTGCCGCCCTGGGCCTGGCCTTCCAGGTGGTGGACGACATCCTGGATGTCACCCAGGCTTCGGAAACGCTGGGCAAGACGGCCGGCAAGGATCAAGAACACAACAAGCCCACCTATGTCACGGTGCTGGGTTTGCCCGCCGCGCGGCGGCATGCTGACCAGCTCTGCGCGCAGGCCCACGAAGCCATTGCGCGCAGCGGTCTGGTCCAGCGTGCGACGCGGCTGGCCACCCTGGCAGACAAGGTTGTGGAGCGCGAGAGCTGATGAGTCAAAACCTGCTTCAATCCATCAACAGCCCGGCTGAACTGCGCCGGCTGTCGCGCCCCCAGCTCAACCAGCTGGCCGGCGAATTGCGCAGCTTTGTGCTGGACACGGTCAGCCAGACCACCGGGCACCTGGGCAGCAATCTGGGCACGGTGGAGCTGACGATTGCGCTGCATTACGTGTTCAACACGCCGCATGATCGCCTGGTGTGGGACGTGGGCCACCAGACCTACCCGCACAAGGTGCTGACCGGCCGACGTGACCGCATGCACACGTTGCGCCAGCTCGGTGGCATCGCAGGCTTTCCGCGCCGCGAAGAAAGTGAATACGACAGCTTCGGCACGGCGCACAGCAGCACCAGCATCAGTGCTGCGCTGGGCATGGCACTGGCCGCCAAACACAAGGGCGAAGACCGCCGCGCGGTGGCCATCATCGGTGATGGCGCCATGACGGCCGGCATGGCCTTCGAAGCGTTGAACAACGGCGGCGTCAGCCACGCCGGCATCAACGCCGACCTGCTGGTGGTGCTGAACGACAACGACATGTCCATCAGCCCGCCCGTGGGCGCGCTGAACAAGTATCTGGCGCGCCTGATGAGCGGCAACTTCTACGAAGCCGCCCGCGAAGGCGCCAAGGCCGTTCTGAAAAACGCGCCGCCGCTGTTTGAACTGGCGCGGCGCTTTGAAGAGCATGCCAAGGGCATGGTCGTGCCGGGCACCATCTTCGAAGAATTTGGCTTCAACTATGTGGGCCCCATCGACGGCCATGACCTGGACGCGCTGATCCCCACGCTGGAAAACATGCGCGCCAAACGAGGGCCGCAGTTTCTGCACGTGGTCACCAAGAAGGGCTACGGTTACAAGCTGGCCGAGGCCGACCCCGTCAAGTACCACGCCGCGTCGGCCAAGTTTGATCCGGCCCACGGCTTTGCGCCCAGCAAACCTGGGAAGGCGACCTTCACGCAGATCTTTGGCCGCTGGCTCTGCGATATGGCGGCGGCCGACTCGCGCCTGGTCGCCATCACCCCGGCCATGCGTGAAGGCTCGGGCATGGTGGAATTCCACAGGCAGTTTCCGTCGCGTTACTACGACGTCGGCATTGCCGAACAGCATGCCGTGACCTTTGCCGCCGGCCTGGCCTGCGAAGGCCTGAAGCCGGTGGTGGCCATCTACAGCACCTTCTTGCAGCGGGGCTACGACCAGCTGATTCACGACGTGGCCCTGCAGAAACTGCCCGTGGTGTTTGCACTGGACCGTGCCGGCATCGTGGGCGCCGACGGCCCCACGCATGCAGGCGCCTACGACATCGCCTTTGTGCGCTGTGTACCCAACTGCAGTCTGCTGACGCCGAGCGACGAAAACGAATGCCGACAGGCGCTGAGCACGGCGTTTGCGCAAGACCACCCCGTAGCCGTGCGTTATCCGCGCGGTGCGGGTGTGGGTGCCGCCGTGCAGGCCGACCTGTCAACCTGGGCCTGGGGCAAGGCCGTGGTGCGCCGCCAGGCCGAAGCCGGTGCTGACCAACGCCTGCCCAGACTGGCCATCCTGGCCTTTGGTACCTTGTTGCACCCGGCCTTGGCGGCGGCGGAAAAACTGGGCGCCACGGTGGTGGACATGCGCTTTGTCAAGCCGCTGGACACCGACATGGTGCTGCAGATGGCCGGCACCCACGAGGGCCTGGTCACCATCGAAGAAGGCTGTGTCATGGGCGGTGCGGGCAGCGCGGTGCTGGAATGCCTGGCGGCTGCCGGCATCCAGGTGCCGGTGCTGCAGCTGGGCTTGCCCGACCGTTTTGTCGAGCACGGGGACCCGGCCAAGTTGCTGTCGCTGTGCGGGCTGGACGCCGCGGGCATCGAGGCGTCGGTGCTGCAGCGCTTTGCACCGCGCCCCACACTGGCGCCGGTGGCCGCGGCGGCCAACGCCTGACCGATCGGGGCAGGGCTCGCCCCCTGCGTCGGCCTTCGTCACAGCTCAAACCACTGCAACCCTGCGTGCAACCGGGTTGACAGCCAAGGCATTGCGCCCCTGGCATGCTAGGCCCCTTGCGAAGAACCGAGCTTTCATGAGCCAACTCATCACCAACACCCACATTCCCGACACGCAGAGCGCGCCCGACCAGCGCCACCTGGTGATCCAGCGTGTGGGCATCAAGGACATCCGCTACCCCCTGCAACTGCAGGTTGCTGGCGCCGTCCAGAGTACCGCGGCCCTGTGGTCGCTGGACGTGGCTTTGCCGGCCGAGAAAAAGGGCACCCACATGTCCCGCTTTGTGGCATGGCTGGACGGCCTGGACGCGCCGCTGGAGCTGGACGGCCTGAAAAGCCGTCATGCCGCCATGCTGGACACGCTGGAGGCCACCGAAGGCCGCATCGAGGCCGCCTTCAGCTTTTTCCTGCGCAAGCGCGCGCCCGTTTCAGGCGTTCAGAGTCTGCTGGACTACCAGGGCCGCTGGATCAGCGAAACACGTGCCGGCAAGACAGCCGTCTGGGCTGAAGTTGGTGTGCCGGTGAAAAGCCTGTGCCCGTGTTCGAAGGAAATCTCGGACTACGGCGCGCACAACCAGCGCTCGCTGGTGACCGTCCGGGTGGAGTTGCTGCAGGCCGTGCCCTGGCACGAACTGGTGCGTTTTGCCGAAGACGCAGCCTCCAGTGAACTGTGGCCCTTGCTGAAACGCCCCGATGAAAAGTGGGTGACCGAGCACGCTTACGAAAACCCCAAGTTTGTCGAGGACCTGGTGCGGGACGTGGCCCTGCGCCTGAACGGTGAACCCCGGGTTGGCCGTTACCGTGTGCAGGTGGAGAACTTCGAGTCCATCCACAACCACAGCGCCTACGCCTGCATCGAGCGCCTGTAGGGCAAACCCTTGCAGGGTTTGCCGGGCAGCCGGGTCAGCTCACGTTGGCAGCGTCCGGTCGCGCGGGTCGATGCGCGCAAATGAGCCGAAATCCGGCCGCAGATCGGCAGCACCTGCCGTGCACGGAACCCCGCCCGCTCGAATGAGCGGGCTTTTTTTTGCCCTGCTGTCTCGTTTGGAGCGCCAGAAGCGGTTTTTCGCCTTGGATTCGTGATGCGGATCACAAACGAGGGGGCGTGTAGGAATTTGCCTGACAAACCTGCTGGAAGAAGCGCGACTGAAGCGACGGAACTGGACTGATGGGCCGGCTCAATTCGGCCCTTTACAGTTTGTTTCATCGACTCACCCACCCCACCACCAAGGAAGCCGCCATGACCTCAGAACAGATCCTCGCCGAAATTCGTGAAGCCAACCTGTCGTACCTGATGCTGGCCCAGAGCCTGATCCGGACCGACATGGAGCAAGCCCTGTTCCGCCTGGGCGTCAGCGAGGACACTGCCGCCCTGATTGGCGCACTGACCCCGGCGCAGATGATGAAGATCGCCACGGGCAACACCCTGCTGTGCCGCTTCCGCATGGACGACGACACCGTCTGGAACCTGATCACCAGTCATGGCAAGGGCGCAGCCAACGACGGCATGTCGCGTCTGCACGCGTCCATCTTGCTGGCGGGTCGGCACCGCGAAGCGGCCTGACGCCGCACCGAAACGACTGAACCCCACCAAACAAGACCCGAGGAGTTAACAAATGGCCCGCACCAAAAGCATCCTGACCGAAGCACGACAGATCGAACGGGCGGTGACGCTCATCAACCTGGGCGCGCGCCTGCAGGTGCTGGAAAGCGAAACCGATCTCAGCTATGAGCGTCTGTTGCGTCTTTACAAGGAGGTTGCGGGCCGCAGCCCCAGCAAGGGTCAGCTGCCGTTTTCCACCGACTGGTTCATGACCTGGCAGCCCAACATCCACGCCAGCCTGTTCCTGAACATGCACGAATACCTGAACAAGGTGGCCGCGATGGACGAGATCGACAACGTCATCAAGGCCTACCAGCTTTACCTCGAACACATGCAGTCGCAGGGGCTGGAGCCGCTGTTGAGCGTGACGCGCGCCTGGCGACTGGTCAAGTTCGTGGACAACGGCATGCTCACCATGACCGCTTGCAGCAAGTGCGGCGGCCACTTCGTGACACATCCCCACGAAATAGCCCGCCACTACGTTTGTGGCCTGTGCAACCCGCCCGCACGGGCCGGCAAAGGCAAGTTGGCCGGAGCCTTGCAACTGGGGGCCACCCAGTTCGAACAGGCCCACGCCCTTCAGGCGCATTGACCTGGCGATGCCGGCCAAGGCCAAAACACCGGGTCGGGATGTTGAGCTGAGCAGCTTTGTCAGCTCGCCAATAAATCACAGATGGCGGGCGATAGACCCCCAAGTCCGGGTTGGTCGCCACCGATAAACCTGTTGTCATTGCGTTTCATTGTTTGTCTCCTCCTGGCACAGTTCTCTGTGCTTTCCAACGGGTCCTTCGGGACCCGTTTTTTTGTGCGCCCTTGCCTTTGCGCCTGCGCTGCTTCAAGCGCAGCCTGCGCCAGTGCTGAATCAGCCCGGCAGTGCGGCACCCATCACCCTCATCTGAAAAGGCAGCCCGCGCAGGGCTGCTGATGGCCGTACGAGGCAGGTCGATCGCCCGGTGGATCGCCCGGCGGCTGGGCCGGCATCGGGTCAACAAGGCCTGCGCGGCGCAGGCCTCACGCTCAATAGGCCGAATGTGACGACGTCTCGTCGGCCCGGTCGGACGTGCTCGGGGCCAGTGCCGATGACATTTCCGGTTTGGCCAGTTGCCAGGACCGCATGGCCGAGCCGGTGGCGCCGTCAAAGCCCAGCTGCCACAACATGGCCAGGTCTTCGGCGTTGTCCACGCCTTCGGCCAAGGCCTTCAGGCCCAGCAGGCGAATCAGGCCGGCCAGGCTGAGTGCGTAAGCGCGCACACGGGTGTCTTGCGCCACGCCGCGCAGGTGACGGGCATCCACCTTCACGTAGTCCAGACCCAGGTCGCG
This sequence comes from Betaproteobacteria bacterium, assembly GCA_024641925.1. Taxonomy (GTDB): domain Bacteria; phylum Pseudomonadota; class Gammaproteobacteria; order Burkholderiales; family Burkholderiaceae_C; genus Rubrivivax. The sequence goes on from JAHECB010000009.1 coordinate 31,358, forward strand.
CAGGCGGGCCAGCTGTTCGGGCGCGCCCCCGGCATGTTCGATGCCGATGTGCACACCATGACGCCGCCACTGCTGCGTGGCGTCCACGGCCGCCTGCCAGTCGCCGCGGTTACCGGTTTCAACCCATTCCACCCACAACAGCGCGGCCGCCCGAGGGCTGTTGGCCAGTCGGCTGTTGACGTCGTTGACAAAGCCTTCAGAAGCCAGCGAAGCCAGTTCAACGTTGACCGCCCGCGGTTTGCCGTCCTGGGCGATGGCTTGCAGGGCCAGCGAGATGGCGGTGACGTCCACCTGCGGCGACAGGCCACAACGCCGGGCCAGCGGCAACCACTTTGATGCCGGCTGGTATTGGCCGTCCGGGTCCAGCTGCAAGCGCAGCGGGCATTCCAGGTGGACGAGGTGGCCCCGCGCGTCGAGCACCGGGTATTCGCCGATGTGCGCGCGCTGTTCCACCAAGGCTGCGCTGATCTGGGCTTGCCAGGCCGACAGGTCCGACAGGGCCGAACCGGCCAACCCCGGCGGGGCAATGAAAACACCTTCGTTCAATGCCGCCTGGGCCAGACCGGGTGTGGCCATGGCCAAGGCGCTGTCGGCGTTGTCCGCCTGCAAGCCCGGACTCGCGGCCACACACACCTGTGCGCCCACGTTCAGTGGGGCGACCGCCTCACGCACGGCACGCAGCAAGGCAGGTGCAATGTCGGCCGCCATGCCCGGCATCGGCAACACCAGTGCCAGATCGGGCCCGGCCAGGCGGCCCGCGAAGCTGTCGGGTTCGGAGCGTGCAAACCGCGCCAGCACGGCGCCGGCCAGGCGCAGCACGTTGTCTGCGGTTTCGCGGCCGTGTTGATCGTTGATCTGTTCCAGCGGGGAGACCCGGACCAACAACAGTCCCATCGCGTCGTGGTGCGACATTCGGCGGTCGACATGTTCTATGAACTGCTGACGCAGGGGCAGGCCGGTCAGGTTGTCCAGCTGGGCCTGTCGCTGCAGGTAAGCCACTTGCTCGGCCTGACCGGCAAAGGTTTCGCGAAGGCGGCGCACGGTGGTGTTCATGCTGCGCGTCAGCGCCTGCAGTTCGGGCAGCCTGGGCAGGCGTGCTTCGACAAACTGCCCGCGCGCCAGCGCTTGCGCCTGCAGCACGGTGGCGTGCAGCGGACGCTGCCAGGCACGCAGCATCAGCGTGGTCAGACCGGCAGACAGCAAGGCCAGGCCTGCCAGCAGCGAGGCGCTTTGCACGGCTGCGGCCCACAGAGCTTCTTGTGCCCATGCGGTGTGCGCCGCCACCGACAAGGTGCCCACTTCGCGCCAGCCCGCGCTGACCAGGGCCGTGCCCGCAGCCACGTCCAGGGGCAGGAGCCGGGCAAACCAGGCCGGCGTGCGCGGTGCTGGCGTGGGCTGTTGCAGATCGACCAGTGCCTGGCCTTCACCCGACACCAGGCGTATGGCGCGGTAGTGGCCCAGGTCGAACTGGGCGGTCACCACACTTTTCATCGCCACCAGGTCGGGCTGCTGGGACAGTGCCAGCGCCAGTGCCGCCGCGCCGTCGCGATTGCGCACGTCCTGCTGCTTGTGCAGCACGTCGCGCGCCGCGACGGTGTGAATGACCAGTGCGCCTCCCAGGGCCAGCATCAGCAGTCCGGCAATGAAAAGCGCCATGCGCCGGGCGAGTGTCATGGCTGGCCTCTTGAATGCGGCTTCGCAGCGCGCGTTGAACGATGCAGTGTGTTGGTGTTCATTGGAGAAAGCCCTCGAGCTGGATTCGGCGCCAGGTCTCGCGCCAGCGCGACAACCGGGCCATGGGGTCGCCCGCGGTGGCTGACCCCACACCTTGCCACAGGCCTTCGCTGTTGAAGCTGAAGACGGGCGTCAGATCGCCCCTTTCCGAGGCAGGCAGCACGTCTGCACGCAGGTTGTCCAGAATCACCGGCTCCGCTGAGGGTGTAGCGTAGTAGGCCAGCACCATATGGGCCACCGGTTGTTGCTGGTCGGCCAGGCGCGCCCGCACATACACCAAGCGCAACCGGTTGCGTTGCATGCCCATGGCCAGCAGGCTGGTGTATTTGGCGATGACATAGTCTTCGCAGTCGCCTCGGCCCGCGGCCAGCGACTGCAGGGGGGTGGCCCAGTAGTCTTCCTGCCCCCAGACCTCGATGTCGGGGCGGAATTCGATGCGCAGATTGAAAAACTGGTTGACGGCCAGCAGGCGCGATGCGTCGTCCTGCGACTGGCCTTCGATGAGCAGGTTCTGCAGCGGTCCCAATGCGGCCAGTGCACCCGGTCCGGCACTTTGCGCGGCCGCGCGCATTTGCGACGTGTTCCAGGCCCAGGACGTTGTGCCGGCCAGCACGCTGGCCAGAAGCAAGGCCCATGCCCATGCGGCGCGAGCCAAGGTGCGCTGCATGCCAGTCAGCCGCGTGCTGCAGTGTGCCTGCACGCGCTGGGGCCGCTGATCCTGGCCTGAACACTGCACTAGACAAAGTGGTTGAAGTCGTCCGGCCCCAGCAGGTCCAGCGCATGTTTGGGCCGGCGTTCGCGAAAGCTCTTGCGTGCAAACAGCTTGGTCTGGGCAATGTCCGGCAGGTCCGTGATGTTGATCAGGTTGCGCGAAGTCAGCGCGTCGATGACGTCTTCCAGCACGCGGATGAAGTCGGCGTCCAGTCGACTGAAGGACTCCTCACCGTTGCTGGTGTCGGCGCCATCGCCTGCCGCTGAGTTCAAGCCCAGAAAAGCCTGCACCTCGGGGTCGTCAGCGTCGATGGCTTCCCCGACGCCGGGGTCGTGGCGGTGCAGGCTGGTGAGCTGGCCTTGGGCATTTCGAACGGCATACGGCATACGAACCTCGTTGCAACAGGTGTGTCGGTGTCGGCGCCGGCGTCAGAGACCGGCGTCAATCTTGTGGCGGTTGATCAGCTCTTGCAGCATCTGGCTTTCGCCTGCATCTGCGGCCATCGACAACGCGTCGGGCAGGTTCACGCCTTCCAGCACGATGCGCTGGTCTTCGGCCTGCGGCGTGAACTGGCCTTGCTCGAATCCGCCCTGGGTGCTGACATGCAGCACGGTGCTGCCGGGCTGTGACTGCGTGTCGATATCCAGGTACATCGCCAGCTTGTCGACGTCACCGCCGGCCATGGAGCCTCCCAGCAGGTCGCGCAGGTCCAGCACGTCACCACCTGCACCGGGCGCGGCCATGTTGAAGTCATGCACGGTGTCGATGGCCGGATGCCCCGGGCTGCCGGCGTCGGCCAGATCCCACTTGAACACATCCGACCCTGGGCCGCCCCAGAGCTGGTCGTTCCCGCCACCGCCGATCAGGATGTCGTTGCCGTTGCCTCCCTGCAGGTGGTCATCGCCCTGTCCGCCCGTCATCGCGTTTTCGGCATTGTTGTGGCTGCCGCTGTTGCCCGGCGCATTCTGGTCGCCGTTGCCCCAGCCATTGTTGCCACCATGGTCGGGCACGTTGGGGTCGGGTGCCGGCTGCTGGCCGACCACAACACTGCCACTGCCGCCGGCCATGTCGCCGTCGTTGTCGACCAACGTGAAGGCGAAGGTCTGGTTGAACTGGGCTGGCGCATTGGCCGGTGCCTGGTAGCTGTAGCCGCCACCATCCATGTCGACAAAAAACCGGCCGCCGGCCTGGGTGACAACACTCAGCGTCTGGGTGCTGGCGTCGAAGTGGAAGTCATGCGGTGCGCTGGCACTGACGCCGCCGTGGCCCTGGTTGGCCGTGGGGTCGTAGTTGAAGGTGACGCCGTCCACCGTGAAGCTGTGCACGTACCCACCGTCGGCACCCAAGGCGCCGTCGCCTGCGGCCGTGCCGAACAGCTTGCCGCAGGCCGTGCCGGTGGCCGTCTGCTGCAAGGCGCCCGAGAGGTCGGCAAAATTGCTGACCACCGTGGCCTGGGTATTGGTCATCGAGCGGCCGTCATAGGCTATCGGGTTCAGCGCTGCCGCGTCCTTGAGGTCGCCACCCATGCCTAGCGCAAAGCTGTTGACATGGTTCTGGTTCAGAAACTCGACCCAGATCTTTTCTTCGCCAGCCTGGATGCCGATGTCCTTGGCGTCTGTATTGCTCTTGCCCGACAACGATTTGTAGTCGCCAGACGCCATGGTGGGTGCGCCGTCCGACAGAAAGTACGACACGTTCTGCGCGCCGTCGATCTTGCCGTGGGAACCGAACGCGGTGATGGCGTCGGCCAGCGCGTCGTCGTAGTTGGTGGAGCCTGACGCACAGAGCTTGGCCATCAGGGCCTTGGCCTGGGACACGCTGGTCCAGCAGTCGCCCATGGCCTTGCCTTCGCTGGAAAAACTCACCAGACGGACAGCCACGTCGCCTTGTTCGTCGTAGCGTTCCAGCAGTGTTTCGATGGACTTGATGGCGGCCTGCAGCCGCGTCATGCCCAGGCCAGGCGCGGCCTGGCCCATCGAGCCCGAGGTGTCCAGCACCACCATCACGTTGGTGTTGATGGCTGACAGGCTGGCTGACGCATTGCCCACCTGCGGCGCGTCATCCTCGATGCTGACGGTGAGGGTGCCGGTGCCGGTGGCCTTGCCGTCGCTGGCGGCCACGCCGATGTCCAGCGTCTTCAGATTTTCACCGCCGCCTTGCGCGTGGTCCACCGGGGCCAGCAGCTTGAAGCTGTAGTTGCCCTGGTTGTCGATGCAGGCCGTGGCCACGACGTGCCCGCCAGCGCTGGCGGTGAGCATCTGTGTGCCCGAACCCTGCCAGGTCACGGCCACACCGCCGCTGCTGAGCGCGTCGGCGGGGGCCGTCAGCACCACGCTGTAGCGGTCGCCGTCAGCGTCGCTGATGGCCAGCTTGCCGCTGGCCGTGGTGGCGTTGGTGGTGTCGCTCGGTGCGCCCACGTTGTCAGCCAGTCCACCGGCCAGGCCTTCTTCGGACACGTGCAGGCTGGCACTGCCCACTGTGGGTGCGTGGTTGGCGGGTGGTGGCGGTGGCGGTGGCGGCTCTGCGGCCCCGGCGATCTGCACCTGGCCGTCGGCCGAGGCCGTGTCGCCGTCGTTGTCGATCAGCGCGTAGCTGAAGCGTTCAATGAACCCGGCTGGCGCGGTCGCGCTGGCGCGGTAGGTGTAGGCCCCGTCGTCCAGGTCCACGGTGAAGCGGCCTCCGGCCAGCGTGTCCACGGTCAGCGTATGGGTGGCACTGTCGTAGCTGAATGCGTGTTGGGCACTGGCGTCGATGGCGCCAGCGCCACCTCCTGCTGCAGGGTCGAAGGTGAAGGTCACGCCGTCGACGCTGAAGCTGTGCACATGCCCGCCGTCTGCGCCCAGGGCACCGGCACCGGCTGCCAGCAAGTGACCACTGGCCATGGGCGCTGCGCTGTCGGTCATCGCCGCGGGCAGGTCCGAGAAGCTGCTGACTTTCACCGGGGTGATGGCTTGTCCTGCAACACCGTCGAAGGCGATGGGCAACAGTGCGGAAGCCGAACTGTCTGCGCCCACGGCGAAAGCCTGAGAAACCACGTGCTGGGCTTCAAGGAAAGCCACCCATTCACGCGCTTCTGCCGCCTGAATGCCCAGGTCCGACTTGTTCGTGTTGTTGCTGCCCGTGAGGCTGTTGGAGTCGCCGGAGGCCGACGTGGGCACGCCGTCGGTGACAAAGTAGGACACGTTGGTGGCGCCGTCGATCTTGCCCGGCGAGCCGAATGCGGCCATGGCATCGGCCAGTGCGTCGTCGTAATTGGTGCTGCCGCCGGTCTGCAGGCTGGCCAGCATGGCCTTGGCCTGTGCCACCGTGGTCCAGGTTTCGCCTTGCGCCTTGCCGTTGCCGGAGAAGGTCACCAGGCGCACCGCCACATCGCCCTGCTCGTCGTAACGGTCGAGCATGGTCTTGATGGACTGCACCGCCACCTGCAGACGTGTCAGGCCGGGCATGCCGCTGGAATTGGACATCGAGCCTGAAACGTCCAGTACCACCATGATGTTGGTGTGGCTGGGTGCCAGGTTGATGACATGGGTGATGTTCGCCGCCACCGGGGCGTCGTCTTCGACGTTGATGTGCAGCGTGCCATAGCCGGTGGTCGTGCCGTCGCTGGCGCTCACGCCAATGTCCAGCGTCTTGATGTTTTCGCCCTGGCCTGTGGCGTGATCCAGCGGCTTGAGCAGGGTGAAGCTGTAGTTGCCGTCACCATCGATGGTGGCCGTGGCCACCGTCTGTCCACCTGCGGTGGCGGTGAGGGTCTGCGTGCCCGAACCTTGCCACACCACCTCGACACCGCCGCTGCTCAGGGCGGCGGTGGGCGCTGTCAGGACAACGCCACTCAGGGCCTGTCCCTCGGGGTCGGTGAGGGTGATGCGGCCGCTGGTGCTGCTGGCATCGGTGCTGTCCACCGGGTTGCCGTTGTTGTCCAGCAGGCCGCCGGCCAGGCCTTCTTCGGACACGCTGGCCGTGCCGTCGGTGACCACCGGCGCGGCGTTGTGGTCGTCGTCGATGATGGTGCCGATGGCGCTGACACCGCCCACGGTGATGCGCAGCGTCTCGTCGCTTTCCAGCAGCGTGTCCTGCGTGGTGGGCACCTGGACCGTGAATTGGGTGACACCCGCGGGCACGGTGATGGTGCCGTTGGGATTGAGCACCACGCCGTCGCTGAACAC